>NZ_JBEXOP010000017.1:0-146697 GCF_040611575.1 Streptomyces sp. NPDC006610
CCCCGCCGCGGCGCGTCGGCCCACCCCTTCACCCGCCGGGTGGTCCCGGCGGTGTAGGACGCGGCGCCCCCCTCGCGGCGTTTCACATATCCGGGATAACATCCCGGATATGAGACACGCCGATCCTCATTCCCCCGGCGCTCCCCTCCCCGACGTCGACGCCCGGCTGGGCGCGCGCCTCGCCGAGCTGCGGGCCGAGCGCGGCTGGTCGCTGGGGGAACTGGCCGAGCGCAGCGGTGTCAGCCGCTCCACCCTGTCCCGTGCCGAGCGCGCGGAGATCAGCCCCACGGCCGCCGTGCTGAACCGCCTCTGCGCCGTCTACGGCCGCACCATGTCCCGCCTCCTCGGCGAGGTCGAGGCCGAACCGGAGCCGCTGGTGCGCGCCGCCGACCAGCAGGTGTGGGAGGACCGCGCCTCCGGCTTCGTACGGCGGTCCGTGTCGCCGCCGCACTCCGGGCTGCGCGGCGAACTCGTCGAGGGACGGCTCGCACCCGGCGCCGACATCGCCTACGACCGGCCGCCCGTCCCCGGCCTGGAACAGCACATCTGGGTCCTGGACGGGACCCTCGCCGTGACCGCGCAGGACGTCGAGCACCGCCTCGACGCCGGCGACTGCCTGCGGCTGCGCGTGTGGGGGCCGACCCGGTTCCGGTGCGCCGGGCCCGGCGCCGCACGGTACGCGCTGGCGGTGGTGCTGCCGTGACCGTGACCGCGCTGGATGCGACGCGGGTGCTCGACCGCGTCGAACAGCTGGCCGATCTGCTGGTCGACACCGTCGCCGGCGGCGCCTCCGTCGGGTTCCTCGCGCCGCTCGCGCGGGCGGACGCCGTCGCCTGGTGGCAGGGGCGGGCCCGCGCCGTGGCCGCCGGGGAGAGCGCGGTGTGGGCGGCGTACGACGGGGAGCGGGTCGTCGGCACGGTGAGCCTGGTCTTCCCGGACAAGCCCAACAGCCGGCACCGCGCGGAGCTGGTCAAGCTGATGGTGCACCGGGACGCCCGCGGGCGCGGACTGGGCCGCCGGCTGCTGGACACCGCGGAAGGCGCGGCCGCCGCCTTGGGGATGACCCTGCTCCACCTGGACACCGAGAGCGGCAGCCCCGCCGAACGCCTCTACCGCGGCGCCGGCTGGACCAGGGCCGGGACGATCCCCGACTACGCGGCGGACCCGTCGGGCGTGCTGCGCCCCACCACGCTGTACTACAAACACCTGTCCGCGGGGTGAGTGTCAGTGCCTGCCGCTACGGTGCCGATCATGCCGGATGCCGAAGACGTACGTCGTATCGCCCTGTCCCTGCCGGACACGACGGAGAAGATCGCCTGGAGCATGCCCACGTTCCGGGTCGCGGGGAAGATGTTCGCCACCCTCCCGGAGGACGAGACCTCCATGGCCGTGCGCTGTCCCAAGGAGGAGCGCGACGAGCTGGTGCTGGCCGAGCCGGGGAAGTTCTGGATCGCCGACCACGAGTCCCAGTTCGCCTGGGTGCGGGCCCGCCTGGCCGCCCTGGACGACGAGGACGAGCTGCGGGCCATCCTCGCCGACTCCTGGCGCCAGGCGGCCCCGACCCGGTTGCTGGAGGCCCACCCCCGCCTGGGGCTGCCGCCGGGGGAGTGAGGGCCCCGGGCTCCGCGCGGACAAAGCCGTGCGCGATCACCGACCGGAGTGCGGTATTGTTTCCCTGCGCGTTCGGCCGGGGGAAACCCCAGGTCAGACGGCACCGGGACGTGGCGCAGCTTGGTAGCGCACTTGACTGGGGGTCAAGGGGTCGCAGGTTCAAATCCTGTCGTCCCGACGGTGTTGTTCAGCGGGTCCGCCGATGTCGGCGGACCCGCTGAACGCGTTCCGGGCCCGGTTCCCGGTCCCGGTCTCAGAAGGTTCCGGGGCTCAGAAGGTGAGGCCCACATGGGCGAGCGCCTGCTTGAGCAGGACCCCGTGTCCGCCCGGCATCTCGCTGTGCAACTGGGGGGACGCCGCCTCGTGCGGGTCGAACCACACCAGGTCGAGGGCGTCCTGCCGGGGCCGGCAGTCGCCGGTCACCGGGACGACGTAGGCCAGGGACACCGCGTGCTGACGCGGGTCGTGGTACGGCGTGATGCCTTGCGTCGGGAAGTACTCGGCGACCGTGAAGGGCTGCAGCGAGGCCGGGATGCGCGGGAGGGCGACCGGGCCGAGGTCCTTCTCCAGGTGGCGCAGCAGGGCGTCCCGGACGCGCTCGTGGTGCATGACGCGGCCGGAGACCAGGGTGCGGCTGACCGTGCCGTCCGGTCCGATGCGCAGCAGCAGGCCGATGCTGGTGACCTCGCCGCTGTCGTCGACGCGCACCGGCACGGCCTCGACGTACAGGATGGGCATACGGGCGCGGGCCAGTTCGAGTTCGTCGGGCGTGAGCCAACCGGGCGTGGTTTCGGTCATGTCAGACATTGCTTGATCATACTTTCGGTGTCGTCCGGACTGCTCCCCGTCCGTGTCAGGGTTTGACGGCGACCGCGCCGAACTGCGGCACCACCACCGGCGCGTGAAGTCCGGCGCGCCACTGCGCACACGACACCAGACCCGGCTCCAGCAGTTCCAGGCCGTCGAAGAACGCGGCGACGTCGGCGCGGCCGCGGGCGGTGATCGGCGGAGTGGCGTTCTCGTTCCAGAACTTCATGGCCGGAATCTGACCCTCGCCGCCCAGGTCGGGCTCGAAGGTGGGATGCGTCAGCACCAGGAAGCTGCCGGAGGGCACCGCGTCCATGATCCGGCGGACGATGCGGCGGGCCTCGTCGGTGTCCAGGACGAAGTTGAGGATGCCGAGCATCATCACCGCCACGGGACGCGACAGGTCCAGCACGCCGCCGGCCCGCTCCAGGATGGCGTCGGGGTCGTGCACGTCGGCGTCGACGTAGTCGGTGCGGCCCTCGGCCGTGCCGGTGAGCAGGGTGCGGGCGTGCAGCAGCACGATCGGGTCGTTGTCGACGTACACGATCCGCGCGTCGGGCGCGACGCGCTGCGCGATCTCGTGGGTGTTGTCGGCGGTCGGCAGCCCGGTGCCGATGTCGAGGAACTGCCGCACCCCGCGCTCGCCCGCCAGATGCCGCACCGCCCGGCCGAGGAAGTCGCGGTCGGCGCGGGCGATGTCCCGGACGAGCGGGAACATCGACGCGACGTGCGTGCCGACCCGCTGGTCCACCTCGTAGTTGTCCTTGCCGCCGATCCAGAAGTTCCAGACCCGGGCGTTGTGCGCCACCGAGGTGTTCAGCCGTGCCGATCCCTCCGCGTCGGTGTGGGCCTCGCTCACGTCGTCCTCCTCTGCCGCCCCCTGCCGGGACCGCCCCTCACCGGCCATTGTGCCGCCCCGGTGATCACTCTGTCCCGGCAATCCGGTGAGCGGGACGGCCCACGGGCGCGCCGGACGGCACCGGTAGGGTGGACAGCCGTTCACCCGGAGGAAGCAGGACATGCCCTTCTCGCACGCGCCCCTCACCGCCGTCGCCCCCGCCGACTCCGGCCGGCCCGCCGGTCCCGCCGACATCAGGCTGGTCGTCACCGACATGGACGGCACCCTCCTCGACGACGCCAAGCAGCCCCCGGCGGGGCTGTGGGAGGTGCTGGAGCAGCTGGCGGAGCGCGGGGTGCTGTTCAGCCCGGCGAGCGGCCGCCAGTACGCGACCCTCGCGCGCGAGTTCCGGCGGGCGTCGCAGGGCATGGTCTTCATCGCGGAGAACGGCACCTACGTGGTGCGCGACGGCGTCGAACTCAGCTCCGACCCGCTGGATCCCGCCGCGCGGACCGAGGTGGTGGCGGCGGTGCGGCGGCTCGCCGCCGACGGCGTCGACGTGGGCGCCGTCGTCTGCGGCAAGCGCTCCGCCTACGTCGAGCGCGCCGACGAGGCCTTCCTGGCCGAGGTGCGCCGGTACTACGTGGAGCTGCGCGTCGTCCCCGACGTCACCGCCGTCGACGACGACATCCTCAAGGTCGCCCTCTACGACTTCGGCCCCGTCGAGCGGACCACGGCGCCGGCGCTGGCCGCCTTCACCGCCACCCACCAGGTCGTCGTCTCCGGCGAGCACTGGGTCGACATCATGAACCGAACCGCCGACAAGGGGGCGGCCGTCCGCCGCCTCCAGCGGGAACTGGGCATCACGCCCGCCCAGACCATGGTGTTCGGCGACTACCTCAACGACCTGGAGATGCTCGACGCCGCCGAGTGGTCCTTCGCGATGGCCAACGCCCACCCCGACGTCGTCCGGCGGGCCCGCCACCTCGCGCCCTCCAACAACGACGACGGCGTGCTGCGCACCGTAAGGCGCGTGCTGGGGCTGCCGGGCGCGGACGGCTGACCGCCCCTCGGTCACCCGGACGAGCGGCGCGCGGGGCGCGCACGGCGGGCATCCGTGCGCCGGGACTGCGACCGTGTCATGGCCGGTTCTCACGGGCAGGGTGTCAGGGGCCCATCGGCCGTCCGGGCCGTTGCGTCGTGTCCCACAGGGAGGGGAGCCATGTCGTCGCCGACATCCTCGGCCGGCGGGCAGCCGCAGCCCGTGCTGAACCCGATGACCAGCGCAGCCGTGTTCCTGGTGGTGTCCGTCGCACCGGGCGGGGAGAGGACGGCCCGGGACGTGCTGGCGGGGCTCGCCGGCTGGGAACGCGCACTCGGCTTCCCGTACCCCGACGGACGCCTGTCCTGCGTGGCCGGGGTGGGGTCGGACGCCTGGGACCGGCTGTTCACCGGGCCCCGCCCGGCCCGGCTGTACCCCTTCCGCGAGCTGAAGGGGCCTCGCCACCATGCCGTCGCCACCCCGGGGGACCTGCTCTTCCACGTCAGGGCGGCCCGGGCGGACCTGTGCTTCGCGCTCGCCGCCGAGATCATGAAGCGGCTGCGCGGGGTGGCCGTCGTCGAGGACGAGGTACACGCCTTCGCCTACTACGACGCCCGCAACCTCCTCGGCTTCGTCGACGGCACCGAGAACCCCGTCGGACCCGACGCCGCCGACGCGGCCCTCGTCGGCGACGAGGACCGGGACTTCCGCGGGGGCAGCTACGCGGTCGTGCAGAAGTACCTGCACGACGTGGACGCCTGGGAGAGCCTGCCGGTGGAGACCCAGGAGAAGGTGATCGGCCGCACCAAGCAGACCAACGTCGAACTCGACGCGCCCGGCTCCCACAAGGACGTCAACAGCGTCGTCGGGCCGGACGGCGCCGAGCTGCGGATCGTGCGCGCCGCCATGCCGTTCGGCAGACCGGGGCACGGCGAGTTCGGCACGTACTTCCTCGCCCTCTCCCGTGATCCGGAGGTGACGGAGACGATGCTGGAGCGCATGTACCTCGGCGCGGACGACGCGGGCCCCGATCCGCTGCTGGACTACTCGCGGGCCGTCACCGGCACCCGCTTCTTCGTCCCGCCGGCCGACTTCCTGCGGGCGTCGGCGTAGGCGGGCGCGTCAGTCGTCGTCCTCTTCTTCCCGGTCCTCGCCCTTCCCGGGGTCCTTGCCGCCCTTTCCGCTCCGGTCGTCCTTGCCGCCGTCGTGCCCGCCGTCGTCCTCGGGGGCCGGCGTCGGGGAGGAGAGCGTCGGGGCCGAGACCGGCTTGGGGGAGGACGACGGGGTCGCCGAGACCGGCGTGGGGGAGGACGACGGGGTCGCCGGGGCCGATGCGCCGGGTGAGGGGCTCGCCGGGGCAGAGGTACCGGTGGAGTCCGTGCGGGAGCCCTCCGTCGCGGTCCCGTCCGGGGCGAACCACGCCCTGCCCGCCAGCATCGCGCCCAGGAACAGGGCGACCGCGGCGGCTGCCGCGGCCACCCGCCGCGGGGTGACGGCCGGGGCGGCGGCGGACCGGCCACGGCCCCGCGAGGGGGACGGGAGCGCATACGTCGTCGCCGGTCCGGCCCCGGCGGCCGGCCGCGGCGGTGCGGTGGTCGGCGCCGGGGCGGCAGGGGGGACCGCGGCCGGAGCCGGTGCGGCGGCCGGGAGCGGCTCGGGACGGCCCTGCCAGGCGCCGCCGGCGAACCACTCGGCGACCTCGGCGGCGGTGGGCCGGTGCTCTGGCTGCTTGGCCAGCAGGCCCAGCAGATAGCTCTCGAAGGCGGGCGGCACGTCGGCGCCCAGCTGCCGGGGCGGCACGGGGACGGCGTCCAGATGCTGATGCAGGATCGCGATCGGCGTGTCGGCACGGAACGGCGGCACGCCGGTCAGGAGCTGGTAGAGCACGCAGCCGAGGGAGTAGACGTCGCTGGCCGGACCCGCGGGCCTGCCCAGGGCGCGCTCGGGCGCCAGATACAGGCTCGTGCCCACGATCTGCCCGGTCGCGGTGAGCGCGGCGGCCGGGTCGTCCAGGAAACGGGCGATGCCGAAGTCGCCGATCTTCAGCGTGCCGTCGGCGTCCAGCAGCAGATTGGCCGGCTTGATGTCGCGGTGCACGATGCCCTGCTGATGGGCGGCGGCGAGCCCCGCCGCGGCCTGCGCCGCCATCCGGGCCACCCGCTCGGCGGACTGCGGACCGGACCCGGCGAGCAGCCGCGCCAGACTGTCGCCGTCCACCAGCTCCATCACGAGGAACAGCCGGTCCTCGTACGACCCGAAGTCCAGCACGCCCACCACGTACGGGTGATGCAGCCGGCCCGCGGTCTGCGCCTCCAGACGGAACCGGGAGGAGGCGGTGGGGTCGGAGTCCTGGGGCAGGAGCAGCTTCACCGCCACCGCTCTGCCGAGCGTCTCGTCGTACGCCCGCCAGACCTCGCCCATCGCGCCCCGCCCGATGGGATCCTGCAGCCGGTACCGGCCCGCTATGAGCACCTGTCGTTCATCCTCAAGCTGTGTGACCTCATGACGCCGCGGGCCGCAACTCACCGCGTCCGCGCCGGTGATGATGGGAAGATGCCGCGGCTGCCACAGCGTACCGGCAGCCGGACGCGGTCATGATCGCGCGGTGCTCCGCCGGGCGTGCCACGACGCGTCCCAGCCAACCGCGGTCGAGGGAAGGAAGCAGCATGAGGGAACCGCAGGCAGCGGCGGATCTCGCGCGGGACATCACCGCCGACGTGCGGCCCCACGCGCTGGAGCAGCTCTACCGGGACCTGCACCGCCACCCCGAACTCGCCTTCGAGGAACACCGCACCGCGGGCCTGCTGGCCGCCCGGCTGCGCGCCGCGGGCTACGAGGTGGCCGAAAACGTCGGCCGCACCGGCGTGGTCGGCGTCCTGGCCAACGGGGACGGGCCGGTCGTCTGGCTGCGCGGCGACATGGACGCGCTGCCCGTGCCGGAGGCGACGGGGCTGGAGTACGCCTCCACCGTCGACGGCGTGATGCACGCCTGCGGACACGACCTGCACGTCACCTGGCTGGCCGGCGCCGCCGAGGCGCTCGCCGCCGGACGGGAGACGTGGTCCGGGACGGTGGTGGTGATCGGGCAGCCCGCCGAGGAGTCGGGCGGGGGAGCCGCGGCGATGGTCGCGGACGGGCTGCACACGCGCTTCCCGCGTCCCGACGCGCTGTTCGGCCAGCACGCCGCACCCGGACTCGCCGGGTTCGTCGCGCACACACCCGGCCTGATCATGTCGGCGTCCGACGACATCGAGGTCGTCGTGCACGGCCGCGGCGGTCACGGCTCGCGCCCCGAGACCACGGTCGACCCGGTCGTCACCGGCGCGTTCATCGTCACGCGGCTGCAGACCGTCGTCTCGCGGGAGGTCGCCGCCGCCCGGTCGGCCGTCCTCACGGTGGGCTGCTTCCACGCCGGCACCCGGGGCAACGTCATCCCCGACGAGGCCCGGCTCTCCCTCAACCTGCGCACCCAGGACGCCCGGGTGCGCGAGGACGTCCTCGCCGCGGTCCACCGGATCGTGACCGGCGAGTGCCAGGCCGCCGGATGCCCCGCACCGCCCACCGTCACGGTGCGGCCCGGCTGCCCCAACACCGTCAACGACGCCGCCCTCGACGAGCACATCGCGGCCGTCCACCGCGGGCTCCTGGGCGAGGGAGCGGTGCTGGACTTCGGCCCGGCGATGGGCAGCGAGGACTTCTCCCTCCTCGCGCCCGAGGGCGTCCCCTACGACTTCTGGTTCGTGACCACGACCCCGGCCGGCGTCTGGGAGGCGGCGCCGGGGGCGGACCTGACGGAGAAGCTGGACAACGTGCCCAGCAACCACAGCCCTCGCTTCGCTCCCGACCTCGCCGTGCTCCTGCCGGGCACGCGGACGCTGGTGTCGGCGGCGCTGGCCCGGCTGGGCTGAACCGGGGCGGGGGCCGTCAGGCGAGGGACGCAGGCCTTCGGAGCCGGGGTTCGTGAGGCCGGGGTGCCGTCGAGGCCGGGGCGGCCCAGGGCTCAGGGCACGGGCACCCGCAAGGGCGGGGCCGTCACGGCTTGCGGCCCACCGCGCCGTACAGCGACACCGGCGCCGGGCCGATGTCGGATTCGTCGCCCGCGAGGTCGGGCCGCCAGTCACGCACGGACACGACACCGGGCTCCAGCAGCTCCAGTCCCCTGAAGAAACGGCCCACTTCGTCACGCGAGCGGGCCACCAGGGTGACCCCGTTCGCCGTGTACGCCGCGATGCCGCGCCGCACGTTCTCCGGCTCGAAGTCGGCCGTCATCGCCGACAGCACCAGACAGCTGCCCGGCGCGAGCGCGCCGACCAGCGTGTCGACCACGTCGTAGGCGCCGTCCTCGTCCGCGATGAAGTGCATCAGCGCGATCAGCGAGAGCGCGACCGGCCGGCCGAGGTCGAGGACCTGGGCCGCCCCTTCGAGGATGGCGTGCGGATCGCGGGCGTCCGCCTGGAGGTACTCCGTCCGGCCCTCCGGGGTGCCGCGCAGCAGGGCGGCGGCGTGGGCGAGGACGATCGGGTCGTTGTCGACGTACACCACCCGCGCGTCCGGCGCGACGGCCTGGGCGATCTGGTGCATGTTGGGCTCGGTCGGTATGCCCGAACCGATGTCCAGGAACTGGCGGATGCCGTCGCGCACCAGCAGCCGGGTGGCGCGCTGCATGAACCAGCGGTTGCTGCGCGCGGCCCGCGGCGCGCCGCTGTCGATGGCCGCGATCTGCCGGCCGAGCTGCTCGTCCACCGGGTAGTTGTCCTTGCCGCCGAGGTACCAGTCGTACACCCGCGCCGGATGCGGCTTCGTGGTGTCGATGTGGACGGCCGGCCGGGTCCCGGTCACGCGGAGCTCCTCTGCTCGACTGCCCGGCGGTGCGCCGGGCCTGGGGTTTCGAGCAGTCTGACACGATCATGCGCCGGGGCGGAGACTGTCTTCGGCCACCTCCGCGGCCGGTGCGGCACGGGGCGACGGGGCGGCGCGGACTGCCGGTTCGGCGTCCTGTCGGCGGGCCTCACCACGCCGGTCGAGGGGTGGGGGAGACTCGGCCGCTGCGGGCCGTGGAGGGTCCTGTCACGCGCGGACGGTGTCGCTTCCGGCCATTGTCCCCCGCTTGGAGGGGTGTTCGGGGCCTGCCGCCCGCCGCGGGGCGCGCGGGTCCGCCCCGTGCGGGGCCCGCGCGGCCGCGACGGCGACCGGCCCGCGGACTGCGACCGTCCGGGCGGTGACGACCGCTTCGGTCACGACTTCAACGGATCATGGCCCAGCGACATCGGCTCGTGACGCCTTCGCGTCTGCTCGGGCGCGGGCTCGTTCGCGACGTCCGTCTGCGCGCCGCGCTCGCGATCTCACTCGCGCGGGAAGTTCTCCGCCTCGAACATCCACCGCGCCTTCTCCAGGTCGGCGGTGATGGAGATGAGCAGGTCCTGCGTGACCGGATCCGGCTTCTCGGTCGCCTCGATCCGCTTGCGCAGCCGCCCGATCGCCTCGTCCAGCGACTCCACCATCAGCCGCACGACCTCCTCGTCGCGCAGCCAGCCGTCCTTGGGGCCGGGCAGCGCGAAGGCGGCGGCGATGGTCTCGGGGCGGCCGTCCGGCGGCACGCCCAGGGCCGCGGCCCGCTCCGCCACGGTGTCGGCGAAGCTCCGGGCGCTCGAGACGAGTTCGTCGAGCTGGAAGTGGATGGAACGGAAACGCGGGCCCACGATGTTCCAGTGCGCCTGCTTGCCGGTCAGTGACAGCCCGAGCAGGTCCACCAGGGTTTCCTGAAGCGCGTCGCAGGCGACCCGGCGGGCGTCGTCGGGCAGCGTGCTTCTCACGACGGTCATGGTGCGTGTCTCTCCTCGTATCGTGCGGGACGTCCGGTCTCAGGTCGTGCTGGACGCCCTGGAGTGGCGGAGCAGTGCGGCGCGTTCGTGTTCGGCCGTTCCGCCCCACACGCCCGAGGTCTGCCCGCTGCTCAGCGCGAAGCGCAGACACTCGGCGGTCACCGCGCACCGGGCGCAGACGCGCTTGGCCGCGGCGACGTCCCGCAGTGCGGGACCGGTGGTACCCACGGGGAAGAAAAGTTCGGGGTCCTCGTCCACACAGGCGGCGCTCCGCAACCACTCCATGCGAGCGCGGGTGCCCCGGGCGAACCGGTGTAAACACCACGCGTCTCGCCGGACGGGGCGGGTGCGGGGTCCTTTCCAGGCGGACGGGCGGCGGACTATAGTCCCAGGAAGCAAACTAGCGGTGCTAATTAACACTCTGCCGACCATCCGGTCACCCCGGTCACCCGGTCAGCCCCGAGGGAGTCCCGTCGTGCGTCCCGTCCACTTCGCGGCAGCCCGCCGCACCCCCATCGGCAAACTGCGCGGAGCCCTGTCCCGCGTGCGGCCCGACGATCTCGCCGCCACCGTCATCCGCGGCCTGATCGCCGACGTGCCGGCGCTCGACCCCGCCCGCGTCGACGACGTCTACTGGGGCGCCGCCAACCAGGCGGGCGAGGACAACCGCAACGTCGCCCGCATGGCCGCCCTGCTCGCCGGGCTCCCCGAGTCCGTGCCCGGCGCCACGGTCAACCGCCTGTGCGCCTCCGGGCTGGAAGCCGTCACCGCCGCCGCCCGCACCATCGCGGCCGGCGAGGCCGACGTCGTCCTCGCCGGCGGCTCCGAGTCGATGAGCCGCGCCCCCTTCGTGCTGCCCCGCCCCGACGAGGCCCTGCCGCACCGCATCGAGACCGCCGACACCCGGCTCGGCTGGCGGCTGGTCAACCCGGCGATGAAGGATCTGCACGGCCTGCTGTCCATGGGCGAGACCGCCGAGGAGGTCGCCGAGCGGTACGGCGTCCCGCGCGAGCGGCAGGACGAGTTCGCCCTGCGCAGCCACCGGCTCGCCGCCGACGCCCGCAAGAATGGCCACTTCGACGCGGAACTCCTGCCGGTGGAACGCCCGGACGGGGTGATCGTCGACAGCGACGAGTGCGTCCGGGAGGACACCTCGTACGAGAAGCTGGCGAGTCTGAAGCCGGTCTTCCGGCCGGGCGGCACGGTGACCGCGGGCAACGCCTCTCCCATGAACGACGGCGCGGCCGGTCTGCTGCTGGTCAGCGAGGAGGCCCTGAACGATCTCGGTCTCGTATCCCTCGGCCGCTATGTCGCCGGCGCCTCCGCGGGGGTGCACCCCGACGTGATGGGCATCGGCCCGGTCCCGGCGACGCGGAAGGTGCTGGCGCGCGCCGGCTGGGAGGTGGGGGACGTCGAGGAGGCCGAGTTCAACGAGGCGTTCGCGGCACAGGCCCTCGCCTGCGTGGAGCAGCTCGGCTTCGACCCCGAGCTGGTCAACCCCAGCGGCGGCGCGATCGCCCTCGGCCATCCGCTGGGCTGCTCCGGCGCCCGCATCCTGACGACGCTGCTGCACCGGATGCGCCGCACCGGCGCGGGGCGGGGGCTGGCGACGATGTGCGTGGGCGTGGGGCAGGGCAGCGCGGTGCTCGTCGAGCGGGCGTGAACGGGAGCGGGGCGGGGGCGGATGCGGCGCTTGCCCCGCTGCCGGTGCGGTGCTGATCAGGCGGTGGGCGCGGCGCTGGTGGGGCGGCGGTGCGGCGCTGATCCGGCGGTGGGTGCGGCGCTGGTGGGGCGGCGGTGCGGCGCTGATCCGGCGGTGGGTGCGGCGCTGGTGGGGCGGCGGTGCGGCGCTGATCCGGCGGTGGGTGCGGTGCCGGCCGGGCGGCGGTACGGCACTGATGCGGCGGTCGGTGCGGTGGTGATGGGGCGGTCGGTGCGGTGCTGATCAGGCGTTGATCGCATACGCCTAGCATGAGTGTCCGCATGGACACGATGACGCTCTGGAACATCAACGGCTGGCAGTTCGCCGCCCTCGCCCTCGCCGTGTTTCTCGTCGGCTTCTCGAAAACGGCTGTGAGCGGCGCCAACACGGTCAGCCTCGCCATCTTCGCGGCGGTGCTTCCGGCCCGCGCCTCCACCGGCGTACTGCTTCCGCTGCTGATCGCCGGGGACGTGGTGGCCTCCGCCACCTACCGGCGGCACGCCCACTGGCCCACGCTGTGGCGGCTGTTCCCGGCTGTCGGGGCGGGGGTCGTCCTCGGCACGGTCTTCCTGATGTGGGCCGGTGACGACGTCGTCCGCAGGTCGATCGGAGCGATCCTGCTGCTGATGGCGGGCGTGACGGTGTGGCGCCGGCGGCGGGCCGGGACGGCGGGGGAACCGGAGCCCGAGCCGGAGGAGGTGGCCACCGCGGCCGGCCGGATCAAGGCGCGGTCGTACGGCGTCCTGGGCGGCTTCACGACGATGGTCGCCAACGCGGGCGGGCCGGTGATGTCGCTGTACCTGCTGTCGGCGGGGTTCCGGAAGCTGGGATTCCTGGGGACGTCGGCGTTCTTCTTCCTGGTCGTGAACGTGTCGAAGGTGCCGTTCAGCGTCGGGCTGGGCCTGATCGACGGCCGCTCGCTGCTGCTGGACGCCGCACTCGTGCTGTTCGTCGTGCCTGGTGCGGTGGTCGGCAAATGGGCTGTGAACCGCATCAACCAGCGACTGTTCGAACAACTCGTGATCGCGGCGACGGTCGTGGGCGGCGTGCAGCTGCTGTTGCCGTGACGACGCCCCCCCCGACCGTGAGATCCCGTCGGCGTACGCTCACCCCCATGTCCCCGTCCCCCCACGTCCTGATCCTCGGCGGCACCACCGAGGCCCGTGAACTGGCCGCCGCCCTGTCCGCGCGGCCGGACGTGCGGGTGACGACCTCGCTGGCGGGCCGGGTGACCCGGCCGGGGGCGCTCCCCGGTGAGGTGCGCGTCGGAGGCTTCGGCGGGCCGCAGGGGCTCGCCCAGTGGATGCTCGCGCACGACGTGGACGCCCTCGTGGACGCCACCCATCCCTTCGCCGAGACGATCACGGCCAACGCGGCGCGGGCGGCGGCGCTGACCGGCGTGCCGGCCGTGGTGCTGCGCAGGCCGGGCTGGCGGCCGGCCCTCGGGGACGACTGGCATCCGGTCGCCTCCCTGGACGCCGCCGCCGCACTGCTGCCCCGCCTGGGCCGCCGGGTCCTGCTCACCACCGGCCGGCTGGGCCTCGCCGCCTTCGCCCACCTCGCCGGCCTGCACTTCGTCGTACGGTCCGTGGATCCGCCCGAGCCGCCGCTGCCGCCGGACACGCGGGTGCTGCTCGCCCGCGGGCCGTTCGACGTCGCCGGCGAGTCCGCGTTGCTGCGCGAGCACCGCATCGACGTCCTGGTCACCAAGGACAGCGGGGGAGCGGCGACGGCCGCGAAGCTCACGGCCGCCCGCGCCCAGGGCCTGCCCGTCGTCGTCGTACGCCGGCCGCCGCTGCCGGCCGGTCTGACCGCCGAACCGGACACGACGGGCGTCCTGCGCCGGCTGGGCCTGGACTGAAGCCTTCCGTCACCGCGCCTGTCGTCACCGCCCCTCCCTCACCGTCCCTCCGTCACAGCACCTTCCGGTGCACCAGCGCCGACAGGACCAGCGCGCCCGGCAGCAGCGGCACCCACACCGTCACCACTCGGTAGGCCACGACGGTCGCCGTCGCCAGGCCCACCGGCGCGCCGAACGCCACCATCGTGAAGACGAGCGCCGCGTCCACCGGGCCGATGCCGCCCGGCGCCGGGACCGCGCCGACCGCGGTGCTGGCGACGAGCAGCGCGAACACCACCTGCGCCCAGCTCAGTGGCAGCCCCAGCGAGAAGCCGACCGTGGCGATCACGCTGCCCTGGATCAGCGGCGTGGCGGCGGCCCCGCCCCACAGGGCGAGGATTCGGCTGGGGCGGGTGTGCAGGACCCGCGCGTCGGTGAGGGCGGTGCGCAGGAAGGACGCGGTCGGGCGGCGCAGGGCGGGCACGGTCGTCAGGAGCACGGCCGCCGCGGCCCCGGCGGCCGGCACCGAGGCGGCGACCACGAGGAGCGTGCGGTCGTCCGGCAACAGGGCGCCGAGGCGCAGCATGCCGGGGAAGGCGATCAGGAACACGAGCAGGACCATCGTCTTGGCGACCGGTCTGACCAGCGAGTACAGGGCGAGCGAGGCGGTGCCCCGGGCGAGCGGGATGCCCTGGGCCTGAAGGAAGCGCAGGGTGACGGCGTGCGCGCCGATGCTGGCCGGGAGGACGTGGTTGGCGGCGCCGGCCGCGAACTGCGAGGCGAGCAGCAGTCCCGGCGGGAGCCGTTCCGGTATGGCGCCCTGCCGGTTCAGCGCGGCGGCCACCCAGCCGAGGCAGGTGAACCCGAACGCGGCGAGCAGCCAGCCCGGTTCGGCCCCGGCCAGCCGGGCCGCGCCGGCCCGCATGGACGGCCAGTCGACCACCGCCCAGGCCCCGATGACCAGCAGCGGAAGCACGGCGAAGGCGTGCCGGGCGAGCCTGGAGACGACGGGGGAGCGCAGCGGACCGCGAACCCGGACGGAGACGGGAGCGGGAGCGGGGGTGGGCAGGCCGCCCGGGGCGGCGGCGGGGGCGGGGAGCGGCTGGGGGAGGGCCGCTGACCGAAGCAGGGACACGGCGTACGACGTCCTTTCGCATCGCGTCCGGGGGCGGGGAGGCGGACGCATGCCAGGCGAGTCAAGCGGGGACGGCCGAAACGTGCCCGTCCGGTGTGACCATACGGTGTCCTGCAGCCGAAGCGTCGTCAGCCGTCAGGGCAAGAACCCCGCCTGCGGCCTCCGCCGTCCGCTGCACGTGGCCTGTGTCTTCCCCCTTCCCCTCCCCCTGCCCCCTCCCGTTGCCATGCAGTTGCCTGCTGCCTCCGCCGCCCGCGCCAGGGGACGCGACGGGGGTGCGACCGGCCAATCGCGGTCGCCTGTGGCCCAATTTCCCCTTGCGTACGCATTGACAGGCCCGACGGGCCGCTGCTGAACTACCGTCGGCGGGACGGGGGAAATGCTTCGGGCCATCGTGGGAGCGCTCCCACTTCAGGGAATGGCCCCGGGTGAGCAGTCGACTCCCCGGTCTCTCTTTCCAGCTGCACGACTCCCCCCACGCATCGGTACGTCGCGGGCCCGGCCGGTTCCGCCGGCGGACCCCTCTGTCAGTCATGTGCAAGTGCGCAAGGAGAACCACGATGGACGTCCCGTACGCCCGTGTCCGTTCCCTAGTGGGCGGAGGGGCCCGATGACCCCGACCGAGGAGTGCGTGGCGGCCCTGTGGGCCGAAGCCTTGGGCACCGCACCCGAAGACGTCGACACCGACTTCTTCGCGGCCGGCGGCACCTCGCTGAACCTGGTCCGGATGCTCGCCGGGGTGCAGGACACCTGGGGCGTGGAACTGCCCCTCGACCGCCTGTTCACCGAGGGCTTCACCGTGCGCGGCGCCGCCGCCGCGGTGGACGAGCTGCTGCTGGGCGCGTTGGACGCCGACGAACTGCGCGCCCTGGAAGCCGAGTTGGACGGCATGAGCGAGGAAGAGCTCAGCGCCCTGCTGGCGGACTCCACCGGCGCCGGCGGTGGCGTCGGCGCCGAGTCGGCGTAGGCGGGCGGATGTCCCTCTTCCTGCTGGTGACGCACGGCAGCGACGGCGACGTGCTGCCCTTCGTGGCGGTGGGCGCCGCCCTCGCCGGGGCGGGGCACCGTGTGGTGCTGCTGACCCACGCGCCCTACCGGGACGCCGCCGTCGCGGCCGGTCTCGGCTTCCGGGCCATCGACGACGAGTCCGCCTTTGAGCGCACCCTGGCCGACACGCCCGGCCTGCTCGGCTCCGCCCCCGGCCGCCTCGGCTGGGAGGGCTTCTACCGGCGCAACGGCATGTTCGAGCAGATCGCCCGGGAGTGCGCGATGCTGCGGGAGCTGTACCGTCCCGGCGAGACGGTGCTCGTCGGCCGGCACACCTCCGGTGTGTCGGTGCGCTTCGTCGGCGAACTGCTCGGCGCCCCGGCCGCCTGGCTGGCGCTGGCGCCGACCCAGGTGATGGCGGCGCCCGTGGCCGCCCACACCTACGGGACCGAACTGGTCGCCGGCTTCACCGAGGTGCGGGCCGGCCTGGGGCTGCCTCCCGTCGACGACTGGCGGCGCTGGTTCGACGCCTGCGACGCCGTGATCGGCCTGTGGCCGCGGTGGTTCGACGAGGCCGGGCCGCGCTCCCCGTACTGGGTGCGGCTGACGGGCTTCCCCCTCGCGGACACCGCGTCCCGGGCCCTCGGGGAGAGGGCCGGGGCGCAGGACGTCTCCGGGGAGGCCGGCGCCCCGCCGCCCGGTTCCGTCCTCGCCACCGGCGGAACCGGCCGGATGCTGCACCCCCGCTACTACCCGGCGCTCACCGAGGCCGCCGGGCTGACCGGCCTGCCCACCACCCTCGTGGTGCGCCACCGCGACCTGCTGCCGGACCGGCTGCCGCCCAACGTGCGCTGGCAGCCCGGGATCCGGTTCGCCGACGTGCTGCCGCGGGCCGCCGCGCTGGTCCATCACGGCGGCATCGGCACCTGTGCGCGGGCGCTGGCGGCCGGCTGCCCGCAGGTGGTCATGGCCGACGGCATCGACCGCCCGGACAACGCCGCCCGCCTCGCCCGCCGCGGCCTGGCCCGCGTGGCTCCCGCCGAGGGGTGGGGGCCCGGGGAGCTGGCGGAGGCCATCGTCGCGGCGGCGGCCGACGAGGGGTACGGCGAGCGGGCCGCCGGTGTGGCGGCCGGCGCCGGTCATGCCGAGCGGGCGCCCGACGCCACGGTCGGCGACGGCACCCGGGAACGCGCGTCCGAGGTGCCGGTCCCCGCAGACGGAGCCGCCGTGGCCACCCGCACCCGTGACCAGCACCCCGTTACGGACCTCACCCTCCCAAAGGGCGGTGCGGTGGCCGCGGCCCGGCAACTGGCCGCGCTGGAACGGCCGGTGGCGGGCACCGTCGCCCGGCTGCGCGCGCTGTCCGCACCGGACCGCGCCCGGCTGCGCGCCGCCCGCGCCGCCGCGTCCCCCGACGGAGCGGCCCGGTGAAGATCCTGCTCGCCCAGAACCTCATCCACCTGCCCTCGCACGGCGGCGCGAACCGCTCCAACCGGCTGCTGATGGAGGAGCTGGCCCGCCGCGGTCACACCTGTCTCGTGGTCGGCCCGCTGACCGGCGCGCTCGCCACCGGTCCGGAGACCGGTCCGGACGCCGCCGTGGCGGCGCTGCGCGAACGCGGCGCCACCGTGCTGGACGACGGTCCCGACGCCGTCGTCTACCGGTACGGGGGCGTGGAGGTGCACGCCGTGCGCTCGCCCTGGCTGCTGCCGGGCCGGATCCGCGCCGCCGCCCGCGTCCTCGGCCCCGACGTCACCCTGACGCCCAGCGACGACCCGGGTCTGATGGTGCTCGGCGCGGCCCTCGCGGCCACTCCCGACCGCGTCGTCTACCTCGTGCACACCCTGCAGCAACTGCCGTTCGGGCCGGGGGCGTTCTACCCCAGCGCGGCCGGGACGGCGCTGGTGCGCCGGGCCGCCGCGGTGGTCGCGGTGAGCCGTGCCGCCCAGCGGTACGTCGCCGACCACGCGGGCCTCGACTCGGTGCTGATCCACCCGCACGTCTACGGGCCGGGGCCCTTCCCCGACCACGGCGCCGCCGGTGCCGACGGCCGCGCGGTCACGCTGATCAACCCGTGCGGCTACAAGGGCATCACGGTGCTGCTGGGTCTGGCCGACGCCCTGCCCGACGTGCCCTTCCTGGCCGTGCCGACGTGGGGCACGCAGCCCGCGGACCTGGAGCGGCTGCGCCGTCGCCGCAACATCGAACTGACCGCGCCCGTCGACGACATCGACGACGTCCTGAGCCGCACCTCGGTGCTGCTGATGCCCTCGCTGTGGGACGAGACCTTCGGCTACAGCGCGGTGGAGGCGCAGCTGCGGGGCATCCCCGTGCTGGCCTCCGCGGTCGGCGGACTCGCGGAGGCGGAGCTGGGCGTGGCCGGGACGCTGCCGGTGCGCCCGGTGACCGGGTACGCGGCGCGGGCCGGCCAGGCACGTCCGGAGCCGGTGATCCCGCCGCAGGACGTGACGCCCTGGCTGACGGCGCTGCGCGCCCTGCTGGAGGACGAGACGGCGTACCGGGCCAGGTCGGGAGCCTCCCGGCGGGCGGCGCACGCCTTCGTCGCCGGGCTCGACCCGGGCGCGCCGGAACGCTTCCTGACCGCTCTGTCCACGGCCCGGCGAGCCGCTCCGGCCGTCCCCGGAGCCGTGTCGGGACCGGGAGGTGTATCCGGACCGGGAACCGTGTCGGAAGCGGGTGCCGGACCACGGCCGGACCGGACCTCCGTCCCCACCGGCGACGCCGGCTCCTCGTCCGCGAGGGCGGCGGCGCTGCGCGCGCTGGCGGCCCGCCGGGCACGGACCGCGCCGCGGCCGGGGAAGCGGCCGGCGGACGGAGGAGCGCCCACCGGCTGACGGGCGGCCGTGATCTGCGCGCTTCCGGCCGCTCGCCCGCCCTGTCCTCGCCGCGGGCGGCAGCCCCACCACACGCCACGGCGAGGGCGTCCGCCCCGTCAGTCCCCGCCCGCCCGCGAGACGCCGCCCCGCGCCACACGCCGTCCGTCCGCGAACCGTCTCCGCCGCCGTCCCGTGGGCCGGCGGAACCGACACCGCACTCACCACCACATGGGGGAACCGATGAACGAGCCCGAAGACGACGATCTCGCCGCCCTGTTGCTGATCCGCCACTTCGAACAGGCGTTGCTGCGGCTGTTCGGGGAAGGCCGGATCGCCGGCACCACGCACACCTGCCTCGGGCAGGAGTACATCCCCGTCGCGCTCGCGCCGCTGCTGCGCCCCGACGACTTCGTGTTCAGCAACCACCGCGGCCACGGGCACTACCTCGCCCTCACCGCGGACGCCGAGGGGCTGCTCGCCGAGGTGATGGGGCGGGCCGGCGCGGTGTGCGGCGGGGTCGGCGGCAGCCAGCACCTGTACACCGGCCGGTTCCTGTCCACGGGCGTGCAGGGCGAGAGCCTGCCCGTGGCCGTCGGCGCCGCCCTGCACCGGCGGGACCTGGCGGCCGGCGGCCTCGCCCTGGCCTTCGTCGGCGACGGCACCTGGGGCGAGGGCGCGGTGTACGAGGCGCTCAACCTGGCGGCGCTGTGGCGGCTGCCCGTCGTCGTGGTCGTGGAGCACAACGGCATCGCCCAGTCCACGCCGACCGAGGCTCAGCTGGCCGGCACGATCCGGGGGCGGGCCGAGGCGTTCGGCATCGCCTACCACCACTCGGCCACGACCGATCCGGTCGTGCTGCGCGCCGAACTGGCGCCCCTGCTGGCGGCCGTGCGGGACGGCGCGGGTCCGCTGGTGGTCGAGCTGGACACGGTGCGGCTGGGACCGCACAGCAAGGGCGACGACACCCGGCCCATCGAGCGCATCGCCGAGCTGCACCGCCGGGACTGGTACCGCGGGTACGCGGAGGCGTTCCCGGAGCGGTTCCGGGAGGCCGACGCGCGGCTCGCCGCCACGGTGGCGCGGCTGGTGACCGAGGTCTCCGCACGTCCGCCGTCGGACGGCCAGGCCGCCGCCGTACCGCCGCCGCCAGCGCCCGTACCCTCGTCGCCGGCGACCGGACCGGCGGACGCCGCCGGCCCCGCGCCCCGTACGGCGGGACGGCCGGAGCGGATCGGCGAGCACCTCAACGACGCCCTGCACGCGCTGATGGCCGCCGATCCCGCCGTGCGGCTGCTCGGCGAGGACGTCACCGATCCCTACGGCGGGGCCTTCGGCGTCACCCGGGGACTGTCCACCCGGTTCGGGGAGCGGGTGCGGTCCACGCCCCTGAGCGAGGGAGCGATCGTCGGCGCCGGGGCCGGGCTGGCGCTGGCCGGCGGCAAGGCCGTGGTCGAGATCATGTTCGGCGACTTCGTGACGCTGGCCGTCGACCAGCTCGTCAACTTCGCCGCCAAGTCGGTCACCATGTACGGCCGCCGCGTCCCGGTGCCGCTGCTGGTCCGCTGCCCCGTCGGCGGGCGCCGCGGCTACGGCCCCACCCACAGCCAGAGCCCGCAGAAGCACCTGATGGGCGTGCCCGACCTCGACCTGTACGAGCTGAGCCCGTTCCACGACGCCGCCGCGCTGCTGGCCCACGCGCTCGGCACGGGGACGCCGTCGGTGCTCTTCGAGGACAAGATCCTCTACACCGCCCGCCGCTGGACCGGCGCGGTGGTGGACGACGTCTTCGGGTTCCGCGTCACCGACGCAGCGGACGGCGGTCCGGGCGTCGCCGTGGTCGAACCCGCCGGCTCCCCCGAGCCGGACGCGGTGCTGATCGCCCCAGGCGGCCTGGCGCACCGGGCGGTCGAGGCGGCCCGCGACCTGCTGCTGGAGGACGAGATCGGCGTACGGCTGCTGGTGCCGGCCCGGCTGTGGCCGGTCCAGGCCGACGAACTGGCGGCGCTGTGCGGGGCCGCGCCGGCCGTGTTCGTGCTGGAGGACGGCACGCCCGGCGCGGGCTGGGGCGCCGAAGTGGCCCACGGACTGCACACCCGCCTGTGGCACACGCTGCGCGGGCCCGTGGAGCTGCGGTGCGCGGCGGACCGGGTGATCCCGGCCGCGCCGCATCTGGAGGACGAGGTGTTCCTGAGCGCCGGGGACGTCCGGCGCGCCGTCGTGCGCCGGGTGACCGGTACGGCGGCGGGAGCCGGTGCACGACTGGAGGCGCACGTATGACCGGGGCCGCGGAAGTCCGCATGCCGAAGCTCAACAGCAACGACGCCGTTCATCTGCTGGCGGCGTGGGCCGTCGCGGACGGCGGCAGGGCCGTGGCCGGTGAGCCGCTGCTGGAGGTGGAGACCTCCAAGGCGCTCGAGGAGGTGGCCGCGCCGGCGGACGGACTGCTCGAACAGGTGGCGGAGCCGGGCCGGGAGTACCCGCCGGGCGCGCTCCTCGCCCGCCTGCACGCGGACGAGGAGGCGCTCGCCGCCGCCCGCGGCCGTACGGCCGCCGGCCCGGAGCCGGCCCGTGCCGCCGCCGGCGCCGGCGCGGCGGCGCCCGGTCTGGTCGTCACCCAGCCCGCGCGGGCCCTGCTGGCCGAACTGGGCATCCCCGAGTCGCGGGCACGGGAGCTGGGCGTGCCCGTCGTCCGCCGGGCCGACGTGGAGCGCCTCGCGGCGGGGATCGCGGGGACCGGGCGGCCCGGTGAGGACCACGGCGTGTCGGCAAGGTCCGCCCGGGCCGGCACAATTGACGGATCGTCACCCAGCGTGCCCGCCCCCGCCGTGGCGGCCGACGCGGTCCCGGCCGACGACCCGCCCGGAACCGTCGTCACCCCCCTCACCCGCGTGCAGCGGGCCGTGGCCGCCACCGTCACCGTCTCGCACCGCACGGTGCCCGCCGCGTTCACCGTGGTGGAGGCGGACCTCACCGACGCGCTCGCCGCCGGGCGGGAGCTGAGCGCCGCCGCCGGCTCCCTCGTCGGACCGGCCGAGCTCACGCTCGCCGCCCTGGCCGCGCGGCGCGAGCACGACCCCGCCTGCTTCGCCTCGCTCACCCCCGACGGCACCGCCACCCGGCTGCTCCCCGGCGCCCACATCGGCGTCACCTTCGACGTCGGCGCGGGACTGTACGTGCCCGTCGTACGGGACGCCGACCGGGCCGGGCTCGGCGAGATCTCCCGCACGGTGATGAAGTTCCGCATGGCGGCACTGCGCGGCGCCTTCCGCGAGAGCGACCTCAACGGGGCCAACATCACCCTCACCCTCCACACCGAACCCGGCGTGGTCTTCGCCGTGCCGGTGGTCTTCCCCGGGCAGGCCTGCGCGCTGTCGCTCGCGGCGCCGCGAGCCGTGGCGGTCCCGGACGGCGCCGGCGGCTTCCGGGAGCGCAGCCTCGTGCAGCTCGGCGCCGCCTACGACCACCGCCTGGTGAACGGGCGGGACGTGACGGCACTGCTCACCGGAGTGCGCGACCTGCTCCAGGACCCGGCACGGCTCGCGGAGGCGACGGGATGAGCGACCAGGACACCGCAGCACCCGGGACCCGGCCCGCCACCGGGGCCGCGCCCGGCCCCGACACCGCAACTGGCACGGCAACCGCACCCGGCCCCGACACCACGCCCGGCCCCGAAACCACGCCCGGCCCCGAAACCACGTCCGGCCCCGAAACCACGCCCGCCGACACAACCCGGGCCGCCCCCGCCGACCCAACCCGGACCACCCCCGGCGCCCCGCCCGACCGCCGTGAGATGGCCCTTCGCCTCCTCGCCGCCCGCCGGCGCACCACCGCCCCCGGCGGTGCCACGGGGCTGCCCCGGGCGCCGAGGGACGGCCGTCCGCTGGTGTGCTCGGCCGAGCAGCGGCGGATCTGGCTGGCCGAACTCGTCGCCGGACCGGGCGCGGTCCCGCCGGTGACCGCCGGACTGGCGCTGGACGGGCCGCTCGACCCGGAGCGGCTCACCGCCGCGCTCGCCGCCGTCCTGGGCCGCCACCCGGTGCTGCGCGCCCGGTTCGCCGCCCGCACCGGCCCGGACGGCCGGCCGGACGCCGAACCGTGGCAGACCCTGCCCGCCGATCCGCCCACCGCGGCCGAGACGGCCGTCCTGGTCGAGACCCTGGACCTGACGCCGTTCCCGGAACCCGAGCGGGAGGACATCGCCCGCGGCATGGCCGTGTCCGCCGCCGGACAGCCCTTCGACCCGGCCACGGGCCGACTGCTGCGGCTGACCGTCCTGCGCCTGGCGGCGGACCGGCACCGGCTCCTGCTGGCCTGCCACCACCTCGCCGCCGACGGCGCCTCCGTCGCGGTCCTGCTGGACGGGCTCGCCACCGCCTACCGGGACGGGCCGCACACCGTGCCGGCCGGCCCGGAGACCCCCGACTACGCGGACTACGCCCAGTGGTCCGGGGACCGGCTGGAACGGGTGCTGCCCGACCGGCTCGCCTACTGGCGCCACCAGCTCGCCGGCGCCCCGCCGCGGCTGCTGCCCGACCTCGCGCCCCCCTCCCGCCCCGTCCGGGCGGGAGGACGCAGCACCGCCACGGCCGTCGCCCGGGTCGACGCCGCCACGCTGGAGGCGCTGCGCGGGGCCGGCCGGGGAGCGCCCCTGACGGCGCACACCGCCCTGCTGACCGGCTACCTGATGCTGCTGGCGCGTGCCGCCCGCACCGCCGAGGCGACCGTCGGCGTGGTCTCCGGAGGCCGCCCGCACCCGGAACTCGCCACCACCGTCGGCTGCTTCACCGACCTGCTGCCGTTGCGGGTCAAGCTCCACGGCGACCCCGGCTTCCGGACCCTGGCGCACCGCGTCCGCGACGCGCTCGCCGCCGCGCTGACGCACGCGGCGCCCTTCGACCGGATCGTCTCCGCGGTCGCGCCGCGCCGCGCTCCGGGCGTGCACCCGCTGTTCCAGGCGCTGTTCGTGGAACGGGAGGAGGGCGCCCGCGCGGCCACGGGCGGGGCCGGGAGCGGCTGGGGCCCCGGACTGGCCTCCCGCCCATGGGGCCAGGAGGTCGACGGCACCGCGTACGACCTCACCCTGGCCGCGACCACCGGCCCGGGCGGCGCCGAACTGGTGCTGACCTACCCGCGCGACCGGTTCGCCCCCGGGGCCGCCGGCGCCTTCACGGCCGAACTGGCCGATCTGCTGCGCCTGTCGGCGGAGAATCCGGACGCTCCCGTGAGCCGGCTGCGCACCCCGGAGGCGTGGCGGCCCGCCCCGGCCCCCGACGGCGCCCCGTCCGAGTCCCGGCCGGCCCCCGGCCCCAACCCCCTCGGCGCGGAGGCCGCCGCCGACGCGGAGGACCGCGCCGTGGACGGCGCCCACGCGCCGTCGTGGGCCGCCGGGACCGCGTCCGTCACCGAGGCGGTGTGCGCGCTGTGGGCCGAGGTGCTGGGCCGCCCCGGCATCGGCCCGGACGACGACCTGTTCGCGCTCGGCGGCGACTCCCTCGCCGTCGTACGGATCGCCGCCCGGACCGAGGACCGCTTCGGCGTGCCGGTGCCCGCCGTCCTGTTCTTCGAGACTCCCACCCCGGCCGCGTTCGGCGCGGCCCTCGCCCGGCTCGTCGAGGAGCACCGCCATGGCTGACCGCGAGTACCCGCTGACCCCGGTGCAGGAGCGGATGTGGTTCCTGCACCGGCTCGACCCCGACGACACCTCGGAGAACCTGACCACCGTCCGCCTGCTGCGCGGCCCCCTCGACGCGAGCGCGCTGGAGCGCGCCCTCGCCGCCGCGGCGGCCCGCCACGAGCCGCTGCGCGCCTGCGTCACCGACACGGACGGAACACCCGTGCAGCGCGTCACCGCGACCGGCCCCGTCCTGGTCCGGCACGACCTGCGCGGCACGCCCGAGGCTTGCCGGGAGGCCGTACGGCGTGCGGAACTGCGCGGCGCCGAGCCCTACCGGCTGGACCGCGCACCGCTGTTCCGCGCCGAGCTGTACCGGGTGGCCGACGACGAGCACGTCCTGCTGCTCGGCGCCCACCATCTGGTCTCCGACGGCTGGTCCATCCAGCTGCTGCTGCGCGAACTGGCCCACTGCTACGCCGCGTTCACCGCCGGAGGCGAGCCGGAACTCCGCCCGCTCACGGCCGGCTACGGCGATCACGTCATGTGGCGGCGCTCCCGGCTGGCCGGTCCCGAGGCGGACCGCGCCCTCGCCCACTGGACGGCCGAACTGGCCGAGCCGCCCGGCCCGGGACTGCCCCCCGGCTCACCCGTCCCGCCCGGCGCGACGGAGCCCGGACCGTCCGCCCCGGCCCGCGCACGGGTGGACGCCGCGACCGCGGACGCCGTCGCCGCACTGGCGGGGCGGCACGGCTGCACGCCCTTCATGGCGTGGCTGGCCCTGTTCCAGATCCTCGTCGGACGGCACACCGGGCAGGAGGACGTCGTCGTCGGCACGGCCTTCGCGGGCCGTGAGCGCGCCGAGGACGAGGAACTGGTCGGCTGCTTCACCGCCGTACTGCCGCTGCGCGCCGACCTCGGCGGCGAGGTGACGTTCGCCGGGCTGCTGTCGCGCACCCGGCGCACGGTCACCGGCGCGCTCACCCATCCGCACGTTCCGTACGAGAAGCTGCTCGGCACGCTCGGGTCCGCGCGCGGGGCCGGTCAGCCGCGGCTGTTCCGCTCCTGGTTCAACCTGCACACCGAGAGCGCGGCGTCCGGCGACGGCGGCGAGGAGTTCGGGGCGGGGACCGGGCTGCGCATCGAGCCGCTGCGCACCGACCCGCCGCCGACGCCGTTCGACCTGTCCCTGGACGCCTGGCCCGCACCGGACGGCATCGACCTGGTCCTCATGCACAACCCCGCGCTGCTCGCCCCCGGGGCCGCCCAGGCGCTCCTGGACCGGCTGCCGCTGCTGGCCCGTGCCGCGGCCGCCGACCCGGACACGCCCGTGGACCGGCTGCCGCTGCTCGCCCCGGACGAGACCGGCGCCCTGCTGCGCGGACCGGACGTCCCCGGCACGGCCGCCGGGGAGACCGTGGTGACCTGGCTGCTGCGTCAGGCCGCCGCCACGCCCGACGCCCCGGCCCTGGAGGACGAGTCGGCGGGCCTGGTGCTCGGTTACGGCGACCTGCTCGCCGCCGCCGACCGGGTCGCCCGGCAGCTGCGCGCCGCCGGGGCGCTACCGGGCACCCCGGTCGGCCTGGCCGGCGCCCGGTCGGCCCAGACCGTGACCGGAATGCTGGGCATCCTGCTGGCGGGCTGCGCCTACCTGCCGCTGGACCCCGGCCTGCCCGAGCCCCGGCTTGCCGCCATGCTGCGACAGGCCGGCGCGACGGCGGTACTGGCGGGCGCGGGGAGCCGTACGGTCCCGGGCGGCCCGCCCACCGTGGAACTGCCCTCCCTCACCGCGGCCGCGGACCGGGCGGACGAGCCCGCACCCGAGCGGCCCGCCGCCCCCGCGCCCACCGATCCCGCCTACGTGCTGTACACCTCCGGCTCCACCGGCGAGCCCAAGGCGGTCGTGGTGCCGCACCGGGCGCTGGCCGTGCGGGTCGGCTGGATGCGCGAGGCCTACCGGCTGGGGCCGGGGGAGCGCGTGCTCCAGTTCGCCTCGCTCGGTTTCGACACGCATGTCGAGGAGATCTTCCCGGCGCTGTGCTCCGGCGCGACGGTGGTCCTGCTGCCCGTGCCGTCCGCCGAACTGCCGGACTGGCTGGCCGGACCCTCCGGCGACCGTGTCACCGTGCTCGACCTGCCCACCGCCTACTGGCAGGAACTCGTCGCGGCCGGCGACCGCGTCGTCTGGCCCTCCGCGCTCCGGGCGGTCGTGCTCGGCGGCGACCAGGTGCACTCCCGGGCGGTCGCCGCCTGGCGGGAGCGTTTCGGCGACCGCGTCGAACTGTGGAACACCTACGGCCCCACCGAGGCCGCCGTCATCGCCGCCGCCGCCCGCCTCGGCCCCGACGACGCCCTCGTACGGCCCGGCATCGGCCGACCGATCACCGCGACCGGCGCCTATGTGCTCGACCCGGCCCGCAGACCGGTACCCCCCGGCGTGCCCGGCGAACTGTGGCTCTCCGGCGACGGGCTGGCCGACGGATACGCCGGCAGCCCGGAACTGACGGCCCGTCGATTCACCGAGGACCCGTTCGGCCCGCCCGGCGCCCGCATGTACCGCACCGGCGACCTGGCCCGCCAACGGCCCGACGGCGCACTGGAGTTCCTCGGCCGCACGGACCGTCAGCTCAAGGTGCGCGGCCACCGGGTGGAACCCGCCGAGGTGGAGGCCGCCCTGCTCGGCCACCCGGCGGTCGCCGAAGCGGTCGCCGGACTGTACGACGACGCGGGCCGGCAGAGCCTCGCCGCCTGGATCGTGCCGCGCCCCGGCGCCGAACCGGAAGCGGCGCAGCTCCTGCACCACCTGGGCGGCCTGCTGCCCGGCCACCTCGTGCCCAGCGCCGTCGTCGTGCTCGCCCGGATGCCGCTGACCTCGCGCGGCAAGATCGACCGCGCCGCGCTGCCCGCGCCCGGCGCCGCCGGCCAGGCCGCCGGGCGCACCGGTTCCGGTACCGCGCCCCGCACCGAGGCCGAACAACTGGTGGCCGAGGTGTGGGAGGAGGTGCTCGCAGTACGGGGGATCGGCGCCGACGACGACTTCTTCGCCCTCGGCGGGCACTCCCTGCTGGCCCTGCGCGCCGTGGCCCGGCTGCGCGCCGCCCTCGGCGTCGACGTCCCGGTGCGCACCCTGTTCACCGCGCCCACCGTGGCGCAGACCGCCGTGGCCGTGGAGGACCTGCTGCTCGCGGACATCGCCGCGCTGAGCGACGCCGAGGTCGAAGAGATGATCAAGGAAGGGGATCCGGCCGTATGAGCATCGTCGACGACAGACCGCAGCCGGAGGACCGCCACGACGCCCGCGGCACGTCCGCCGCCCGCGCCGAACTGCTGGCCCGGAGACTGCGCCGGGCCCGCACCGCCGCCCCGGCGCTCACCGTGCCCCGGCGTCCCGAGGGCGCCGAACCGCCGCTGTCCTTCGCCCAGGAACGCCTGTGGTTCATGGACCGCTTCGTCCCGGACACCACCGCCTACACCGTGCCGCAGGCGGTCCGGCTGCGCGGGCCGCTGCAACCGGAGCGGCTGGAGCGCGCGCTGCGGCGGGTGGTGGCCCGCCACGAGAGCCTGCGGATGCGTTTCCCGTCCGACGCCGACGGCCGCCCCCGCGTCGAGGTCACCGCGGACGGCGGCGTCCGCCTGAACGTCCGCACCACACCCCCCGAGGCCGACCCCGCCCGGCGCGAGGCCCTTCTCGCCCGCTGGATCGACGAGGAGATCTCCCGCCCCTTCGACCTGGCCACCGGCCCCGTGCTGCACGCCGCGCTGCTGCGCGCCGCACCGGACGAGCACGTGCTCGTCCTCGTCCACCACCACATCGTCTCCGACGGCTGGTCCAGCGAACTGTTCCTGCGCGAACTCCTCGCCGCCTGCGCCGACGACGCCCCCGAACCGCAGGCCGACCCCGAACCGGCCGTCCGCTACGGCGACTTCGCCGCCTGGCAGCGGGAACGCTACCGGGGCGAGGTGCGGCAGGCCGACCTGGACCACTGGCGCGCCCGGCTGACCGGGGTACCACCCCTGGACCTGCCCGCCGACCTGCCCCGCCCCGCCGAGCCCACCTTCCGCGGCGCCGGGCAGGGCATCGCCCTCGACGCCGAACTCTCCCGCGCGGTGCTCGACCTCGGGGCCGCGCACGGCGCCACCCCGTACATGACCCTGCTCGCCGCCTACCAGGCCCTGCTGGGCCGCTGGTCGGGCCAGGACGACTTCGCCGTCGGATCCACCGTCGCCGGTCGCACCCTGCCCGAACTGGAGCCGCTGGTCGGCCTGTTCGCCAACGTCCTGGCCCTGCGGGCCGATCTGTCCGAAGACCCCGACTTCGTCACCCTGCTGGGCCGGGTCAGGGACGGCTTCCTCGCCGACCTGGCCCACCAGGAGATGCCGTTCGAACAGCTCGTGGGCGAGCTGGCACTGCCCCGCGACCCCAGCCGCACCCCCGTCTTCCAGACCGCCTTCACACTGCTCAACTACGAGCGCGCCGAGCACGATCGTGCGGGGCGCGCCCGCGCCGAGCACGACCGGACCGAGCACGGCCGCGGCACGCACGACAGGACCGCCGGGCCCGGCGCGGACGCGCCCGAGGTGGCCCACCAGCCGTTCGAGATCCGCGCCACCCGCTTCGACCTGGAGCTGTATCTGCGCCAGACCCCCGACGGGCTGCACGGCTTCTTCACCTACAGCACCGACCTGTTCTCGCCCGCCACCGCGGCCCGGCTGCCGGTGCTGTTCGAGCGGCTGCTGCGGCAGGCGGTGCGCCACCCCGACGTGCCGCTGTCCCGGCTCGACCTGCTGGACGAGGCGGAGCGCGAGACCGTGCTGCGCACCTGGAACGACGTCCCGCAGGAGGTGCCGGGCCCGCACACCCTGCACGGCCGCTTCGAGGAGCGCGCCGCCCGCACCCCCGGCCAGGTCTGCCTGGTCGTCGACGGCCCCGCCGGACCGGACGGCCGGCCCCGCACGGAGGAGCTGACGTACCGCGAACTCGACCGCCGCGCCACCGCGTTGGCCGGCCGGCTGCGCGGCGCGGGCGTCGGACCCGGCACCGTCGTCGCCGTCTGCGCGGAGCGCTCCGCCGCGCTCGTCGCCGCGCTGCTCGGCGTGCTCAAGGCGGGCGGCGCCTATCTGCCGCTGGACCCCGACAACCCGGCCGAACGGCTGGCCGGCCTGCTCGCCGACGCGGCGCCCCCGGTGCTGCTCGCGGCCGACGCCGTCCACGGCCGGCTGCCGCAGCCGCCCGAGGGAACCCGCGTCCTGTCCCTGGACGACCCCGAACTGTGGCGCCCGGACCCCGCCGCCCCGCCCGCGCCGCACATCGCCCCCGACGACCCCGCCTACGTCATCTTCACCTCCGGCTCCACCGGCCGCCCCAAGGGAGTGATCTGCACCCACCGCGGCATCCACAACCGGCTCGACTGGATGCAGCGCGCCCACCCGCTGCACGCCGACGACGCCGTGCTCCAGAAGACGCCGACCGGCTTCGACGTCTCCGTGTGGGAACTGTTCTGGCCGCTGCGCGAGGGCGCCCGGCTGGTCATGGCCCGCCCCGGCGGCCACCGCGACGGCGGCTACCTGCGCGACGCCGTACGCCGGCACGCCGTCACCACCGTCCACTTCGTGCCGTCCGTGCTGGCCGTCTTCCTCGCCGAGGACGGCGTCGAGCGGTGCACCACGCTGCGCCGGGTGATCTGCAGCGGCGAGGAACTCCCCGCCGACCTCGCCCGCCGCTTCCTCGACCGCTTCCGCTCCTGCGAACTGCACAACCTCTACGGCCCCACCGAGGCCTCCGTGGACTGCACCGCCTGGCCCTGCACCCGCGAGTCGCTCGCCGGCGCGCACCGCGTGCCCATCGGGCGCCCCGTGCAGAACATGCGGATGTACGTCCTCGACCGCAACCGCCGGCCCGTGCCCGTCGGCATGCCCGGCGAGCTGTACATCGCCGGCCCCGGCGTGGCCCTCGGCTACCTCAACCGGCCCGACCTGACCGCGCAGCGCTTCGTCCCCGACCCGTGGGGCGAGCCCGGCGCCCGCATGTACGCCAGCGGCGACCTCGCCCGGCACCGGCCGGACGGCGCCCTCGAATACCTCGGCCGCACCGACGACCAGGTCAAGCTGCACGGGCTGCGCATCGAACCCGGCGAGATCGAGGCCGCCCTGCGCGCCCTGCCCGGCGTCGGCGCGGCGGCGGTGGTGGTGCGCGAGGACCGCCCCGGCGACCGGCGCCTGGTCGCCTACCTGGTGCCCGGAGCACCCGGCGACCCGGCCGAAGCACCCGGCGACGCCCCGGAACCCGGCCGGTCGGGCGACGTCCTGGAAGACGGTCCGGACGGCATGGCCGCCGACCCGGGTTCGCTGCGCCAGGCGCTGCGCCGCACCCTGCCCGACTCCATGCTCCCCTCCGCCTACGTCGTCCTGGACGCCCTGCCCATCGGCCCCCACGGCAAGCTCGACCGGCGGGCGCTGCCCGCGCCGGTGCGGGGCGCCGGGGGCGGCGGCGGGGCGCCGGCCACCGACGCCGAACGCGCCGTCGCCGAGGTGTGGGCCCGGATCCTCGACGTACCCCTGCCGGACCGCGACGACGACTTCTTCGCCCTCGGCGGGCACTCCCTGCTCGCCATCCGGATCATCGCCGCGCTGCGCCGGGCCCTGCCCGAGGCGGCCGGGGTCACCCTGATGGACCTCTTCCGGCATCCCACGGTCCGCGGCCTGGCCGCCCACCTCACCACGCCGGAGGCCGAGCGCGGCCCCGCCCGGGTGCTGCACGAACTGACGCCCACCCCGCCGCCGGGCCGCACACCGGAGCTGACCGTGGTGGCGGTGCCGTACGGCGGCGGCAGCGCCGTCGTCTACCGGCCGCTCGCCGAGGCGCTGCCGCCCGGCCACGCCCTGTTCGCCCTGGCGGGCACCGGCGAGGAGATGGGACTCCAGGGCCGCCGCACCGCCCTCCCGGAACTGGTGGACGCGGCCGTCGCCGAGATCCTGGAACGCGTGCACGGCCCGCTCGTCCTCTACGGCCACTGCGGGGTCGGCGGCGCCCTGGTGATCGCCCTCGCCCTCGCCCTGGAGGCGGCCGGCCGGCCGGTGGAGGCCGTCTACGCCGGCGGCATCTTCCCCTTCGCCCGGCCCCGCGGTCCCGTGGTGCGGATGCTCGACAGGCTGGAACGATTCGGCAGCGACCGCCGCTACCGGGACTGGCTGATCTCGATCGGCCTGAGCATGGACGACGTCGAACCGGCGCAGGCCCGCCGCATGGTGCGCGACATGCGCGCCGACAACCGGGACGCCGAGGAATACTTCACCGCGCTGCTCCAGGACCGGGTGGAACCGCTGTCGGCGCCGGTGATCTCGGTGGTCGGCGAACGCGACGACATCACGCTGTACCACGAGGAACGGTTCCGCGAGTGGCACTTCGTCACCCGCACCAGCGCCCTCGTGGTGCTGGACGAGGCGGGGCACTACTTCCTGAACTTCCGCGCGCCCGAACTGGCGGACATCATCACCGGCGTCCACCCGGCCCTGACCGCGCCGACGGACGCGGGCCCGCCGCAGGCGCAGGCCGGCACACCGCGGCCGACCGCCCCCGCCGCACCGCGGCCGCAGGCGCGGACGTGGCGACTGGCGGACGTGTCCCACGGCGAGGAGCCGCTGTCCGGCGGCGGGCCCGGTGAGGAAGGCGGCTCGCATCCCGGTGGGCGGACGCCGTCGCCGTCCCCCGGCCCTCGCCGGCGACGGGACCGCCGTCCGCCCGAACCCGCGATGCCCCGCTTCCTCGCCGTCGCCGCCGGGCAGCTCGTCTCCATGGCCGGCACCGCCATGACCGAGTTCGCGCTGCCGCTGTGGGTGTTCCTCGGCAGCGGTTCGCTGCTCGAGCTCGGCCTGCTGTCCTCCCTGGCGCTGGTGCCGGGCCTGCTCGTGGCCCCGCTGGCCGGAGCCGTGGCCGACCGGTTCAGCCGACGACGCGTCATGATCGCCGCGGACGTCGCCGCCCTGCTGATCCAGGGCCTGATGCTGACACTGCTGCTGGCCGGGGCGTTCACCGACGCCGTCCTGTACCCGCTGATGACCCTGCTGTCCGTGGCGCTGACCTTCCAGCGCATCTCCTGGGCCTCGGCCGTCCCGCAGCTCGCGCCCAAGCAGTACCTCGGCCACGCCAACGGCCTGGTGCAGGCCGGCGCCGGGGCGGTCCAGTTCGCCGTCCCCCTGCTCGCCACCGCCGTGCTGGCGACCGTGGGACTGCGCGGCATCCTCATCATCGACGTGTGCAGCTACGCCGTCGCCATCGCCGTCACCGCCTCCTTGCGGTTCCCGGCCCGGCTGGGCTGGCAGCGCCGCGAGGGCGTCGGCGAGGAGATCCGGGCCGGCTTCCGACTGGCGATGAGCACGCCCGGCTTCCGGGCCATGCTGCTGTTCTTCGCCGTGACGAACCTGCTGCTGGGGCCGCTGCTCATCTTCTTCCAGCCGCTGGTCCTCGGCTTCACGGGCCTGGGCGAGGTGGCCCGGGTATCGCTCGCGGGCGGGGTGGGCATCGCCGCGGGCGGCGCCCTGATGGCGGTCTGGGGCGGGCCGAAACAGCGCAGGATGACCGGCGTCCTGCTGGCCTTCCTCGTCCTGGCCGCCTGCTGCGCGGTCACCGGACTGCGCCCGTCGCTGCCGCTGGTGGCCGCGGGGGTGTTCGGCATGTTCGCCGGACTGACCGTGATGAACGCGATCTACGCCACGATCATCCAGGTCAAGGTGCCCGCCCGCTTCCACGGCCGGATCTTCGCGGTCAACACGGTGTTCGCCTGGTGCACCATGCCGGTGGGCTTCCTGCTGCTCGGTCCCGGCGCCGCCGCGCTGCTCGGGCCCGCGATGGAACCGGACGGGGCACTGGCCGGCACCGCGGGCCGGATCCTGGGCACGGGGGAGGGCCGCGGACTGGGCCTGATGTACGTGCTGTTCGGCCTGGCGCTCGTGCTCGTGGTCCTCTGCGCCCGGCGGATTCCGGCGCTGGCCCGCTTCGACGCCGAGGTGCCGGACGCCAGGCCGGACGACCTGGTCGGCCTCCAGGCCCTGCGCGCCCGCCGGCTGCCGGACCCGTCGCCCGACGGTCCCCCGGGCGCGGACGGACCTGTGGCCACGGACGGTCCCCCGGCCACGGGCGGACGCGACGCGGTACCGGTCAGCGCGTCCGCGCGGCACACGGGAGGCTGACGGACGGACAGGCGGCGGGGGGAACGGGCCGGTGGCGGGGAGCCGACCGGTGGCGAGGCGAGCGGACCCGGCGCGACGGGTTCCGCGCACTCGCCGCCGGTCCGCCCCTAGCGAGAACCGCCCTCCGGCTTCCGCCGCAGCAGATAGGTGTCCATGATCCACCCCTTCCGCTCCCGTGCCTCCGCGCGCACCCGCTCGATCCGGGGCGCCGCCTCGGCTATCGGACCCGAGACGAGGATCTCGTCCGGCGTGCCGATGTAGGCGCCCCAGTAGATGTCGATGTCCTGGTCGGCGTACCGCAGGAAGGTCTGGTGGGCGTCGAGCATCACCACCACGTCGTCCACCCCCTCCGGGAAACCCTCCGCGAGCCGCCGTCCCGTGGTGATCTGCACCGGCCGGGCGACCCGGTTCAGCCCCGTGCGATGACGGGCGACCAGCGCGGAGACACTGCTGATGCCGGGGACCACGTCGTACGTGAAGTCCACCCTGCCGCGCCCGCGGACCTCCTCCAGGATGCCGAGCGTGCTGTCGTACAGCGCGGGGTCGCCCCACACCAGGAACGCGCCGCGCTCCTGTTCGCCCAGTTCCTCGACGATCAGCCGCTCGTAGATGTCGGCGCGGGCGCTGCGCCAGTCGCCGACCGCCGGCGAGTAGGCAGCGCCGCCCGCCGAACGGTCGCGCTCCGGGTCGCGCGCCTCGACCACCCGGTACGTCCCCCCGGGTATGTGCGCGTCGAGCATGTCCCGGCGCAACCGGGTGAGGTCCGACTTGACCTCGCCCTTGTCCAGCAGGAAGAACACGTCCGTGTCCCGCAGCGCCCGGACCGCCTGGAGGGTCAGCTGCTCGGGGTCGCCCGCGCCGATACCGATGACATGAATCTTTCGCACGCCCAGAGTCTGCCGCACCCCGCCGACAGTGCCTCCACCGCCCGGACGATCACGCTCCGAGCAGCCGCGGCGCGTGCTCCCGCGCGTCCACCGCACGCCCCTCGCCCTCCACGACGCCCGCCAGGTCGCGGGCCCAGCCGCCCAGCCCCGCGAGATCCAGCCCGTACGGCCGCCCCCGCCCGGTGACGTCCGCCCACTCCTCGACCGCGCCCGCCCCGCGCCGCAGCAGCCGCGCCCCGCCGGTGACGTTGCCGCGTGCCGCGTGGGTGAGCCCGACGGCGAGCTGGGCGAGGCCGCGCCACAGGCCCCGCTCCTCGGCCGGCCCCGACTTCCAGGCGTCCTCGAACACCTCGTGCGCGTGGAACGGCTTCCCGGCGTCCAGCAGCGTCTGCGCCTCGGCGACGGTGTCCTCCGGCGTCCGTGCGACCCCCTCGGGCTGCCGCTCCACCCCGTCGGCCCCGTACGGCAGCGGCCGCCCGAGCCCGTCCCGGGGCCGCGCGCTGCGCGCCCGCCCTTCGTCGTCCCGGTCCCGTGCGCCGCCGAGTCCTTCCGATCCACCCATGCCCCCGATTGTCCCGCCCGGCCACGGCTTCGGCTCCACGGGGGAGGTGCGGTAAAGTTCTGTCCGCGCGTCCCCGTGATCGCACGGGCGGCGCGCATCGGGACGTGGCGCAGCTTGGTAGCGCACTTGACTGGGGGTCAAGGGGTCGCAGGTTCAAATCCTGTCGTCCCGACTTGTGAGAGTCGCAGATCAGGGCCGGTTTCGGAGTCGTCCGGGATCGGCCCCGTCGTACGCGCCCGCGGCTACAGATGCGGGTCGTCCGCGGGGCCGGCCGTCTCCACGGCGACGGCTCGGGCGCGGACCACATACGGCCGGGAGAAGACGGTGACCGCGACGGAGATCGCGGCCACGGCGGTGATGGCCGTGCCGGGGGTCAGGTGCTGGGCGGCGCCGCCCGCGAGCGCGGCTCCGAGGCCCTGCCATGTCATCCGGCCCGCCGATTCGACTCCCTGGACCTGGCCACGGACCGGGTCGGGGGTCAGCTCGAGAAGCTGCTCCTGGAGTGGGAGGGTGGCGGCGAACCCGGCGCCGGCGACGAACACCGCGGCTGCCGCCAGTGGCGCGGGCGGGTGGAGGGCGAACAGCAGGTAGGGGATCGCGAGCAGCAGTCGCAGGGCGAACGCGTGGCGGCGTCGCTGCTCGGCGGTGAGCAGCCGTCCGACGACCAGGTCACCGAGGAGCATGCCTGCCGATCCCGCGGCCAGGAAGGCGCCGGCCTGGTCGGGGGCGTAGGAGATGAACAGGGCCTCGCAGCCGACGATCAGGCCGTTGGGGACCCACAGGTTCAGCAGCAGGGCGCGTTGGCCGGAGTGGGAGAAGAGCGCGACGTTCGTCGTCCAGGTCCGGCGCAGTCCGGGGCGACGGGCCGGACGGATCGAGTGCTCCCGGACGGTCACCGCCACGACGGTCGATCCGGCGCCGGTCAGGGCTGCCGCGGCGACGAAGATCCCCTGTGGGCTCATGTACCGCAGCAGGACGGCTCCGACGGCGTAGCCGAGGACGGCCGTGCCGCCCGAGGTGATGTTCATCAGCGAACGCGCCAGTGCGTACGCGGACGCCGGCACCACCTCGGCGATCAGTCCCATCCGTGTTCCGGTCGCCAGGGACTGGAAGAAGCCCGGCACGAGGAGCAGACCGAACCGCGCGGCGAGCGGCAGCCCCGGAACCGCCTGTGCGGCGACACCCACGAGCGAGAGGCACTGGAGCGCGACGAGGCTCCGGCGCGGGCGGCTTCCGTCCGCGACCGACATCAGTGTCAGCGCACCGAGTACCGTCGCGAACGCGGCGCCGTACATGCTCACGGCCGTCAGGAACGGCGACCGGGTCTCACGGCCGACCAGCGTGCCGAGCGCGAAGCCGGACAAGGTGCTCGCGGTGACCGTCAGGATCAAACTGGCGTACAGACCGGCGAATTCATGGTTGCGGAGCAGGTCGCGGTAGGTGGTGGCGGGGTGTGCGCTGGACGCGGAGGTGTGGGAGGGCATGAAAAAAGCCTCCGGACGCACCCGTTGGGGCGCCGAAGGCCGACGCGGTCATTGTAGCGGTCGGCCCGGAACCCCGGTGGCCGCGGCGTGTGTCGGCGGCCCTGGGTCCGGTCCGGTCCGATCCGCATCGGCTGAGCGGCCGGTGCGGGGCGGATCACGGCCTCCCCTGTCCCGCCACCGCCGTCGCGCACCTGCCCGGCCCCGCGGACGACGCGGGGCCGGGCGTGGACGCGGTGCGCCGCAGGAGGAACGGATACGGCACTGCCTGCGAGGCGCCGGTGCCCAGGGCTGCGACGACCGGCGTCACATGAGCGTCTCCTCGGCCCCTCGCCCCGTCGTCGTGAGCACCGCGCGGAAGGGCACCGCGACGAGCAGCGCCGCGGCGACGAGGGCGCCGCTCGCCCACAGGGGACCGAGGCTCCCGGCCGGAGTGTCGAGCGTGGACGCGGCGACGAGGGGGCCGACGGCGGCGCCGACGTTGAGTGCCGCCGTCGCGTACGAGCCTGCCATGGTGGGTGCGCCCGCCGCCTCGTAGAGGACCCGTGTGATCAGGGTGCTGCCGAGCGCGAACGACAGCGCGCCCTGTACGAACACCAGGGTGAACAGGGCCGGCGGTGCGTCGGCCAGCAGTGCCAGGGCGGGCCAGCCGGCGAGCAGGAGCGGGCCGCCGGCCGCGATCACCGGACCGGGACGCCGGTCGGACAGCCGGCCGGCGACGGTGACGCCGGTGAGGGATCCGGCGCCGAAGAGGACCAGGACGACGGAGATCCACCACTCGTCCAGCCCGGCGTCGTCGGTCACGACGGGGGCCAGGAAGGTGAAGCTCGCGAACGTCGCCGCGTTCACCAGCGCGCCGAGCGCCATGACCTGGAGCAGTCTCGGGCCGGCGAGCCGGGCGAGCTCCGCCCGCAAGGTCGGTCCTGTGGTCGTCCCCTCCTGGGCCGATCCGGCCGCGATCCCCTTCAGGATGCCGAGCGCCGCGGGCAGGCAGAGGGCGGCGACCACCCAGAACGTGGCCCGCCAGCCGAGCAGCGTGCCGAGGACCGAGCCGCCGGGGACACCGGCGATGGTGGCCGCCGTCGTGCCGGACAGCAGTACGGCCAGCGCGCGCCCCTTCCTGTCGGGCGGGACCAGTGCGGCGGCCGCCGTCAGGGCGACGGCGAGGAACCCGGCGTTGGCGAGCGCGGCGACGATCCGGGCGGCGAACAGCACGGGGAAGCTCGTGGTGAGGGCGCCCACGGCGTGCGCCGCCGCGAACGTGACGACGAATCCGAGCAGGCCGGTGCGCCTGGGCCAGCCGCGGGCGAGCGCGGCTGCCAAGGGTGCGCCGACGATCATGCCGAGCGCGAAGGCCGGGGTGAGCATGCCTGCCGTGCCGACCGTGACGTCGAGATCCGAGGCGATGTCCGGCAGGAGGCCGGCGAGCATGAACTCCGAGGTGCCCATGGCGAAGACGGCCATGGCGAGCAGGTACAGCGGGAGAGGCATCGAGTGGCTCCGGGGCGAGGAGAAACGCGGGAAGGGCGTCTCGTCACCGCGGTCGGCCCCGCGGGCGCACTTGCGCGGCCCCGCGACACGGCGGGGCGGCAACGCCGAAACTTCAGTGGCTCAGGGGGCTGACGGCGCGTGACCGAAAGCCCCCGCCCTGTCCGACTCGGGGCTCGACATGGCCGGCACGCTACCCGAACCGGCGCCCGTGCCGCGACGGCCGGTGGCCGGATCGCGCCTGTGCTCGGTTGATCGGGCGGGGGCTCGGAGGCCCTGAAACGCCGTATTTCGTGTTTGTTTCTGAGTGTATTTGTTGAGCTTTTGTCACGTCCCGCTGATTGACGTGGTCCGGACAATGAACCTACTTTCCATGGAAAGCGCTTGCCGTGTAATGAGGCGCATCCATCGCGAAACAGCGAAAGGGGCATTCATGGCACTCATCCCGTCATCCCCACCGCGGTTATCCCGCAGAAGGCCCGTCCGGCGCGCCGCCACCGCGTTCGCCGCCGTCGCCGCACTGGCCGGCGCGCTGCTCGGGGCCGGGCCCGCCCCGGTCGCGGCCGCCGGGCCCGCGCCCGGCGCCCTCGCCGTGGCGGACGGGTTCGCCGGGGTCGGCGCCCTCGGGCAGAACGGCACCACGGGCGGTGCCGGCGGAGCGGTCGTCACCGCCACGACCGCCGCCCGGTTCCTGGACTACATCTCCCGCCCGGAACCTCTGATCGTGCAGGTCAGCGGCACCATCACGCTGCCCGTCGGCACCTCCGACGGCATGCACCCCGTGGCCTCCGACAAGACCGTCATCGGTCTGGGCGCCGACGCACGGCTCACCGGCGGCGGGCTCACCATCGGCCTCCCGGTGGACGACCGGGTCACCTCGCCGCCCGCCAACGCCGTGCACAACATCATCATCCGCAATCTGTCGATCGACGGAGCCACGGACGACCTGATCAATATCCAGATGTTCTCCCACCACATCTGGATCGACCACAACGACTTCTCCAACGGCGACGACGGCGCCGTCGACATCAAGCGCGGCTCGGATTTCGTCACCGTGTCGTGGAACCGCTTTCACGACCACGACAAGACCCTGCTGCTCGGTCACGACGACGACAACGCGGCCCAGGACCGGGGCCGACTGAGGGTCACGTACCACCACAACTATTTCGACGCCTCCGATCAGCGCAACCCGCGCGTCCGGTTCGCCGAGCCCGTGCACGTCTACAACAACTACTACCGGGACAACAGTTACGGCGTCGCCTCGGCCATGGACGCGGGGGTGGTGCTGGAAGGCAACTACTTCTACAGCGTCAACAACCCCGCCCGCGTGGACTTCAGCGGCGATCTGGGCCGACTGGTCCAGCGTGACAACGTTCTCGTCGACTGCAACCACGCCATCGAGACGCGGGGTTCGGTCGTCGAGCCGCGGACCTACTACTCGTACACGCCGCACCGCGCGGCCGAGGTCCCGACCGTCGTCCCGGCCGGCGCCGGCGTCGGGAAGATCTGAGGAGCCCGGATCATGACCGACACCCCCCACCGGCCCCACGTCCCCGACACCCGCCACGCCCACCGCATCTCCCGGCGCGGCCTGCTCGCCGGCACCGCGGCGTCCGCCGCCCTCCTCGCCACCGGCGCCGCCCCCGCCCGCGCCGCCACCCGACCGGCGTCGCGCACCGCCGCCCTCGCCGCACAGACCGCCGACGGGTTCGCCGGCGTCGGCGCGCTCGGCCTCACCGGCACCACCGGCGGCGCCGGCGCCCCGGTCGTCACCGTCACCGACGCCGACGCCTTCCTGGACTACTGCGACCGCAACGAGCCGTACGTCATCCAGGTCTCGGGCACCATGCGCATCACCAGCAAACAGGGCGTCCGCTCCAACAAGACCATCATCGGTCTGGGCGACGACGCGGAGATCACCGGAGGCGGCCTGGACCTCTACCGCCGCCACAACGTCATCATCCGCAACCTGCGCTTCACCGACGCCGAGGACGACTCCATCAGCATCCAGCAGTCCTCGCACCACATCTGGATCGACCACTGCGAGTTCAGCTCGGGCGCGGACGGCCTGATCGACATCGTGCGCGGCGCGGACTACGTCACCGTGTCGTGGAACCACTTCCACGACCACAGCAAGACGATGCTGATCGGCCACTCGGACGCCAACGGCAGCCAGGACCGCGGCACTCTGCGGGTCACCTTCCACCACAACTTCTTCGACGGCACCGACCAGCGCCATCCCCGCGTGCGGTTCGCGGAGCCCGTGCACGTCTACAACAACTACTTCCGGAACAACCGGCTGTACGGGGTGGCGTCGACCGAGGACGCGGGCGTGCTGGTCGAGGGCAACTACTTCGAGAACGTCGCGCACCCGATCTACTCCGGCTACGACGCGAGCGGGCCCGGCCGGGTCGTGGAGCGCGGGAACGCGTACGTCAACTGCGGGCAGCCGCAGACCCTCGGCGCGGTCGTGGAGCCGCGGACCTACTACGGCTACACCCTCGACCCGGTGTCGAGCATCCCCACCATCGTCCCGGCCGGCGTCGGCGTCGGCCGCATCTGAGAACAGCCTCCGAGGAGCGCCTGAATCATGACCGACTCCCCCCACACCCCCCACCTCCCCCACATGCCCCACAACCCTCACGGCCCCGGCATCTCCCGGCGCGGCCTGCTCGCCGGCACCGCCGCCACCGCAGCGTCCGCCGCCCTCCTCGCCACCGGCGCCGCCCCCGCCCGCGCCGTCGCCCCTGCCGACCCCGCCCGCCTCGCAGCCCTCGCCGCGCAGTCGGCCGACGGGTTCGCCGGCGTCGGCGCGCTCGGCCTCACCGGCACCACCGGCGGCGTCGCCGGGCCCACGGTCACCGTCACCACCGCCGCACAACTGCGCGACTACGCCGGCCGGAACTCCCCGTACGTGCTGCTGATCCAAGGGCGCATCGCGTTCGACGGAATGATCACCGTCGTCGCCGACAAGTCGATACTCGGCGTGGGGTCCACCGCGGAGATCACCGGCGGCGGGCTCCAGCTGGGCACGACCACCCGGCCCGGAAACAACGTGATCATCCGCAACATCCGGTTCACCGACGCCTCGGACGACTCGATCAGCGTCACCAACCGCGCGCACCACGTCTGGATCGACCACTGCGACTTCTCGCTCGGCTACGACGGACTGCTCGACATCAAGCGGGAGTCGGACTACGTCACCGTGTCCTGGAACCACTTCCACGACCACAGCAAGACCTGCCTGCTCGGCCACAACGACAGTTACACCGCCGACCGGGGCAAGCTCCGGGTGACGTACCACCACAACTTCTTCGACGGCACCGACCAGCGCCACCCGCGCGTCAGGTTCGCCGAGCCCGTGCACGTCTACAACAACCTCTACCGGAACAACCGGCTGTACGGAGTGGCGTCGACCGAGGACGCGGGCGTGCTGGTCGAGGCCAACTACTTCGAGAACGTCGCCCACCCGATCTACTCCGGCTACGACGACAGCGGGCCCGGCCGGGTCGTGGAGCGCGGGAACGTGTACGTCAACTGCGGGCAGCCGCAGACCCTCGGCACGGTCGTGGAGCCCCGGACGTACTACGGCTACACCCCCGACCCCGCCGCGAGCATCCCCAGCATCGTCCCGGCCGGCGTCGGCGTCGGCAAGATCGCCTGAGATCCAGGAGACCGACATGAACCGCAAAGGCACCCTCTTCCTCGCGGCCCTCGCCACCCTCGCCGTCACGGCCGCCGCTCCCACCGCCCCCGCCGCGCCCGACGCCGCGCCCTCCGCCGTCCTCGCGGAGTCCGCCCCCACGGGCTTCGCGAGCGTCAACGCCTGGGGACAGAACGGCACCACGGGCGGCGCGGGCGGCCCCACCGTCACCGTGTCCACCGCGGCCGACCTCATCGCCGCCATCCGCGCCGACGGACCGAGGATCGTCCGCGTCAACGGCATGATCCAGCTCCCGGCCGGCATGTACGACGTGACCTCCGACAAGACCATCGTCGGCGTCGGCGCCACCTCCGGGATCTCCGGCGGCGGTCTGAACATCGGCCTTCCGGTGAGCGACGTGACCACGCCCCCGGCCAACGCCGTGCACAACGTCATCATCCGCAACCTGACGTTCCGCAACGCCAGCGACGACTCGATCAACGTCCAGATGTTCTCCCACCACATCTGGATCGACCACAACGACCTGTCCGCCGGCTACGACGGCCTCATCGACATCAAGCGCGGCTCCAGCTACATCACCGTCTCCTGGAACCACACCCACCACCACACCAAGAACATGCTGCTGGGCCACTCCGACAGCAACGGCGCCCAGGACACCGGCCGGTTGAAGGTCACGTACCACCACAACTGGTACGACCGCACCCCGCAGCGCAATCCGCGCACCCGGTTCGGCGACCCGGTGCACATCTACAACAACTACTTCTTCGACAACAGCGACACCGGTCCGGCCTGCAACGCGGACTCCGGCTGCTTCATCGAGGGCAACCACTTCGAGGAGGTCGAGGAGCCCATGACCAACAGCTACTCGGGGCCGGACGGCAGCATCGTCGAGCGCAACAACCTCTTCACCGGCGAGGAGGTCGGCGAGCCGGTCGTCGGCGGCAGCGTCGAGAACCCGGCCGACTACTACGACTACACGGTCGACGACCCCCGCACCGTCAAGGACACCGTCACGCGGGGCGCGGGACCGGGCACGATCGGGCTGTGAAGCCCGGCCGCGCCGGTCGCGCACGCCGGGCCGCGCCGAGCCCGCGCACCCGACCCGCTTGACTTGGAGTGCGCTCCAGAATGAAGACTCCGGTGCGTGCCCGCAGCATCCGCGAGCACGTCGGCCCGCACCCCGAGCCCGCAGTCCGCGCGGGCGGGCACGCACCGGAGGGAAACCCATGAAGTACCGCACCATCGGCACGGATCCGCACCACCGCCGCGAGGTCAGCGTGCTCGCGCTGGGCGCCATGCTCTTCGGCTCGGTGACCGACGAGCGGACCTCCTTCGCCGTACTGGACCGCTATGTCGAGGCCGGTGGCAACTTCATCGACACCTCGGACAACTACGCCTTCTGGGTCGACGGCGGCCAGGGCGGGCAGAGCGAGGAACTGCTCGGCCGGTGGCGGCGCAGCCGGGGCATCGGGGACGAGGTCGTCATCGCCACCAAGCTCGGCGCCCGGCCGCTCGCCCCCGGAACCGGCTACACCGACAACCCGGAGGGCCTGTCGGCCCGCGTGATCCGGGAGTCCGCCGAACGCAGCCGTGAACGCCTCGGCGTGGAGAAGCTCGACCTGCTCTACGCGCACATCGACGACCCCACCGTGCCGCAGCAGGAGACCGTCGAGGGATTCGCCGCCCTCGTCGCGGAGGGCACGGTCGGGCTGCTCGGCGTCAGCAACCAGGCGATCTGGCGGGTCGAGCGGGCCCGCGCCCTGGCCGCCGCGGCCGGACTGCCCGGCTACGAGGTGCTCCAGTACCAGCACAGCCATCTGCGCCCGCGCACCGACATGCCCAGCGACCTCTTCCCCGACGGCAGCCTCGGTCACGCCGGCCCCGAACTCCTCGGCTATCTGCGGGCCGAGCCCGCGCTCACCCTGGTCGCCTACTCGCCGCTGCTCGCCGGGGCGTACGTACGCGAGGACAAGCCGCTGCCCGCCGACTACGACCACCCCGGCACCCCGGCCCGCCTGGCCGTGCTGCGCGAGGTCGCGCGGGAGACCGGCGCGACCGTCAACCAGGTCGTGCTGGCCTGGCAGTCGGGCGGCCCGCTGCCGATCGTTCCGCTCGCGGGGGCGTCGTCGGTGGCGCAACTGGAGGAGAACCTCGCCGCCGTGGACCTGGAGCTCACGCCGGAACAGCGGACCCGGCTGGACGAGGCGCACTGAGACCCCGCCCTTCCCGGCACACCCGGCCGGGTGAGCGGCGTCCCGGCGACGGCGGTGGGGGAGACGCCGGTAGGGCCGGCGGCACCGGCGACCACTTCGGCGCGCCGTATCCGGGGCAGGATGGAGTCGAGAGCGCCGCCCGCGGCGAGGCGGCCGGCCAGGAGGAATTGGGTCACCGGGCGCCGAGCCGGCACCGCCCTCCGGCCGGTCTCCGCCGCGGACGCCGCGACGCAGACCGGCCACGCAGACCGACGAAGGGACCCCGACATGGCAGACGCCCCCGCCCCCGTCCTGGACCGCATCAGGATCGGCTCGGCGCCCGACTCCTGGGGCGTGTGGTTCCCCGACGACCCCCGCCAGGTGCCCTGGCAGCGGTTCCTCGACGAGGTGGCCGAGGCCGGCTACTCCTGGATCGAGCTGGGCCCCTACGGCTATCTGCCGACCGACCCGGCCCGGCTCGCCGACGAGGTCGGCCGGCGCGGCCTGCGGGTCTCCGCCGGCACGGTCTTCACCGGCCTGCACCGCGGCCCCGCCGTCTGGGACGCCACCTGGGACCACGTCAGCCGCGTCGCCGCGCTCACCCGGGCCATGGGCGCAGGTCACCTCGTCGTCATCCCGTCCTTCTGGCGCGACGACAGGACCGCCGAGATCCTCGAACCGCCGGAGCTGACCGGCGAGCAGTGGGACCACCTGACGCGGGGCACGGAACGCCTCGCGCGCCGCGTGAAGGAGACGTACGGCCTCGACATCGTCGTCCACCCGCACGCCGACACCCACATCGACACCGAGGCCCACGTCGAACGCTTCCTCGACTCGACCGACGCCGACCTGGTCGGCCTCTGCCTGGACACCGGTCACTACGCCTACTGCGGCGGCGACAGCGTCAAGCTGATCGAGACCTACGGCGAGCGCATCGGCTATCTGCACCTCAAGCAGGTCGACCCGGAGATCCTGGCCGACGTGGTGGCCGGAGGCGTACCCTTCGGGCCGGCCGTGCAGCGCGGGGTGATGTGCGAACCGCCGTCCGGCATCCCGGAGCTGGGTCCCGTCCTGACGGCCGCACAACGGCTCGGCGTCGAGCTGTTCGCGATCGTCGAGCAGGACATGTACCCGTGCGAGCCGGACAAGCCCTTCCCGATCGCCGTGCGCACCCGGCGGTTCCTGCGCTCCTGCGGCGCCTGACCGAGGGCGCCCGAAGCAAGGCCGCTCAAGAAATGCGTGTCGCTCCAGGCGCCCGGTGTGGAACGCTGTCGCCGGCGCCCTCGCCGCCGACCGACCGTCCCTCCCCGCACCCGGAGCCCTCTTGATCTTCCGCAGCCTCGCCGAGTCCGGTCTCGATCCCGAGCAGGTCCGTCCGCTGCTGCCCGACGGGCAGGTCGGCGTCTGGGTCGGGGCCGACGACTTCCTGGCCGGGCTCGCCCGCGGCGACTACCGAGCGCAGTGGGCCTGGGTCGCGCAGGACGAGGGGCGGCCGTGCGCCATCGCCCTGTGGTGGGGTCCCGTGGGGGCCGGGCGGCCCGGTGCGCTCGACTCGCTCCACGTCGATCCCGACGTCGGCGGTGACCGCGTGGACGTCGCCGCTCGGCTGCTCGCCGCCGGTCAGGCGGTGTTCGCCGAAGCCGGGCAGGGCGTGCCGCCCGACTACCACGTCCTGCTGCCCGCCGACTGGCGGGACCGGCCGGACGCGGTCGCCGAGCTGGCCTGGCGCCGGGAGGCGGCCCGGCGGGTGGGCCTCAGCGCCGAGCTGGAGCGGCTGCGCTACGAGTGGACGGCCGACCGCGGGGTGCCCGAGCCGTCGCGGCGGCTGCGGTTCCGGGCCGAGCCGGACGACGAGGTCTTCGTCGATCTGTTCCGCCGGGTGCTCGAGGGCACCCTCGACGCCGGCTCGCGCGCGGAGGCCGAGCGGCTCGGCGCCGAGGCGCAGGCCCGTGCCGACGTCGCCTTCTACCGGGACGACATGTCCGGCGACCGCTCCTGGTGGCGGATCGCCGAGACCCCCGACGGTCGCACCGTCGGCTTCGCCCTGCCCTCCAGCAGCCCGACCGCGCACGTCGTCGGCTATCTGGGGGTGCTGCCCGGGCACCGGGGCCACGGTTACGTGGACGACCTCCTCGCGGAGATCACCCGCTTCCTCGCCCAGGAGGAGGGAGCCCGCCTCGTCCGCGCCGACACCGACCTGCCGAACCGGCCGATGGCCGCCGCCTTCGAACGGCTCGGCTACCGCAACTTCGCCCGCCGCCTGGTCCTGTCGGCCCCCTGAAGCCCTCCTGCCCGGCCGGACGCACCCGTGCCCCGGCCGGACGCACCCGGCGGGCATGCCGGCCGCCCATGTGCCAGATTGCGGACTGGGAGAGGCCGGGGCGCGCGTCGCTGTCCCTCACACGTGCTGCTCGGGTACGCGTCCCGGCCTCACTCGCACCCCGCCCGGCCGTCCGGTACGTCGACCCACGCGCCGCTTCGTGCCGAGCGCGCCATCGCCTCCAGTACGACCGCCGCGCGCACGGCGTCCGGGAGCGTCGCCCCGTACGGAGTGGACTCGGCGATCGAGCGCAGGAAGCGGTATGCCTCCACGACCTTGAGGTCGTCGTAGCCCATCGCGTTGGCGGCGCCCGGCTGGAAGGCCGCGAACTCCCCGTGCCCCGGGCCGACGTGGACCGTGCCGACCGGCTGGTCCTGGTAGGACGTGCCGCGGCTGACGGACAGCTCGTTCATCCGCCGGAAGTCCCAGAGGACCGCGCCGCGGGCGCCGTGCACCTCGAAGCCGTAGGCGTTCTGCTCGCCGACCGAGACCCGGCACGCCTCCAGGACGCCCCGGGCGCCGGAGGCGAAGCGCAGCAGGCAGCCGACGTAGTCCTCGTTCTCCACCGGGCCCGTCATGCTGCCCGGCCCGTCGCCCGCGGCTCGCTCGTGGCCGAGGGTGACGCCCGCCGGGCGGATCCGCTCGGGGACGAAGACCGCCGTGTCGGCGGCCACGGACGTGATCTCGCCCACCAGGAAGCGGGCCAGGTCCACGCCGTGCGAGGCGAGGTCGCCCAGTACCCCGCTGCCGCCCCGCTCCCGCTCGTACCGCCAGGTCAGCGCGGCCTCGGGATGCGCCGCGTAGTCGCTGAACAGCCGGATGCGGACGTGCGTGACCGCCCCGATGGCGCCCGACGCGATCAGCTCCCGCGCGGCCTCCACCGCGGGCGCGTTGCGGTAGTTGAAGCCGACCGCGCCCTGCACCCCCGCCCGCGCGACCGCGTCGGCGACCGTGCGGGCGTCACCGGCCGTGAGGCCCACCGGTTTCTCGATCCACAGGTGCTTGCCGGCCTCGGCCATCGCGACGCCGATCTCCCGGTGCAGGAAGTTCGGGGCGGTGACGCTGACCGCCCGCACCTCGGGGTCGGTGGCCACCTCGCGCCAGTCGCGCACCGCCGAGGCGAACCCGAACTGCGCGGCGGCCTCCTCGGCCCGGCCCGGCGCCTCGTCGGCGACCGCCACCAGCCGGACCTTCAGGGGCAGCCGGGGGTAGTGGTGCGGAAGGCGGGCGTACGCCCGGCTGTGCACCCGGCCCATCCAGCCGAAGCCCACGACGGCGACCCCGATCGTCCCGGCGGCGGCATCACTCACCACGGCAGCCCCTCTGCGGACGGCGACGGAACCTCCCGCCCACCCTCGAACCCGCCCCGAAAGGTGTCAATCCGGCAAGACCACCCGGATCTCGGGCCGGCGGGCGGCCGCGGATCGGGCGGGGCGCACCGCGAGGGCCGCCGGCGGTGCGGCGGTGCGGCGGTGCTGCGAGGGTGACGTGCCGGTCCGTCATCCCTCGGCAGCGCAGTGCCCCGGCCGCCGTGGCGCCCCGCCGGAGCCCTGCCGCCCGTCGCCCCCGGCCGGGTCAGGCCTCGGCGCGGGTCAGCTCCGCCGCCCCGAACGACACGTTGAAGCGGTCGCACCAGATGCTCATGCTGGTGAACGCGGCCGGGTCCACGTCGGCCGGGACCGCGTAGTTCTGGTCGCCCTTGTTGCCCTTGAGCCGGCCCAGCTCCTTGTACGAGCCGTCGTCGAAGACGTGCCAGCCCGCCCTGCCCTCCTTCACCGGCGCGTCCGTCAGCCACACCCGCAGATCGGGTCCGTTGCTGGTGTCGAGGTCCGACAGCCGCAGCACATGGGAGCCGTCGGCCAGCCGCAGCAGGCTCACCTCGCCGGACGTCTCGTGCTCATGGCTGATCAGCTCGCCGCGCGCCACGGTGACCGGACCCGTGGGCTCCGGCTCCGGGGTGCCGGACGTCGTCGCACCGGGCTCGGCCGTGCCGGGCGCGCTCGGCGAGGCCGCCGGAGCGCTCGCCGACGGCAGCGCCTCCCGCACCGTCTCGTCCACCCAGAGCGTCCACGGCTTGAACCAGTACAGGCCGGCCCCCGCCAGTACGACGGCCGCCCCCAGTCCCACGTACACGCGCCTCATCGTCGTCCCCTCCCGTTCGCGGTGCCTCCCATTAAAGCGCCCTCACGCATGCGGTAGGGTTGGCCAGCACGATCACGCGGGAAACCGCGGGTCGGCGACGGGACGTGGCGCAGCTTGGTAGCGCACTTGACTGGGGGTCAAGGGGTCGCAGGTTCAAATCCTGTCGTCCCGACCAGCTTCATCGCAGGTCGCAGGCCGTTCTTCCGGAGACGGGAGGGCGGCCTTCGTCGTCCCCGGCGCCGTATCGCCGTGCATCCTCGGGAAACCACCGTGCGCGCGCAGTGCCCGGCCCGGCGGCGGCCCGCTCCTAGCGTGAGCCCGGCAGGAGTCGGTACCACGCGAGGAGTTGGCCCCATGACCGAGGGCAGGGGAGCCGGGCAGGCGCACACGCACCATCACCACGGCGCGCGGCACGCGGAGCACGACGCGCACCAGGACCACGGCGCACCGCGCGCGGAGCACGACGCGCACCACCACGGCGCACCGCACCCCGAGCACGACGCGCACGCCGGGCATCACGACCCGGAGGTCTTCCGCCGGCGCTTCTGGGTCTGTCTGGTTCTGGCGCTGCCCCTGGTGGCGGCGAGCCCCATGTTCCAGGAGTGGTTCGGTTACGAACTCACCCTGCCCGACACCGACCTGGTCGGGCCCGTGCTCGGCACCGCCGTCTTCCTCCACGGCGGGCTGCCCTTCCTGACGGGCGCGGTGGCCGAGATCCGCGGCCGGGCGCCGGGGATGATGCTGCTCATCTCCATGGCCGTCGTCGTCGCCTACACGGCGTCGCTGGCCACCACCCTCGGCCTGTTCGACCTCGACTTCTGGTGGGAGCTGGCGACGCTCGTCACCATCATGCTGCTCGGTCACTGGCAGGAGACCAAGGCCATCGGCCAGGCGCAGGGCGCGCTGTCCGCGCTCGCCGCGCTCCTGCCGGACACCGCCGAGCTGATCGGTCCCGGCGGCACGCACCAGGTGTCCGTGTCCGCGCTGGACGTCGGCGACGAGGTCCTGGTGCGGCCCGGCGGCCGGGTGCCGGCGGACGGCACGGTCGTCGAGGGCCGTGCCGAGGTCGACGAATCCATGATCACCGGGGAGTCGCGTCCGGTCGCCCGGTCCGTGGGGGACCGGGTCGTCGCCGGGACCGTCGCCACCGACTCGGTGCTGCGGGTGCGGGTCGAGGCGGTCGGCGAGAACACCGCGCTGGCCGGCATCACCCGGCTCGTCGCCGCCGCCCAGCGGTCCAAGGGCCGTGCCCAGGTGCTGGCCGACCGGTTCGCGGGCGCGCTGTTCTACGTCGCCTCCGTCACCGCCGTCGTCACCTTCGCCGCATGGTGGGCGGCCGGCTCGACCGAGGAGGCCGTCGTCCGCACGGTCACCGTCCTGGTCATCGCCTGCCCACACGCCCTGGGCCTGGCGATCCCGCTGGTCGTCGCCCTGTCCACGGCCATCGCCGCGCGGGCGGGCATCCTCGTCAAGGACCGCCTCGCCCTCGAACGAATGCGGACCGTGGACACGGTCCTCTTCGACAAGACCGGCACCCTCACCAAGGGCGCCCCCGTGCTGACCGGCCGGGTCACGGCGGCCGGGGCCGGGCTGCCCGAGGAGCGGGTGCTCGCGATCGCGGCCGGTGTCGAGGCCGACAGCGAACACCCGCTGGCCCGCGCCGTCATGGCCGCCGCCGCAGCGCCCGCCGCGGCCACCGCCTTCCGCCCGCTGGCCGGCCGGGGCGTCCAGGCCGTGGTCGACGGCCGGCTCTACGCGGTCGGCGGCCCGGGGCTGCTGCGCGAGACCGGCGCGCACATCCCCGACGACGTCCTCGCCGCCACCTTTCGCTGGGAGGCCGACGGCGCCGCCGTACTGCACCTGCTGGACCTCGGCGACCAGGAACACCCGCGGGCGCTGGCCGCGTTCGCGCTCGAGGACGCCGTCCGCGACGAGGCCCGTCCGCTCCTCGCGCGGCTCCGGGACCGCGGTCTGCGGATCGTCATGATCACCGGCGACGCGCAGGCCGTCGCCGACCGGGTGGCCGCCGCGCTCGGCTTCCGGCCCGGCGTGGACGAGGTGTTCGCCGAGGTGCTGCCCGCCGACAAGGACTCGGCCGTCGCCGGCCTGCAGCAGCGCGGCTTCACGGTCGCCATGGTCGGGGACGGCGTCAACGACGCCCCCGCCCTCGCCCGGGCGGACGTCGGCATCGCCATCGGCGCCGGCACCGACGTCGCCATCGAGTCGGCCGGCGTCGTCCTCGCCTCCTCCGACGTACGGGGCGTCGCCGCCGTCATCGCCCTGTCCCGCGCCTCCTACCGCAAGATGATCCAGAACCTGGCCTGGGCGGCGGGCTACAACCTCCTCACCCTGCCGCTCGCCGCCGGCGCGCTCGCCTGGGCGGGCGTCGTCCTGGGCCCGGCCGTCGGGGCGCTGCTCATGTCCGCGTCCACCATCGTCGTCGCCCTCAACGCGCAACTCCTGCGCCGCCTCGACCTCAGCCCCGAAGGACAGTGACCCGCCCTGGCCTCCCGCTCCGGCCGCGTCAGCCGGCGTGGGTGTGCGGCGGGACCTCGCCGCGGAGCAGCGCGCTACGGCCCCGTCGTCCCGGACCTGGAAGGGCTGCTGCTCGCGGTGCGGGGCGAGGGCGTGTGTCTCCTGCCCCCGGCGGCCCGGCGGTTCTTCCCCCGCCCCGGTGTGTGCCACGTCGACGTGACGCACCTCGCCCCGTCCGTGTCCGCGCCGGCCGGCCCCGCATCGCGACCGCCCGGCGGTGTGGGCGGTCCGGGAGGCGGTGGAGGCGCTGGCCGGCCCGGCGCGGGAGCGGGACTCGCCGGAGTGGGCCGGCCCACTGGTCCGAGTCCCGCACCGGGATCGCCCGGGAGGGCGGGCGTCCGGCGGTGCGGGCGTCCCGGAGGGCACGGCGGACGCCCTGGCCGGCCCGGCGCGCGGGAGCGGGACTCGCCGGAGTGAGTGCTGCCCACGGGGCTGAGCCCGGCCTCGCGGGCCCGAGCGGTCTTCGAGGCCGGGCTCGTGAGGGCCGGGCCCGTGGGCCGGGATCAGCCCGTCCGCCGCCCCCGCCGCCCCCGCAGCACCCGCCACAGCACCCAGGCCTGTGCCAGGCCCCCGGCGGCCAGCAGCGGGACGTACGCGCCCTGCGGGACCGGAACCGCCAGCAGCGGAACCGACACCGGCAGCGTCACCGCGATCAGCCACACCCCGGCGAGCCCGGCCTCCCCGGTCGCGCGCAGGATGCCGACCCAGGCGGCGACTCCCAGCACCACCGCTCCGTAACCGCCCGCGACCAGCAGGGCGGTGTCCCGGCGGGCGTCGCCGGCCGGCGGCCGGTGCGCAAAGCCCATGACAGAGGCCTCCTTCCGGTGCGACCCCGGTCGCGGGCCGCGTCCGTCTCAGGAGTACCCCCGTGCCCGCCGGGCAGACCCGGCGGGCACATGGCGTGGCCGGGGACGTCGTCCTCCCCCAGAAGACGACGTCCCCGGCCGCTCCCCCGGTGCCGGATGGCGGTCCAGCCGTCCGTGGGGTGCGGGCGGTGCCGTCACCAGCACATCACCGCGGTCTCGCCCGGACCCCAGGAGGAGTACGGGCGGACACGGACGAAGTAGCGGCGGCCCTTGACGAGCCGGGCCCTGACGGCGGCGCTGCCGAAGGTGCCGCCGTCGTCCCGGCGCGCCGATCCGCTCGGCGGTCAGCCCCGGGACGACGGCGCGGGCCGCCGCCGGCGCGAGGGAGCAGTAGCGACCGGGCATGCCCACAGCCTGCCGTCGGCCGACCCGGGGCCGCCTGAGTCGAGGGCTACTCAAGTCCGCGTGTATCAGGGGTGAGCAGCCCGACTCCTGTTGACGTGACGACTGCTGACCCGACGACCTGCGCACCGGGCACCAGGACCCTCGATGCGCCCTGGCCGTTCACCGGCCGGGAGGACGAACTGGAGCTGGTCCGCCGCGCGTTGTCCGCCGGGCGGGGCGGCATCGTGGTCACCGGGCCCGCCGGCTGCGGCAAGACGCGGCTGGTCGACGAGGCCGTCCGCGGCGCCGACTGCGTCCGGGCCGCCGGCACGCCCGAGACCCGGAGCCTTCCCTTCGCCGCCTTCGCCCATGTGCTGCCCGAGCACGTCACCCTGCCCGGCGCTCTCCGGCTGCTGTCCGGCGTACGGCAGTTGGTGGTGGACGACGCGCACCTGCTGGACGACTCCTCGGCCGCCCTGGTCCACCAGCTCGCCCTCCACGGGCGCACCCGCCTGCTCGTCGCCGCCACGGACGGCGTCCCCGCTCCCGGCGCGGTCACCCGGCTGTGGACCCGCGAGCTGCTGCCCCGGCTCGTCCTTGAGCCCCTGCCCGCCGCCGGAACCGCCCGGCTCCTCGCCGCGGGCGCGGGCACGCCCCTGGAGCCGCTCACGGAGAAGCGGCTGCACCGTCTGGTCCAGGGCGATCTGCGGCTGCTGCGCGAACTGCTCGGCGCGTTGCGCGCGGGCGGGCAGTTCGCCCCCGTCGTCGGCACCGGCGAGCGGGCCTGGCGTGGCCCGCTGCCTCTCACCGCGACCGTGCGCGAGCGCACCGCGCCGGTCCTGGACCGCCCCGACGCGGCCGAACGCGAGACCCTCGACCGGCTCGCCTTCGCCGAACCGCTCCCGCTGCCCGTCGACCGGCTCGACATGAGGGCCCTGGAACAGCTCGAGTACGACCGCCTCGTCCACGTCGACGACCACGGCCTCGCCCGGCTCGCCCACCCCCTGTACGGCCCGGCGCTGCGGGCGGTGGCCGGAAGGCTGCGGGCCCGGCGGCTGGCGGGCCCGCGGGAGCGGTACGCCGCCGCGCTGGAGGCCGAACGCGCCGCGCTGGCCGCGCGCGTGGACCGGGCCGACGTACGGCCCCTGCCCGCGCCGGCGGGGGAGTGGGCAGCGGACGAGGGCGCCCCGCTGCCCGCGGAGTACGCGGCGGTGCGCGCCCGCTTCGCGCGGCTGCGCGGGCAGCTGAGGGAGGCGGCGGCCTGGGCACGGCTGGGGCTGGCCACCGCACCGCGCGACCCGGCCTGCGCCGATGAACTGGCCCTGGCCACCGCCCAGTCCGGCGACGCCGCCACCGCCAGGGAGGCCCTGGCCGGCCGTCGCGACCGGGGCGCGGCGGCCGTGTGGGAGGCCGCCGTACGCGGCGACCTCGACGCGGCGCTGGCGGCCGTGGACGACGACAGCGCGTACGACGCCGTACGCCTCGGCGCGCCGCACCGGGCCGCGGGCCCGCTGGACGGGGTCCTCGCCGAGCACGCCGACGCGCTGGCCCGCCGTGACGGGCCCGCCCTCGACCGCGCCGCCGAACACCTGGAGCGGCGCGGCCTGCTGCTGTTCGCCGCCGAGGCGTACGCCCAGGCGGTGCGCGCCCACCGCGACCCGCGCGCCGCCGGCATCTCCCGCGCCCGCGCCGCCGCCCTGGCCCGGCGCTGCCAGTCCGCCCGCACGCCCGCCCTGTCGGGACTGGTCCTCGGCGAACTCACCGCCCGCCAGCGGCAGATCGTCACCCTCGCCGCCGCGGGCCTGAGCAACCGGCAGATCGCCGAGCGGCTGACCCTGTCCATCCGCACCGTCGGCAACCACCTCTACAGCGCCTACGCCCGCCTCGGCGCAGGCGACCGGGCCTCCCTGCCCTGGCTGGTGGAGTTCCCCGACACACGACCTGCCTGAACCACGACCGGGTCCGGTCCCGGTCCGGACCGCGCCGGCTCCCGGCCCCGTCCGGGCCGCCGCCCGCGGTGCAGGCCGTTCCCGATCCGAGCCTGGTCCGAGCCACGCCTGGTCCCGGCCTGGTGCGGGCGTCGCCTGGTGCGGGCCACTCGCGCCCCGGCCCGGCTCGGACCGCGCCCGGCTGGTGCGGGCCACTCGCGCCCCGGCCCGGCTCGGACCGCGCCCGGCTGGTGCGGGCCACTCGCGCCCCGGCCCGGCTCGGACCGCGCCCGCTCCCGGCCTCGTTGAGGTCGTTCGCGCCCGTCACCGGTCCGCCCCGGTTCGGGCCGCTCCGGGCCCGCGCCCGCCTCGCGCCGGTTCAGGCCGTTCCCGCTCCGCGCCCGGTTCAGGCCGCGCCGAACGCCGTGAACGCCCACCCCGTCGCCCGATGCACCGTGTCGCCGGGCAGCGAGGCCCGGGCGTCGCGCAGTGCCTCGGCCAGCGACAGACCGGCGCTCAGGCCCTTGTGCAGGGCGAGCATCAGCGGGACCACGGCCGCGTCGTTCACCGGCGCGCTGCTCGCCAGCACACCGGCCGTGCCCAGCGGCAGCAGCGCGGTGACCAGGCCCAGCAGCTCGTCGGCGCCGACCGCGGCGAGACGGGCCGTGTCGCAGCTGGACAGGATGATCCGGTACGGGCTGCGGTCCAGCCGCTCGAAGTCGTGCACGATCAGCGGCCCGTCGGCCATCCGCAGCGCCGAGAACAGCGGGCTGTCCGCGCGGAACGTGCCGTGCGCGGCGATGTGCGCGAGCGCGGCCCCGTCCAGCTCCTCCAGCACCCGCGGGACCCGCGCCTCGTCGTGCTCCAGGACGGTCGGCGTGCCGTACCGGCCGGCGACCTCCGGCACCTCGGCGCCGCCCGTCGCCAGCCCGGGCCCGCGCACCAGGACCTGCCGGCCCCCCGGCGGAGGCTCCGTCTCCCGCGCGCGCAGCCAGCTGTTCGCCGACGGCGACACGCTCAGCACCCGGTCCCGCAGCGACGGCAGCAGCGCCCACGGCACCCGGTGCAGCCGGCCCGGCGGCACCACGACGACCGGGCCCGACCCGAGGTGCGCGGCGGCGGGGCCCAGCAGCAGCGCCTCCAACCGCAGCCCCGCCAGCTCCACCAGCGGCAGTCGGCCCTCGGCGCCCGGATGCGCCAGCCGCCGCAGCCCCGCCTGCACGAACTCGGCCTCGGCCTCCGCCTCCGCGAGCCGCCCCGCCTCGAACCGCCGCACCCGCCCCTCGGCGCACAGCAGCACATGCACCCGCCCGTCCACCACGGCCAGCTCCACCAGCCGCGAGTCGCCGAGCCGCGCCAGCAGCCGGCCCACGTCGAACCGGTGCCCGTCGCCGGGCGCGTCGCCGCGCATGTGCAGGGTCCGCGACCGGATCTCCCGCTCCAGCCGCCGCTGCTCCCGCTCCAGCGCCGGCACCGGCCGCCCCTCCATCCGGGCGGCCTCCGCGCGGGCCGCGATCTCCCGGAAGGCGGTCAGATGGCCCAGCAGCTGCGGATCGGCCGGCGGCCGGGTGGGCGGTGCGGACAGCGCGGTCGCCCGCCAGCGCTCGCTCCACACCAGCAGCCGCCGCGGCTGCCCGGCCGCGAGCGACGCCTGCTGCGCGAGCGCGGCCAGCTCCGCGCCCTGCTCGGTGGCGCGCGCCCGCAGCTCGGACGCCCCCAGCGTCATCCGGTGGTCGTCGAGCACGTCCAGTCCGCGCCGGCACGCCTCCAGCACGCCCCGCGCCGAACCGGCCGCCCGCGCCCGCAGCGCCTGCGCCGCCCAGCCCGTCAGCCGCGCCAGCGGCGGCCCGCTGTGCCGGCTGCGCGCGGCGACCGCCAGATGCCGCTCGGCGTCCTGCGTCCACCGCAGCGCGAGCGCGATCCGGCCGGCGAGCAGCGACGCCTCCGGGGCGGCCGGGGCGCCGAAGGACGCCAGCCGCTCCGCCACCGCCGCCGCGTCCGCGACCAGCCGCCCCGAGCGGCGGCCCGTGGCCACCCGCGCCTCGATCAGCACCAGCCGGGCGTGCGCCTCCCACCAGGTGCGCCGCTGCGCCCCGAACAGCCGCACCGCGAGCGCCGCGCGGGCGATCGCCGTGTGCGGGTCGCCCGCCAGCCGTGCCGCCCGGGCCGCGACCAGCAGCAGCTCCGCCTTGCGCGTCGACTGACCGCCGATCCGGTCCAGCACCCCGATCGCCGCGTCCGCCTCGGCCAGCGCCTCCGGGGCCAGGCCGGCCGCCATCAGCACCTCGCAGCGCCGGATGTTCAGCATGAACGTCGGCGTGCCCAGCTTGGCGTAGCGTTCCTCGGCCTCGTCCAGCAGCCGCAGCGCCGCCGGGATGTCGCCCGACCGGAACGCCGCCAGGCCCCGGCTCTCCACCGCGTCCGCCTTGTCGTGCTCCTGCCCGGTGGTGTCCCAGAGCGCCTCGGCCGCCGTGAAGTCCGCGTCCGCCCGGTCCACCGCGCCCAGGGCCAGGTGCACCGTGGCCCGCAGCGTCAGCGCCCGTGCCGTCCAGATCACGTCGTCCGCCTGCCGCAGCACGGGGATCGCCCGGCGTACGTCCTCCAGCGCCTCCCGGTGACGGCCGAGCACCCACCAGACGTAGGCCCGCCGGTACAGCACGCGTGCGCGGGTGTGCCGCGGCCCGCTCCGCACGCCCCGCTCGAACGCCGCGAGCCCCTGCCGGGTGCGGCCGGCGTGCACCAGCGCCACCCCGAGCGTGCCGAGCACGTCGGCCTCCCGCTCGGCGGACTCGGCGCGGGCGGCGAGATCGCGGGCGCGGCGCAGGTGACGGAGGGCGATGCGCATGTCGCCCCAGTCCCGCTGCCAGATGCCGATCACCTGATGGGCGACCGAGGCGTGCAGCGGCGGCGGATCGCCGCCGAGCACCCGCTGGGCCCCGGCCAGCGCTTCCTTCGGAGCGGCGAACACCATCGGCAGCAGTCCGAGAACCGAGTCGTCTCCCGCTGTCACCCCTCGGATGTTAGGGCCGCGGAACCGCACGACACCAGTTCGGCTCTGTATCAATCACCGAGACCCCGACTCTAGTTGTCGACCCTCGCCCATCCGGAGGACGTGTGATGGCGCCACAGCGATTCCAGGAGCAGTTCCACCACATCCAGCGCTCGATGCCCGACGTCCCCCTGGCGATGGGCCCGGACGACTCCGCCGAGTTCCTCTACGAGAAGGGCGTCGTCCTGGTCCGCGACGGCGAGGACGCCCGCGTGGTCGAGGACGCCGTCCGGGCGTACTTCACCGAGGCCCCGGACCTGACCCCGGACCAGGTGCGCCGGGCGAGCCCCGAGACCAACCGCACCGGCGTCACCCGTATCAGAGTCGGCGACCCGGGCCAGGGCGGACCGGAGGGCGACCCGGCCGTCGCCCACGCGCTGCGGGCCGTGCGGCGGCACGAGGGCCGGACGGGACGGCGCCTGGTCAGCCGCAACCACGTCGTGCACATCGCCGTCAACGCCTGCCCCGGCGACGAGCCCGTCCCCGCGCCGCGCACCGAGACCCCCAACCCGGCCCCCGCCGAGGGGTTCCACGACCCGGACACCGCGGTCGGCGTGCTCGTCGTCGACACCGGCCTGATGCACGACCACCGCTCCTTCCCCGCGCTCGCCCACACCACCGGCGACCCGGCGGTCGCCGAGACCGACGAGAACGGCCTGCTCCAGCAGTACGTCGGCCACGGCACGTTCATCGCCGGCATCATCGCCTGCGTCGCGCCCAACACCGACGTCACCGTGCTCGGCACCCTCGGCGACGCCGGCGCCGTCCTGGAGTCCGAGTTCGGCGGCAAGCTGTTCGAGGCCGTCGACCGGCACGGCTGGCCCGACGTCCTCAGCCTCTCCGCCGGCACCTCCAACGGCCGCACCGACGGACTGCTCGGCCTCGACGCCTTCATGCGCGAACTGCGCACGCAGCGCACCCTGCTGGTCGCCGCCGCCGGCAACAACGCCAGCGCGACGCCCTTCTGGCCCGCCGCCTACGCCTCACTGCCCGCGTACGCCCACTGCGTGCTGTCGGTCGGGGCGCTGCGCGGCGACGGCGAGTTCGGCGCCTGCTTCTCCAACCACGGCCCCTGGGTGCGCGTCTACGCCCCCGGCGAGCGCCTCACCAGTGCCCTCACCGGCTTCCGGACCCCCGTCCCGTACGTCTACCAGCACTCCACCTACGACGCCTGCCGCTACGGCTTCGGCTACGCGTGCACCTGCCGGCACCCGAGCCACACCGGTGTCCTCACCGAGCAGGGCGCGCCCGCCGGCGGCAAGCCCGACCAGGTCATGTTCGACGGACTGGCCCAGTGGAGCGGCACCTCCTTCGCCACCCCCGTGGTGGCCGGGCTGGTCGCCGCCCGCATGACGGCCCACAAGGAGACCGATCCGCGCGCCGCCGGACGGCGGCTGCTCGCCGCGCACGCCGAGTTCGCGGAAGTGCGCGGAGTGCCGGTGCCGGCGCTGTACCCGCCGAGCTGGCGGCCGGTGCCGGTCGCCCTCACGGCGGGGGCGTGAGTTCCGTGACGGCCCCTCCCACGGCGTACGATGACAGGCCGTACACGAGGAGTGGGGCCGTGGACCGTACAGATGTCGGCGCGCTCGTCCGGTCCGCCGTCGACGGTGACGCGGCGGCCTGGAAGGCGCTGGTGGAAGGGCTGAGTCCGCTGGTGTGGTCCGTCGTGCGGTCCCACCGGCTCTCCGACGCCGACGCGCACGAGGTCTACCAGACCGTGTGGTTCCGTTTCGCCCAGCACCTCGGGCGGATCCGCGAGCCGGACAAGGCCGGGTCCTGGCTGGCGAGCACGGCACGCAACGAGTCGCTCAAGGTGCTCAGGAGCCTGCGCCGCACGGTGCCCACGGACGACCCCCAGCTGCTGGACCGGGTGAGCGAGGAGCGCACCCCGGAGCAGTCGGTGCTGGACGACGAGGAGGCGGCGGCCGAGAGCGAGCGCATCAGGTGGCTGTGGCAGGAGTTCGAGGAACTGGGCGAGCGGTGCAGACAGCTGCTGCGCGTCCTGATGGCCTCCCCGCCGCCCAGTTACCAGGAGGTGTCCGCCGCCCTCGGCATCGCCGTCGGCAGCATCGGGCCGCTGCGCCAGCGCTGCCTGCGCCGGCTGAAGGCCCGACTCGACGCACGGGGAGCATCGTGAACGACATGGACGACATCGGCGGCATGGACGGCATCGGCGGCGTGCACGACGCCGGCGACGTCGGAGGCGGTGAGGACGTCGACGTCGGCGGGCTGGAGGAGGAGCTGCGCCGTGCCGCCGCGATCCTCGACCCGCTGCCGGCCGGCCTGCGCCGTATCGCCGTCGAGGCCTACGCGCTGCACGACCTCGACGCCCGCCTCGCCGAGCTGACCTTCGACTCGCTGGTCGACGGCATCCCGGTCCGCGGCGTGACCGACGCGCCGCGGATGCTGACCTTCCGCACCGAGGAGCTGACCGTCGACGTCGAGGTGACGCCGGAGGGCCTGATGGGGCAGCTGATGCCGCCGCAGCCGGCCCGCATCGAGGTCCTCGGCGGACCGCAGCCGGCCGCGCCGCAGACCCTCACCGCCGACGCGATGGGCCGCTTCACCGGCGACGCCCCGCCGTCCGGCCCCTTCGCGCTGCGGCTGCGGGCCGGCGGGGAGGTCGTCGTCACGGAGTGGATGCGGGCCTGAGACCCGCCCCGCGGCGCGGACCGGCAGGCGCCGGACCGGGGAGGCGTACCGCGCCGCCGGGCCACCGGGACGGCGGACCGGCACGTCTCCGTGGCCGGCGGCTCACCAGTCGCAGGGCAGGGTCAGCGGGCCGCGGATCATCGTCCCGCGGCGCCAGGTCACCTCGGCCGGCGGCACGGCGAGGCGCAGGGCGGGCAGCCGCTCCAGGAGGGTGGCGACGAGGAGTTCGGTCTGCATGCGGGCCAGGGCCGCGCCGGTGCAGTAGTGGGGTCCGTTGCCGAAGGCCAGATGCGGGTTGGAGACGCGGTCGGGGTCGGGGAAGTCGGGGTCGGGGAAGACCTCCGGGTCGCGGTTGGAGGCCAGGTAGGAGACGTACACCGGGTCGCCCGCCCGGATGCGCAGGCCGTGCAGTTCGACGTCCTCCAGGGCGATCCGGGCGATGCCCACGGAGCTGCGGTGCGGGACGTAGCGCAGCAGCTCCTCCAGCAGCGGCCCGCGTGCCTCGGGCCGCTCCCGCATCCGCGCCATCAGCTCGGGGCGGGTCAGCAGCAGGTACAGGATCTGGCCGCAGTTGTGCGTCACGGCCTCGCCGCCGATCTGCAGGGGACCGGCCAGGCCCACCGCCTCCTCCTCGGCGACCTCGCCGCGCGCCACGGCCGCGCCGAGCAGCGTGTACACGTCCTCGCCGGCGCCGCCCGCGCGGGCGCGGATCGTCCGGGCGATCCACGCGTACAGCCCCCGCTTGGCCCGGTCGGCCGCCTCGGCGCCGCCCGAGGTGGAGATGATCTCCCGCGTCCAGGAGTGCACCCGCTCCCGGTCGGCGGCCGGCACCCCCATCACCTCGCTGACCACGGCGAGCGGGAAGGGCTCCAGCACCCGCTCCATCAGATCCGCCGGCGGCCCGTCCCGTACGACGCCGTCCACCAGCGCGTCGAGCAGTTCCTGCGCCCGGGGCCGCAGCCGCCTGACCGCGGCGACCGTGAACGCGCCCGCGACCGCACGGCGCAGCCGCTGGTGGTCGGGCTGGTCGGCGAAGGCGAGGGAGCCGGGCCGGGGCGCGAAGTGCGGTGCCATCCGCGTCACCTGACGCTTCGTCACCTCTGCGCGACTGAATCGGGGATCGTTGGTGATCGCCCGCACGTCCTCGTACCGGGTGGCCAGCCACGCCCAGCCCTCGCCGTACGGCAGCCGGATACGGGTCAGGGGACCCTCGCGCATGAGGTCCGCGAGGACCGGGTCGAAGCCGGTCCCCTCCAGGTCGACGGCCGGCCAGTCCCGTACCGGTGGGGGCGGCGCCTGCGCGGCCAGTGTGGTGGTCTCCTCGGTCATGCCTCCACCCTCACGGCCGGCCGGACCCCTGTCGCGCGGGAGTGCTCCAGCCGGATCAGCACCGGACCGCCCGGATCGGCTCGCGGCCCGGATCGGTCCGGATCGGTCCGGATCGGCCCGGACCGGCCGGAGCCCGTCGGCCCGAGCCCTCCCCGGTCAGCCGGTGACCGCCCCGACCAGCGCGGCCAGCGCCGAGGCGAGCCGGGGCAGCCCGGGCCCGGCGGGGCCGCCCGGCTCGCTCATGTAGGTGTCCCGCCGGATCTCCACCATCAGGGCGGACACCCGGGGGTCCTTCCCGTAGTACTCCAGCGGTACGTACGTCCCCGCGAACGGGCTGTCCAGCCCCGTCTCCCCGATCCCGGCGAACGCCTCCCGCGCGGCGGCGAGCAGCTCCGGCGGGGTGTGGAAGGCGTCGGTGCCCAGGCAGACCGGCGGACGAGGGCCCTCGCCGTGCAGTTCGTAGGGGAGCGGCTCGGTGGGGTAGGAGTGCACGTCGATGATCACGGCGCGCCCGGTGGCGGCCAGCCGCCCGGCCACCGCGTCGGTCATGGCCTGCGCGTACGGCCGGAAGTACCGCGCGATCATCGGCTCCGGGTCGGCGTCCGCGTCCCGCAGCGGCTCCCGGTGCGTGGTGCGCGTGTAGACCGCGCCCATGCCGGCGGCGAGCATCTCCTCGCGCTCGTCCGGGAACCGCTCCGGGTCGACGACCAGCCGCGACAGCCGGTTGACGAACCGCCAGGGCGCGTTCCCCGCCGCCTCGGCGGCCGCCGCGGCGATCTCCGCGGTGTGCGCGTCGGTGATGTGGTCGAGCTCGCGCTCCAGCGCCGCGTCGCCCAGCACGATGCCGGCCCGCACGTCGCCCGGTATCCGCCGCGAGGAGTGCGGCACGTGCAGGATCACGGGGGAGTCGGCGGCGCCGGGGAGGAGGGCGAAGGGCGGTTCGGGTCGGGGCATCGTGCGGCTCCGGGGCGTTGTCAGTGGTGTGCGGCAGGATCGTGGGCGTGAGTGGGACGAGCGAGTACGGGGGGATCATGGGGATCGGCGACGAGCGGGTGCGGGAGCACGTGTTCCTGCGGGCGCTGTACCGGGACGACTACTACCCGGACGCGGTGCTGGACCGGGGCCGGGAGATCCTTCTGCGGCTGTGCGGGCGGATCGAGGCCGAGCGGCCCGGGGACCTGGCCGCGCTCTACGCGCTGACGCACGCGGCGACCGAGGAGTTCAACGAGCTGGAGGCCGCGTTCGAGGCGGCGGGCAGTGAGATCGAGACCGTGGCGCGGGAGGAGATAGCGGGGGACTTCTGGTTCGTGGCCCGGGCGTACGGTTTCGCGGACGCCGACGTGGAGGAGCTGATCGCGCCGCGGGAGTGGTGAGCGGGCTCCGCCCCGGCCGCGTGGTGCGTGCGGTCGGGGCGGAGGGGCGGGACTCGTCGGGTCCCGGTCGTCGGGACCCGTCGGGGTCCCGGGTCAGCTCAGGGACGCGAGCAGCTCGTTCCAGGTGGCCGACGGGCGCATGACCGCCGCAGCCTTCGCCGGGTCGGGCTGGTAGTAGCCGCCGATGTCGGCCGGCTCGCCCTGGACGGCGACCAGCTCGTCGACGATCTTCTGCTCGTTGGCGGCGAGCGCCTCGGCGAGCGGCGCGAAGACCTTCGCCAGCTCGGCGTCGTCGGTCTGCCGGGCCAGCTCCTGCGCCCAGTACAGGGACAGGTAGAAGTGGCTGCCGCGGTTGTCGATGCCACCGACACGACGGGTCGGGGACTTGTCCTCGTTCAGGAACGTCGCCGTGGCGCGGTCGAGGGTGTCGGCGAGGACCTGGGCGCGGGCGTTGCCGGTGACCTTGGCGAGCTGCTCGAAGGACGGCACCAGGGCGAAGAACTCGCCCAGGGAGTCCCAGCGCAGGTAGTTCTCCTTGACCAGCTGCTGGACGTGCTTCGGCGCAGAGCCGCCGGCGCCCGTCTCGAACAGGCCGCCGCCGGCCATCAGCGGGACGACCGACAGCATCTTGGCGCTGGTGCCCAGCTCCAGGATCGGGAACAGGTCGGTGAGGTAGTCGCGCAGGACGTTGCCGGTGACGGAGATGGTGTCCTCGCCGCGGCGGATGCGCTCGACGGAGTACTTCGTCGCCTCGACCGGGTTGAGGATCTTGATCTCGAGGCCCTCGGTGTCGTGCTCCGGCAGGTACTGCTTCACCTTGGCGATCAGGTTGGCGTCGTGGGCGCGGGTCTCGTCCAGCCAGAACACCGCCGGGGCGCCGGTGGCGCGGGCGCGGGTGACGGCCAGCTTGACCCAGTCGCGGATCGGGGCGTCCTTGGTCTGGCAGGCGCGGAAGATGTCGCCCGCGGCGACCGGCTGCTCCAGCACCGTGTTGCCGGCCTGGTCGACCAGTCGGACGGTGCCCGCGGCCGGGATCTCGAAGGTCTTGTCGTGGCTGCCGTACTCCTCGGCCTTCTGCGCCATGAGGCCGACGTTCGGCACCGAGCCCATGGTCGACGGGTCGTAGGCGCCGTTGGCACGGCAGTCGTCGATCACGGCCTGGTAGACGCCGGAGTAGGAGGAGTCCGGGAGGACAGCGAGGGTGTCGTGCTCCTGCCCGTCGGGGCCCCACATGTGGCCGGAGGTGCGGATCATGGCCGGCATCGAGGCGTCGACGATGACGTCGGACGGCACGTGCAGGTTGGTGATGCCCTTGTCGGAGTCGACCATGGCCAGGTCCGGGCCCTCGGCCAGCTCGGCGTCGAAGGAGGCCTTGATCTCGGCGCCCTGCGGGTGGGACTCCAGACCCTTGTAGATGCCGCCGAGGCCGTCGTTCGGGGTGAGGCCGGCGGCGGCGAGGGTCTCGCCGTACTTGGCGAACGTCTTCGGGAAGAAGGCGCGGACCACGTGGCCGAAGATGATCGGGTCCGAGACCTTCATCATCGTGGCCTTCAGATGCACGGAGAACAGCACGCCCTCCGCCTTCGCGCGCTCCACCTGCTGCGTGAGGAACTCGCGCAGCGCGGCCACGCGCATCACGGAGGCGTCGACGACCTCGCCGGCGAGCACGGGCACCGACTCGCGCAGCACGGTGGTGGCGCCGTCCTCGGTGACCAGCTCGATCCGCAGCGCGCCGTCCTCGGCGACGACCACGGACTTCTCGGTGGAGCGGAAGTCGTTCTCGCCCATGGTCGCCACGTTCGTGCGGGACTCGGAGGTCCAGGCGCCCATGCGGTGCGGGTGGGTCTTGGCGTAGTTCTTCACCGACGCGGGGGCGCGGCGGTCGGAGTTGCCCTCGCGCAGGACCGGGTTCACGGCCGAGCCCTTGACCTTGTCGTACCGGGCGCGGATCTCCCGCTCCTCGTCCGTCTTCGGGTCGTCCGGGTAGTCCGGCAGCGCGTAGCCCTGGCCCTGCAGCTCCACGATCGCGGCCTTCAGCTGCGGGATGGACGCCGAGATGTTCGGCAGCTTGATGATGTTGGCCTCGGGCGTCTTCGCCAGCTCGCCCAGCTCCGTCAGCGCGTCGGGGATGCGCTGGCCCTCCTGGAGGTACTCCGGGAACACGGCGATGATGCGTCCCGCCAGCGAGATGTCCCGCGTCTCCACGGCGACACCCGCCTGCGAGGCGTACGCCTTGACCACCGGCAGGAAGGAATACGTCGCCAGGGCCGGGGCCTCGTCAGTGTGCGTGTAGATGATGGTCGAGTCAGTCACCGGGTGCTCCGCTCCACGTCTGCAACATTGCTCGACATCAAGATATCTCGTGATCGCGGCCGGCGGGCGTCGGGGCCCGCCGCTCCTCGCGCGGGTGCGGGATGGCGATCTCCGGCAGACCCGCGCCGCCCGGGTGCAGGGACACCGTGCGGGTCGGGGCCGGGATGCTGATGCCCTCGTCGCGGAAGCGCCGGTGCAGCCGCTTGATGAACTCGTGCTTGATCCGGTACTGGTCGCTGAACTCGCCGACCCCGAGGATCACGGTGAACCCGATCCGCGAGTCGCCGAAGGTGTGGAAGCGCACCGCCGGCTCGTGCTCGGGCACCGCCCCGGTGATCTCCCGCATCACCTCGGCGACCACCTCGACGGTGATCCGCTCCACCTCCTCCAGGTCGCTGTCGTAGCCGACCCCGGCCTGGACCAGGATGGTCAGCTGCTGCTCGGGCCGGTTGAAGTTGGTCATGTTGGTGCCGGCGAGCTGGCCGTTGGGGATGATCACCAGGTTGTTGGACAGGTTGCGGATCGTGGTCTGCCGCCAGTTGATGTCGGTGACGTAGCCCTCCTCGCCGCTGCTGAGCCGGATGTAGTCGCCGGGCTGCACGGTCTTCGAGGCGAGGATGTGGATGCCCGCGAAGAGGTTGGCGAGCGTGTCCTGCAGGGCCAGGGCGACGGCCAGGCCGCCCACGCCGAGGGCGGTGAGCATCGGCGCGATGGAGATGCCCAGCGTCTGAAGGACCACCAGGAAGCCGAGCGCGAGCACCGCGATCCGGGTGATGTTCACGAAGATCGTCGCGGAGGCGGCGACGCCGGAGCGGGACTGGGCGACCGAGCGCACCAGACCGGCCACCACCCGCGCCGCCGCCACCGTCACGACCAGGATGAACACCACGGTCAGCGTCTGGTTGACGTGGTGCTGCACCGTCCGGGTGAGCGGCAGCGCGGCGCCGGCCGCCGCCGCGCCGCCCAGGTACGCCGCCCACGGCACCACCGTGCGCAGCGCGGCCACCAGGACGTCGTCGCCGCTCCACTTGGTGCGCTTGGCGTGCTTGCCCAGCCAGCGCAGCAGCACCCGCAGCAGCAGCCCGGCGACCAGGCCGGCCGCCACGGCGATGCCCGCGAGCATCAGGTCGTCCAGGGTCAGGTCGCGGTTCACCGGTCACCTCCGGTGGGACGCTGCGCGGCGTGCGGGGCCGCCGACGGCCGGATGTGAAGTGTCGTCACGTTTCACCTGCTCGGATCCTGGGATGTGCCGTCGCACCGGCCGGGCGACTGCCCACGACCGGCGCGACCGCTCATCCTGCCGTATCCCGCAAGCCAGTTCGCACCTGGCCCGGTGACCGGTCCGCGCCGGTCAGACGATGCCCTCGGCGAGTTCCGCCTGCTCGCGGTCGTTGCCGTAGGCGGCGGTCGTCGGCACCCCGTACGAACGACGGGCGACGAACCACCACACCGTGGCGAGCAGCAGGACGACGACGAGCGCGACGGACGCGTAGTTCATGGTGTCCACGGTCACGGGCGACGACTGCGGCAGGCAGAACAGCACCGTCACGCACACCACCCACACCACCGCGGTCCAGCCGATCGGCCTGCTCCAGCGGCCCAGGCTCCACGGCCCCGGCTGGAACCGGTCGCCCGCGCGCAGCCGCAGGAAGACCGGGATGATGTACGCGGGCGTGATCCCGATGACGTTGATCGCGGTGACCGCGCCGTACGCGGTCGCCGAGTACAGCGACGGCAGGGCCAGCACACAGGCCACCGCCACCGACAGCCACACGGCGGCGACCGGGGTACGGGTGGAGCTGCTGACCTTGCGCCACAGCCGCGAGCCGGGCAGGGCGCCGTCGCGGCTGAACGCGAACACCATCCGGCTGGCCGCGGCGACCTCGGCGTTGCCGCAGAAGAGCTGGGCGACGATGACCACCAGCAGCAGCGCGCTCGCGCCGTCCGTGCCCAGGCCGTCCAGCAGGATCTGCGCCGGCGGCACCCCGGTCTCGCTGGCCCGCGTGGCGTCGTAGTCCTGGATGGCGAAGGTCAGGCCCGCCAGCAGCACGAAGCCCGCGACCCACGACACCCAGATGGCCCGGACTATGCCGCGCGCAGCGGTCACCGAGGCGTTGGAGGTCTCCTCCGACAGATGCGCGGAGGCGTCGTAACCGGAGAACGTGTACTGGGCGAGCAGCAGGCCGATCGCGGCGACGTAGACGGGGTTCTCCCAGCCGGTCTCGTTGACGAACTCGGTGAACACGAACGACGGGGACTGGTGGTGGTCGGGGACGATCGCCAGCACGCCCACGATCAGCGCCACGCCGCCCAGGTGCCACCACACGCTGATCGAGTTGAGCACGCTGACCAGCCGCACCCCGAACAGGTTCAGCACGGCGTGCAGCAGCAGGATCACCATGAAGATCAGCATCGTCTTCTCCGGCGTGGGCTCGAAGCCCCACTGGAGGTTCATGAACGCGCCGGTGAACAGGGCCGCGCCGTAGTCGATGCCGGCGATCGCGCCGAGCAGGCCCAGCAGGTTGAGCCAGCCCGTGTACCAGCCCCAACGGCGCCCGCCGAGCCGGTCGGCCATGTAGTACAGCGCGCCCGAGGTGGGGTAGGCGCTGGTGACCTCGGCCAGCGCCATGCCCACGCACAGCACGAACAGGCCGACGCCCGCCCAGCCCCACAGCATCACGGCGGGACCGCCCGCGCCCATGCCGAAGCCGTACAGGGTCATGCACCCGGACAGGATCGAGATCACCGAGAAGCTGATCGCGAAGTTGCCGAAGCCGCCCATGCGGCGGGCCAGCACCGGTTTGTAGCCCAGTTCGCGCAGACGCTGCTCCTCGTCCTGCTGCGGGACGCCGGATTGGATGGGGGACATGCGTGATCTCCAGGGATGGGGGATTTTCGGGGGATCAGGGGGGTGGGGCGGCGGTGGGTTCAGGAGCGCCGGTGCGGGCCCCGGGTCACCGCGGACCGGACGCGGGTGCGGGCCTGGACGAACGCCTCGGCGGCCAGGACGGGGTCGCCCGGGTCGGCGGTGCGGCAGGACCACGGCATGGGCGCGTAGTACGGGCCGATCGCCTCGAACACCCGATCCGCCTCCGGGAACTGGAGCGCCCCCCACAGCGCGTGGGCCAGATGATTGAGGTCCAGCGGGGAACGCTCGGCGGGCGCGCTCGGTTCGAACCAGCCGTGGAACGTGCGCAGCGCCTCACGGGCCGCGTCCTCCCCGACCCAGTGCAGATCCAGCGCGGCCATCCGCCCGCCCTCCCGGCGGTACCGCTCGACACGCACGTACAGCGGCAGTACGTGCAGGGCCGAGCCCGGCGGCGCCGCGTCGGCGGCCCAGTGGGCGAAGCCGACCGCCTCGGCCAGCCGGCCCGACTGCGAACGCCCGTACAGGAACTGCAGCATCCGGTGGTACGCCTCCCGGTTGCCCGGGTCCCGCTTGTCGGCCTCGGCCAGCAGCCCCCAGGGCCCCGGCGGCAGCATCGGCTCCGGCGGCGGCACCCGGTGCTCGTCCCAGCGCTGGTCCCAGTCGAGCCGGGCCAGCGCCAGCAGGCACACCCACGGCACCGGGTCGTGCGGGGCGACGCGGCCCGCGGTGTCGCAGGCCAGCCAGGCCTCGTGCCACAGCTCCTGGGTGCGCCGGTGCCGCTCGCGCGCGGCGCGCAGCGCCCGCTCGACGGACACCCGGGCGTGCATCACCACGGCGTGCACGCTGTCGGGTTCCTCGGCGAGCCAGGCCCGCACCACGTCGGTGCCGGCCGCGGCGGCGGCCAGGACCTGGGTGCGCTGGGTCCACTGCCACCAGGTCTCCGTCTCGGCGAGCACGGCGCGCATCGACATCCACCGCCCGGTGCGCAGCTCCACCAGGGCGGTGCGCAGTGCGGTGTCGGGTCCGGCGGGGTCGTACGCCGGCCGGGTCTCGTCCTTCGCCATCACCCGCCGCCTGCCCCGGTACACGGGCGGTCGGGCAGCAAGGCGGCAGGCTGGAGTAACAACTGGTCCCCCGGGAGAAGACGGTCAGTGGAACGCGGTGGTCGGCGGTCACTATAGAGGCGGACGTTCCGCCTTCACGCCCCGATTCGTCAACCGTTCGCGAAAGCTGGGCCTTCGCAACAGGATTGACACACAGTCAGCCCAGCTTGACGGCGTGTGGTGGTCGAAGGCAGGCTGTCGAGCCGTGATCACCGAGGCGCGGCGACGGGGAGGGGCGCGATGACCGGTCCGGTACTCGCCGTCGACCAGGGCACCTCCGGCACCAAGGCCCTGGTCGTCTGCCCCGAACGCGGGGTCATCGGCAGCGGGTTCGCCGCCGTGCGACCCCGCCATCCGTCCGGCGGCCTGGTCGAGGCGGACCCGGCCGAGCTGTACGGCTCCGTGCTCGACGCCGGCCGCCAGGCCCTCGCCGAGGCCGGCGAACCCGTGGTCGCGCTGGGCCTGGCCAACCAGGGCGAGACCGTCCTCGCCTGGGACCCGGCCACCGGCCGCCCCCTCGCCGACGCCCTCGTCTGGCAGGACCGCCGGGCCGAAACCGTCTGCGCCGAACTCGCCTTGCACGCCGATGAATTGCGCCAGCTGACCGGGCTGCCGCTCGACCCGTACTTCGCCGCGCCGAAGATGGCCTGGATCCGCCGCCACCTCACCCGCGACGGCGTCGTCACCACCAGCGACGCCTGGCTCGTCCACCGGCTCACCGGCGCTTTCGTGACCGACGCCGCCACCGCCGGCCGCACCCAACTCCTCGACCTGGACAGTGCCGTGTGGTCGCCGCGCGCCCTCGGCCTGTACGGCCTGTCCGACGAGCGGCTCCCCGAGGTCGTCGACGCCGCCGGGCCCGTCGGGGTCACCACCGCGTTCGGCCCGGAGATCCCCCTCACCGGCCTGGTCGTCGACCAGCAGGCCGCGCTGCTCGCCCAGCGCGTCACCGCGCCCGGCACCGCCAAGTGCACCTACGGCACGGGGGCGTTCCTCCTCGCGCACACCGGGGACGCGCCGCGCCGCAGCGGCTCCGGACTGGTCGGCTGCGTCGCCTGGCGGCTCGCCGGCCGCACCTCCTACTGCCTCGACGGGCAGGTCTACACGGCCGCCTCCGCCGTGCGCTGGCTCGGCGAACTCGGCGTCATCGAGGACGCCGCCGACCTCGACCGGGTCGGCTCCGCCGTGCCCGACAGCGGCGGCGTCACCTTCGTCCCCGCGCTGGCCGGGCTCGCCGCCCCCTGGTGGCGCGGCGATGTGCGCGGCTCGCTCACCGGCCTCGGCCTCGACACCACCCCCGGGCACCTGGTGCGGGCCCTGTGCGAGGGCCTGGCCGCACAGGTCGTCGCCCTCGCCGACGCCGCCGCCGCGGACCTCGGGGCGCCGTTGGAGGTGCTGCGCGCCGACGGCGGCCTGACCCGCTCGGCGCTGCTCATGCAGACCCAGGCCGACCTGCTGCAACGTCCCGTGGAGGTGTCCGCGCTGCCCGACGCGACCGCCCTCGGCGTGGGCGCGCTCGCCCGGATCGGCGCGACGCCGGGGCTCGGCGTCGAGGAGGCCCTGCCGGAGTGGAAGCCGGCGGCGGTGTACGAGCCGCGCGTCCCGGCCGACGAGGCGGCCGAACGCCTGGCCCGCTTCCGCGCCGCCGTCACCGCGCTGCTCGACGGGGCGCCGGCGTGACCGGGCGCCGCGCGGCCGCCCGAACGGCCAAGCGCCGCACGGACGACGGGACCCCCGAGCCCGCGACCGTCACCGCCCGCGGCCCGCTGCCCGGCACGCCGTACGACGTCACGGTCGTCGGCGCCGGCGTCGTCGGGTCCGCCGTCGCCCGCGCCCTCGCCCGCCACCCCAAGCTGCGCGTCGCGCTGGTCGAGGCACAGGACGACGTCGGCCAGGGCACCTCGAAGGCCAACACCGCCATCCTGCACACCGGCTTCGACGCGGTACCCGGATCGCTGGAGGCCCGCCTGGTCCGCGAGGGCTCCCGCGCACTGGCCGCCTACGCCGCCGAGTCCGGCATCCCCGTGGAAGGCGTCGGCGCGCTCCTGGTCGCCTGGGACGACGAACAGCTCGCCGCCCTGCCCCGTCTCGCCGCCAAGGCCGAGGCCAACGACCACCGGGACGCGCGCCTCCTGGACGCCGCCGAAGTATACGAACGCGAACCGCATCTTGGCCCGGGCGCGCTCGGCGCGCTGCACATCCCCGGCGAGAGTGTCGTCTGCCCCTGGACGACGAACCTCGCCTACGCCACCCAGGCCGTGCGCAACGGAGTCCACCTGCACCTCGACTGCCAGGTGGAGCAGGCGACCCGGCAGGACGGCGTCCACGTCCTGGCCACCACGCGGGGTCCCCTGCGCACCCGCTGGCTGATCAACGCCGCCGGGCTGCACGCCGACACCCTCGACCGCCTCCTCGGCCACGACGACTTCACCGTCACCCCGCGCCGCGGACAGCTCATCGTCTTCGACAGGTTCGCCCGCGCCCTGGTCCGCCACATCCTGCTGCCCGTCCCCACCGCCCTCGGCAAGGGCGTCCTCGTCGCCCCGACCGTCCACGGCAACGTCCTGCTCGGCCCCACCGCCGAGGACCTGGACGACAAACGGGCCACCGAGTCGACCGCCGACGCGCTGGCCGCCCTGCGCGACAAGGGCCGCCGCATCCTCCCCGCGCTCCTGGAGGAAGAGGTCACCGCCGTCTACGCCGGCCTGCGCGCCGCCACCGAGCACGACGACTACCGCATCGCCGCCCACCCCGGACAGGACTACGTGACCGTCGGCGGCATCCGTTCCACCGGCCTGACCGCGTCCCTCGCCATCGCCGCCCACGTCCTGGACCTCGCCCGCGAGGCCGGCCTCGACCCCGGCCCGGAACGGGACCTCGCCCCGGTGCGCATGCCGAACCTCGGCGAGAGGGCCCCGCGCCCCTGCGAGCGGCCCGAACTCGTCGCCGAGGACCCCTCCTACGGCACGCTCGTCTGCCACTGCGAACGCGTCTCCCTCGGCGAGATCCGCGACGCCCTCGCCGGGACGATCCCGCCCGCAGGACTGGACGGACTGCGCCGCCGCACCCGCGCCCGCGCCGGCCGCTGCCAGGGCTTCCACTGCGGCGCCGCCGTGCGCGCGCTGTTCGAGGAGGCCCGCCCATGACGGGACGGCAGGTGGACGTCCTCGTCGTCGGCGCCGGCCCCGCCGGCCTGGCCGCCGCCGCCCGGCTGGCCGCGGGCGGCGCGGGCCGGGTGGAGGTCCTCGATCGCGAACGCAGTGCCGGCGGGGTGCCCCGGCACTGCGTGCACGGCGGCTTCGGCACGCCCCGGCGACCCTTGACCGGCCCCCAGTACGCCCGCCGTCTCCTGCTCGCCGCCCGCCGCGCCGGAGCCGTCGTCCGCACCGGCGTCACGGCACTCGACTGGGCCGGGCCCCTGGCCCTCGCCACCGTCGGCCCGGACGGCGCCGAGACGATCACGGCGCGGGCGATCGTGCTGGCCACCGGCGCCCGCGAACGCCCCCGCGCCGCCCGCCTGATCCCGGGCACCCGTCCGGACGGCGTCTACACCACCGGCGAACTGCAGCAGGCCGTCCACCTCTTCGGGCAGCGGATCGGCGCCCGCGCCGTGATCGTCGGCTCGGAGCCGGTCGGGTACGCCGCCGCCGACACCGCCCGGGCGGCCGGCGCCCGGATCGCCGCGATGGTCACCGACCGCACCCGCGCCCGCTCCCGCGCGGACTTCCCCGTCCTCACCGGCGCGACCGTCGCCGAACTCCTCGGCCACGGCCGCCTCACCGGCGTCCGCGTCCGTCACGGCGACGGCCGTACGACCCTCCTGCGCTGCGACACGGTCGTCTTCACCGGCGACTTCGTCCCCGACCGCGACCTGGCCCGCCGCGGCGGCATCACCCTGGACGGGGCAGGCCCGCTCACGTCCCGCCCGGGAGTCCTCACGGCGGGCGACACCGTCCACGCGACGTGGGGCGCGCGGCCGGCGGCGGGGGAGGGGACGCGGGTGGCCGAGCTGGTCCTGGCCGGGTCCTGACCTCGCACCGGGCTGAACCGGCCGGTTCCGACCCCGCTCAGATCACCTTCAGCCGCACCAGCGCCCCCAGCGTCAGCGCCCCCGGCAGCAGGGGCAGCCACACCGTGATGACGCGGTAGGCCAGGACCACCGCCGTGGCCACGGCCGCCGGGCCGCCCGCGGCCACCAGGGCGACGATCAGGGCCGCGTCGACCGAGCCGAGGCCGCCCGGGGTGGGCACCACGGCCACGGCGACCGTCGCCGCCAGGTAGGCGACCACGACGTGCCACAGCGGCACCTGGAGGCCCACGGCGCGGGCCACCGCGACCAGGCCGGCCGCCTGGAGAGCGGGGAAGGCCAGGGAACCGCCCCACAGGAGGAGGGCGCGGGAGGGGCGGGTGTGGACCGTGCGGGCCTCGCCCAGGGCGGTGCGCAGGAAGGAGACCACGGCCGTGCGCAGCCGCCGTACCAGCAGGAGCAGGGCCGCGGCCAGGACGGCCGCCGCGACGGCCGTCAGCAGCAGCGGGACGGCCGAGCCGTCCGGGAGGAGGCCGCCGAGGCGCAGGGCGCCGGGGAAGAGGAGGAGCAGCGCGGCGAGCAGGCCGACGCGGGCGACGCTCTCGGCGAGCAGATAGAGGGCCAGCGCGGCGGAGGAGCGGGCCAGCGGTACCCCGCACACCGTCATGAAGCGCAGGTTGACCGCGCTCGCGCCCAGCCCGGTCGGCAGGATGTGGTTGGCGGCGCCCGCGGCGAACTGCGTGACCAGCAGCCGCAGGCCCGGCAGCCGCTCGACGACCGCGCCCTGCCGGGTCACCGCGGCGGCCACCCAGGTCAGGCAGGTGAAGGCCCCCGCGGCCAGCAGCCAGGGCAGCTCGGCCGTCGCCAGGTGGTGGACGCCGTCGATCAGCACGTCACGGTGGCGCACCGCGAGGAACGCGACGAACAGGATCGGCAGCAGGCCGAGCACCGGGCGGAGGGGGAAGCGGCCGAGGAGCCGTCGCAGGGGAAGTCGCACCGCTGTCACATTCGCAGAGGTTCTCCGCACCGCCTCAACTGCGGGTTGCGGAAGCGCGGACGCCGGATGACGCAGGGGAAGCGGGCCGACGTCGATCACCCCGGTCCGGAAACGGCTTGACCTCAAGAAAGGTCGAGGTTCTAGGTTCGGTGCCATGAGCATGGAGACCACGGCGTGGACGCAGCTGTACAGCGTCATGCACGCCCAAGAGGAACGCCGGCCCTTCGCCCGGACCACCCTGCGCCGCATCGGCGCCTTCGCCCGCCCGCACCGCCGCCGCATCGCCCTGTTCCTACTGCTCGGGGTGGCCACCGCGCTGCTCGCCGTCGCCACGCCGGTGCTCGCCGGAAAGGTCGTCGACACGCTGGTGTCGCACGGCGACGCCGACACCGTCGTACGGCTCGCGCTGCTGATCGCGCTGATCGCCGTGGTGGAGGCCGTGCTCGGCATCCTCGGACGGCGGCTGTCGGCCACGCTCGGCGAAGGGCTCATCCTCGATCTGCGCACGGCCGTCTTCGACCATGTGCAGCGGATGCCGGTCGCCTTCTTCACCCGCACCCGCACCGGCGCCCTCGTCAGCAGGCTCAACAACGACGTCATCGGCGCCCAGCGCGCCTTCAGCAACACCCTGTCCGGAGTGGTCAGCAACCTGGTCACGCTGGTGTTCACGCTCGCCGTGATGCTCACCCTGTCCTGGCAGGTCACCCTGCTGGCGCTGGTGCTGCTGCCGGTGTTCGTGCTGCCGGCCCGGCGCATGGGCCGGCGGATGGCCCGGATGCAGCGGGAGGCCGCGACCCTCAACGCGGCGATGGGCACCCGGATGACGGAGCGGTTCTCCGCGCCCGGCGCCACCCTGGTCAAGCTGTTCGGGCGGCCGGAGGAGGAGTCGGCGGAGTTCGCCGCCCGCGCCCGCCGCGTCGCCGACATCGGCGTCCGCACCGCGACCGCCCAGTCCGTGTTCATCACCGCGCTCACCCTGGTGTCGGCCCTGGCGCTCGCCCTGGTCTACGGCCTCGGCGGTTGGTTCGCGCTGAAGGGCACCCTGGAGCCCGGCGCCGTCGTCGCCCTCGCCCTGCTGCTCACCCGCCTCTACGCGCCGCTCACCGCGCTCGCCGGCGCCCGGGTGGAGATCATGACCGCGCTGGTCAGCTTCGAGCGGGTCTTCGAGGTGCTGGACCTGAAGCCGCTGATCGAGGACGGGCCGGACGCCGTCGAGGCGCCCGACGGCCCGCTGTCGGTGGAGTTCGACCGCGTCCGCTTCGGCTACCCCTCCGCCGACAAGGTCTCCCTCGCGTCCCTGGAGGAGGTGGCCGCACTCGACACCCGCGGCGGCGCCGAGGTCCTGCACGGCGTCTCCTTCCGCGCCGAACCCGGACAGACCGTCGCCCTCGTCGGCTCCTCCGGCGCCGGCAAGTCCACCGTCGCCCAGCTGCTGCCGCGGCTGTACGACGTCGACGAGGGCGCCGTGCGCATCGGCGGCGTCGACGTGCGCGACCTGACCGCCGCCTCGCTGCGCGGCACCGTCGGCATGGTCACCCAGGACGGCCACCTCTTCCACGACACCGTCCGCGCCAACCTGCTGCTCGCCCGGCCCGACGCCACCGAGGACGACCTGTGGGACGCCCTGCGCCGGGCCCGCCTGGACGCCCTCGTGCGGTCCCTGCCCGACGGCCTGGACACGGTGGTCGGCGAGCGCGGTTACCGGCTCTCCGGCGGCGAGCGCCAGCGCATGACGATCGCCCGGCTGCTGCTGGCCCGCCAGCGCGTCGTCATCCTGGACGAGGCCACCGCCCACCTCGACAACACCTCCGAGGCGGCCGTCCAGGAGGCCCTCACCGAGGCGCTGGAGGGCCGCACCGCCGTGGTCATCGCACACCGGCTGTCCACCGTGCGGGCCGCGGACCTGATCCTCGTCCTGGAGGACGGGCACATCGTGGAACGCGGCACGCACGAGGGACTGCTGGCGGCCCGGGGACGGTACGCGCAGCTGTACCGGACGCAGTTCGAGCAGGACCCGAGCGTCGTGCAGGAAGCCGCGTAGGGGGCGCGGTCAGCGGGCGGCGGTGAAGCCGTCCAGGCGCAGCGGGGCGCCGGTGCGGGCGGTGATCTCCTCGACGGTGACGTCCGGCGCGGTCTCGACCAGGGCGAGGCCGTCGTCGGTGACGTCGAGGACGCCGAGGTCGGTGACGATCCGGTGGACGCAGCGCTCGCCGGTCAGCGGCAGGGACTGTGCCGGCCGGGACCCCAGATCTTGCGGTGTCCGGCGCGGACGACCCGGCCGGAGCCGCGCATGTACTCGTCGAGGCCGCGATGGCCAGCTGGTGCAGCGGCTGGAAGGCGTGCTCGAACTCGTTGGGCCGCACCTCGAAGCCCCAGGTGTCGGTGGCGATCGCGGCGATCTCGGTGCCGTGCAGCCAGCCCGCCGCGGTGAACGACAGTCCGGGCGCGTTCTTGGTGCGCAGCCAGTCGGTGCCGATCTGACCCGGCCGGCCCGCGCCCACGGCGTCACCCCGGCAGCGCCGCCGGGCTGTCCGCCGGAAGGTCCTCGGGCAGCAGCAGGCGCAGGTCGTCCAGGCCGGGTGCGGGCAGGGTGCCGATGCGGCGGGCCTGGCGGGTCATCATCGCCTCCACCAGGCGGCGTCCGGTGCGGGCGTTGCCGAAGGAGCGGTCGCGCGGGATGGCCGCCACGTAGCGGGTCAGGGCCTCGACCGTCTCGGGCGGGCAGTCGTAGCCGGAGTCCGCGGCCTGCGTGGTGATGATGCCGACCAGTTCCTCGGTGGTGTAGTTCTCGAACTCCACGGTGCGGGTGAACCGGGAGGACAGGCCCGGGTTGGAGTCCAGGAAGCGGCGCATCTCGGCGGTGTAGCCGGCGGCGATCACCACGATCTCGTCGCGGTGGTCCTCCATCAGCTTCAGCAGCGTCTCCACCGCCTCACGGCCGAAGTCCGACGTCGCCCCCTCGGGGGTGAGCGTGTAGGCCTCGTCGATGAACAGCACGCCGCCCAGGGCCCGTTCGAAGACCTCCTTGGTGATCTGCGCGGTGTGGCCGACGTACCGGCCGACGAGGTCGGCGCGGGCCACTTCCACCAACTGGCCCTTGGGCAGCACACCGAGGGAGTGCAGCAGTTCGGCGTAGAGGCGGGCCACGGTGGTCTTGCCGGTGCCGGGCGGGCCGGAGAAGATCAGGTGCTGGCTGATGCGCGGCGTGGGCAGGCCGGCCGCGCGCCGCTGCCGGGTGGTCGCCAGCAGGTTGACCAGGTCCGTCACCTCCCGCTTGACCGCGCCGAGGCCGACCATCGCGTCCAGCTTGGCCAGCAGGTCCTCGGAGCTGGAGCGGTTCGCGTCGGCGGCGTCCGTGTCCTCGCCGACGTCCTCGGGCAGCAGCAGCGACAGATCCGCCTCGGCCGGGTCGACCATCGAGCCGAGCCGGAACGCCTGGCGGTCCACCATCTCCTCGAACACCCGCCGCGCGGCACGGCCGTTGCCGAAGGTGGCGTCCCGTTCCATGCGGCCGTAGTGCCGGGCGAGGGCGTCCAGGGTGCGCGGGTCCAGCACGTAGTGGTGCGCCTCGCACATCCGCTCCGTGATGGTGACGAGTTCCTCCACCGAATAGTTGGCGAACTCGATGGTGCGGGTGAAGCGGGACGCCAGACCGGGGTTGGAGTTGAGGAAGGCGGCCATCTCGTCGGTGTACCCGGCGGCGATCACCACCACGTCGTCGCGGTGGTCCTCCATCAGCTTCAGCAGCGTGTCGATGGCCTCGCGGCCGAAGTCGGCGCCGCTGCCCTTGCCGTCCGACAGCAGCGTGTACGCCTCGTCCAGGAACAGCACCCCGCCGAGCGCCTCGTTGAACGCCTCCGTCGTCTTGATCGCCGTACCGCCGATGACCTGGGCCACCAGATCGGCGCGGGACACCTCGACCAGGTGCCCGGAGCGCAGCACGCCCAGCTCGGTGAGGATGCCGCCGTAGAGGCGGGCGACGGTGGTCTTGCCGGTGCCGGGCGGGCCGGAGAAGACCAGGTGGCGGCTCATCGGCGGGACCGGCATGCCGAGCCGGGCGCGGCGCTGGGCCAGCTGGTTGAGGTTGACCAGGGTGCGCACCTGGTGCTTGACGTCGGCGAGGCCGATCAGCGACTCCAGCTCCTCCAGCGGCCCCGCCGGGGCGGCCTTCGCGGCGCGGCCCCGCCCGCCCGGCTCGCCCGTGGACGCGGCGCCCGCCGCATCGGGACCGAAGGCGTCGGGGGCGCCGTTGCCGCCGCTGGTCAGGTCGTCCACCGTGCACCGCTCGCTCGCCCGGGTCTGCTTGAGGCCCGCGCCGCGGTTCTCCCGTACGGTGCAGCCCGTCACGGTGACGGGCTCCGCGCTGTCGACACGGACGCCGTCGCCCAGGCTGCCGGTGATCACGCAGGCGTCCAGGGTGAGGCGGGAGCCGTCCACGGCCAGCACGCCGTGCGCGCCGGACCCGGTGATCTCGGTGCGCAGCACGGACAGTTCGCCGGCCTTGTCGACGGCGACGCCGGAAGCGCCCGAGCCGTCCAGCCGGCAGTCGCGGACCGAGCCGAGGCCCCCGGCGCCGACCCGTATCCCGGCGTCGGCCGCGTCGCGGACGGTGGTGTCGCGCAGGTGCGGGTTGCCGCCGCCGGACACCCGGACGCCGTCCGCGCCCGCCCGCTCGATCTCGCAGTTCTCCAGCCGGCCGCGCCCGTCGTCCACGACCTCCACGCCGGTGCCGCCCGCGCCGGTGATGCGGGCGCGGCGCACCAGCGGGTTGCCGCCGCCGCGGATCAGCAGGCCGGTCCCGGCCGCGTCGGCGATCTCCAGCCGGTCGAACTCGGCGGCCGACTCCTCCTCCAGCACCACCGCGCCCTTGGCGTCGGCGCAGTCGCGCACCGCGGTGTCGGTGAAGGCGGGCGCGCTGGAGCCGATCACCCGGATCGCCGGGCCGCCCGCCGTGTCGAACTCGCACTCGCGGAACGTGCCGCGCGAACGCTCGGTCACCGCGAGGCCGTTGCCCTTGGTCCGCGAGGTGCGGCAGCGCAGCACCTCCGGGTCCGCGCCGGACGCCAGCACGAAGCCGGGGCCGGACGTGTCGGTGACCGTGACGTGCTCCAGCACCGGGCGCGAGTCGCTGGTGACGTACACGCCGACCGCCGCGTCGTGCACCCGCACGCGCCGCACCCGGGTGCTGCTGCTGCCCTCCAGGGCGAGGGCGGGCTTCTCCGTGCCGGAGATCTCGCAGTCCTCCACGACGCCCTGCGCCTCGCCGTTGACGAGCACGCCGTTGCCGCGGGCGTCGCGGATGCGGCAGTCCCGCACGGTGGTGCGGGCCCGCTCGCCGATCACGACGGCGGTGGTGCCGAGGTTCTCCAGCACGCAGTCGGCGACGACCGTGCCGGTGTCGGCGGTGTCGACGACGCCCGCGCCGGCCGGGTTGCCGATCCGGCAGTCCCGCATCGCCAGCGACCCCGACTCGCGGGCCAGCAGGGCGGTCCAGCCGGAGCCGACGACCGTGCAGCCGTCCATCGCGACCTGTCCGCGTGCCGCGTCCACCACCGGTACGTCCTCGCTGCCGCCGCGCAGGGTCAGGTCGGTGAGCATCACCGCGTCGGCGACCAGCACGACAGCGCTGCCCCGGCGGGGGCAGATCTCCACGCTGCCGCGCTCGCCCTCGGCGACGATCGTCACCCGGGTCCGCACGGTCAGGTTCTCCGCGTAGCGGCCGGGACGGACCCGGACGACCGCGCCGCTGCGCGCCTGGGCCAGGGCCTCACCGATGGTCCGGAAACTCTCCGGCTGCTCGGGGCAGACGGTGAGCAACTGCCGTGACAAGCTAGATCCTCCTCGCTGCGGCGCCACGGTCGGCCCTGTGGGACGGCGGGACGCGCCGGATGCAGGCTACGTGAGGGACGCGGTCATCTTCCAGGCGGAGCAGGGGAGTTCACCTGGATGTTCCGTTCCGTGCGCCCGGAGGGACCCATGGGGCGGGCACCATAGGATGCGCGCCATGCGACGCGACCCTGCTTCCGCGCGAGCGGCCACCGCCGCCGTGCTGGCCGCCGTCCCCGTGCTCCTGGCCGGATCCGGACCCGCCCTCGCCGCCGACGACCCGGTGCGGCTGCCCGTCGTCCGCACCGAACTCGCCGGCGACGAGGCCTGTACGGGCGCGTCCGCGCGGACGGCCCGCAGCGAGCCGTGGACCGCGCGCGCCCTCGGTCTGTCCCGCGCCTGGCGGTACTCCCGCGGCGCGGGTGTGACCGTGGCCGTGGTGGACACGGGCGTCGGCACCTCGATCCCGGCGCTGGCCGGGCGGGTGGAGACGGCCGGAGGCGGGGGCGGCGACTGCGTCGGCCACGGCAGCTTCGCCGCCGGGCTCATCGCCGCCGCGCCGGCCGAGGGCGTGGGCGCGGCGGGCGTGGCGCCGGCGGCGCGCATCCTCGCCGTACGGGGGACCGCGGAGCGCGGCGCGACCACGCCGGACCTGCTCGCCGACGGAATCCGCACGGCCGCGGACGCCGGCGCCCGGGTGATCTACGTCGCCCGCGCGCTGCCTGCCGGTCAGAAGGAGCTGACCGCCGCCGTCGCCCACGCCGCCGACCGCGACGCCCTGGTGGTGGCCCCGTTCGCGCCCGACGCGCTGCCCGGGGACAGGTTCGCCGGAAACGACGAGGAGAAGGCGCAGCCGTTGTGGTACTGGCCCGCGGCCGTGCCGGAGGTGCTCTCGGTGATGGACTACGGCGCCGGCGGCGGGCGGCCCGAGGACGCGCCCACGGCCCTGTCGGCGGACCTCGCGGCCCCCGGCGACGCGGTGGTCGGCAACGGCCCCGAGGGCGCCGGCCACTACCTGGGTTCGGGCTCCTCCCTGGCGGCGGCGCACGTCGCCGGGGCGGCGGCCCTGATCCGGTCCCGCCATCCCGGCCTCACCGCGTCCGAGACCGCCCGCCGTCTGACGGCCACCGGCTACCCCTCCTCGCCCCCGCGCCTGGACGCCTACGCGGCCCTCACCGCCGTCCTCACCGACCCCGCCGGCACGGCCCCCCGGCCGGCCCCGGCCGACCTGCCCGAACCCGCCCCGGACGCCCCGCGCCACCGCGCCGTGCTGATCGCCTCCGCGGGCGGCGCGCTGGTCGTGCTGGTGGCGGCAGCGGCGGCGGTGATCCCCCGGGGGCGGGCCCGGGGGTGGAAACCGGCGGAGTGACCGGCCGGGGGCGGGGGAGCGGGGCGGCTCCCTGCCCGGCCACGCGGTCGGCCGCGCCCCGGGCCCCGAGCGCGGCCGACCGCGCGCGGAACCCGGGGCGCGCGCTCAGTCCCGCTCCTCGCCCAGATACGCCGTCTGCACCTGCACCGTGCGCCGTCTGGCGATCCGGCTCGCGCGCCCCGGCGGCAGCAGGCGGCCCTTCGCGTTGCCGACGACGTAGCCCTCGGACGGCGGGCAGGACAGCAGCAGGGTCGGGGTGTTGACCTCCTGGAGGCGGCGCATCAGATGGTCGCCCATCGCCCGGCCCGCGCCCGTCGCGGCACGGGCGACCACCATGTGCAGCCCGACCTCCCAGCCGAGGGCCAGCTGGTCGAGGAGCGGGTCGAACGGGGCGTTCATCGGGCCCGAGCCCAGCATGTCGTAGTCGTCGACGAGGACGAACAGGCGCGGCCCGTTCCACCAGTCGGCGAGCCGCATCCGGGCCGGCGCGATGTCCGGGCCCGGCACCCGCGTCCTCACCGCCCGGGACGCCCCGTCGACCAGGTCCCGCAGGGCGTCGATGGAGACGGCGTGGCCCAGCCGGTAGTCGTCGGGGATCGCCTCGACCAGCTCGCGCCGGTAGTCGACGACCATGATGCGGGCCTCGGCCGGCGTGTACCGCTTCATAATGGCGCGGGCCGTGAGCCGCAGCAGATTGGTCTTGCCGCTCTCGGTGTCGCCGATCACGATCATGTGCGGGCTCTCGGCGAAGTCGTGCCACACCGTGGCCAGTTCGTCCTCCTCCAGGCCCAGCGGCATCCGGAAGTCCCCCTCCGGCTCGGGCAGCGCCGACACCGGCAGCTCGGTCGGCAGCATCCGCACCCGCGGCGCGCGCGGACCGGGGCGGCTCTCCTCCACCGCGGCGACCAGAGCGGCGACGCCCTCGGCGAGGTCGTCGGCCCGCTCCACCCCGTCGATGCGGGGCAGCGCCGTGAGGTAGTGCAGCTTGCCGTCGCGGGTCAGACCGCGCCCGGGGACGCGGGGCACCGTCGCGGCCCGCCGGATGTCGATCTCGGAGTCCATCGGGTCGCCCATCCGCAGCTCCAGATGGGTGCCCGCCTGGTCGCGCACCGCCGAGGGCAGCTCCACCCAGCGGGCGGTGGTGACGATCAGATGGACGCCGTAGTTCAGGCCGCGCGAGGCGATCGCGCTGAAGGTGGGGATGTGCCGGTCGTAGTCCTGGCGGACCGTGGACCAGCCGTCGATGACCAGGAACACGTCCCCGTGCTCGTGGTCGGCGAACTCACCGGCCGCCCGGCGCCGCCGGAACGTCGCCATGGAGTCGATGCCCTGCTCCAGGAAGAACTTCTCCCGCGCCGCCAGCAGCGTGTTGACCTCGGCGATCGTACGGCCCACCCGCTCGCCGTCCAGCCGGGCCGCGACGCCGCTCATGTGCGGCAGCCCGTCCAGGCCGGCCAGCGTGCCGCCGCCGAAGTCCAGGCAGTAGAACTGCACTTCGCGCGGCGTGTGGGTGAGCGCGAGCGCGGTCAGGAGGGTCCGCACCATGGTCGACTTGCCGCTCTGGGGTCCGCCCGCGATCGCGATGTGCCCGCCGACGCCGGACAGGTCGACGGTCAGCAGGTCCCGCAGCTGGTCGAAGGGCCGGTCCACGATGCCGATCGGCACCTTCAGCCGGCCCCGGTCGGGCCAGCCCACCGTGGTCAGGCCCAGCTCCGGGTCGGGGGTGAGCGGCGGCAGCACCTGGTCGAGGGTGGCCGGCAGGTCCAGCGGGGGCAGCCACACCTGGTGCGCGGGCGGCCCCGCCCCCAGGAGTCTGCCGACGGCGACCGAGAGCAGGGTGTCCTCGCTCTCCTCGGTCTCCGGCTCGGGCTCGGGCAGGTCGGGCACCGCGCGCGGGACGACGTAGCCGTCCGTCCACGGCACCGTCTGCCCGGCCGCGCGGGCCTGGCTCGCGCTGCCGCGCCGGTGCCGGTAGGGGCCGGAGACGTAGGCGGCCCGGAACCGGGTCAGCGCGTCCACGCCGGACTTGAGGAAGCCGCTGCCCGGCGCCGACGGCAGCTCGTAGGCGTCCGGCACGCCGAGCACGCCCCGGCTCTCCATCGCGGAGAAGGTGCGCAGGCCGATGCGGTACGACAGATGGCTCTCCAGCTGGTGCATGCGGCCCTCGTCCAGCCGCTGCGAGGCCAGCAGCAGATGCACCCCCAGCGACCGGCCGAGCCGGCCGATCATCACGAACAGCTCCATGAACTCCCGGTGTGCGGCGAGCAGTTCGCTGAACTCGTCGACGACCACGAACAGGCTGGGCAGCGGCGCGAGCGGGGCCCCGGCGGCGCGCGCCTTCTCGTACTCCAGCGCGGAGGTGTAGTTCCCCGCGGACCGCAGCAGTTCCTGACGGCGGATCAGCTCGCCGTGCAGGGCGTCCTGCATCCGGGAGACCAGCGCCGCCTCGTCGGCGAGGTTGGTGATGACGGCCGAGACGTGCGGCAGTTCGTCCAGGCCCAGGAAGGTCGCGCCGCCCTTGAAGTCCACCAGGACGAAGTTGAGCGTCTCGGAGGAGTTGGTCAGCGCCAGGCCCAGCACCAGCGTGCGCAGCAGCTCGCTCTTGCCGGAGCCGGTCGCGCCGATCAGCATGCCGTGCGGGCCGGTGCCGCCCTGTGCGGACTCCTTGATGTCCAGCTCCACCGGCTGGCCGTCGGCGCCCACGGCGATGGGCACGCGCAGCCTGCTCGGGCCGTTGCTGCGCCGCCACAGGGTCTGCGGGTCGTGCCGGTACAGGTCCTGGATGCCGAGCAGCGTGGTCAGTTCGACGTCGGTGGCCAGCGGTTCGGTGGCGTCGGTGCCCATGCCCATCCGGTAGGGCGCGATCCGCTTGGCCAGAGCGGTCGCGCCGCGCGGGCCGAAGGAGTCGGGGCGGCCCAGGCGGGTGGTCTGCTCCTTGCGGTCGCGGTCGGTGCGCACGAGGCAGAAGTCGTCGCCCGTCACGTCGAAGCGGAGGGTGACCCGGCCGGGCCGCCAGGTCAGCGCGCCGCCGAGGTCCAGCACGACCGTGTTGCGCAGCCCGGGGCCGTCCAGCCGGTGGCCGCCGGGGACCGTGCCGCCGTCGACGACGATCACGGTGAAGGGCTCCTCGCGGCCGGGCACCGCGTCGGGGTCGAAGGGCGGGCGCTCCAGGAACTCCGCGCCCAGCAGGTCCTCCAGCTCGTTGAACGCCGACCCGGTCATCCGGGCCGGTCCGGCGCCGTCGGTCTCCTGCGGATGCAGGTGGTGCGGCAGCCACTTGGCCCACTCCCACTCCGCCCGCCGCTCGTCGGACACGCACAGCGCGATCCACAGGTCGTCGGGGGAGTGGAAGGTCGCCAGCTGCGCCACGATCGCCCGGGCCAGCGCGCGGATGCGCTCCTCGTCGCCGCGGAACAGCACCCGCGCCCAGGCCCGCAGATAGATGGCGATGGGCTGGTCGGGGACGGTGGCGTAGGCGCGGATGAAGCTGCGCAGGGCGTGCGCGGCGAGCGGTTCCAGGTCCTCGACGGGCGTGCTCGCCGTGGGGTTCAGGCGCAGGCCCAGCTTCTGGTCGCCCACCGCGACGCGCACCTCGGCGAAGTCCTCGTCCTGCGGGCGGCGCTCCCACAGCCGGGTCGACCCGGTCATCGACCACAGCGCCGCCGGCTCCGGGTGCCGCCAGGCCAGCGCACGCTGCTGGTCCATCACGGCGGCCCGCACCTTGCGCCGGGTCTGGGCGAGGTAGCGCAGATAGTCCCGGCGCTCGCCCTTGAGGCGCTGCTTGCGTTCGCTGTTGCGGCGCATCACCTGGCCGAGCATCATCGCCGCGGACGAGACGACCATCAGGCCGAGCGCCAGGTAGATGAAGCCGCTGCCGCCGCTCGCGCCGGGGCGGATGAACATCAGCATCATCGACACCGACATCAGGGCCATCGGCAGATAGGTCCACACGGCGGAGGAGTCCGGGACCACCTCGGGAAGCGTCGGCGGCTCCTGGAGGGTCAGTTCTCCCTCCGGCATGTCGGGGCCGCGTCGGCGGGCCGGCCGGCGGAACAGAACGACACTCACCGTACGGTCTCCTCAATCGAGCGGCCACGGGCTTCCGGGGCGCGCGCTCACGGGTGGGGCGAAGGGTGCAGCGGGGTCGGGGTCACCCCGAAGAGACGGTTGATACTACGATCAATCAAGCTGAGCACCAACCAACTCCCGCAGCGCACTAGGCCGTTGACATGCGCCGACGAACTCCGGAAGGCGTGAGCAAGACCGATGAGTGACAACCAGGTGGCAGGTCTGTGCCGCCTGACCGTACGCGCCCCCGCCCGCACGATCGACCTCGCCGTCCCCGCCGACGTGCCGGTCGCCGACCTGCTGCCCGCCGTGCTCGGCTACGCGGGCGACGACCTGGAGGAGGCCGGCGTCGAGCACGGCGGCTGGGTGCTCCAGCGCCTGGGCGGCGAGCCGATGGACGAGGAGCGCACCCTCGACTCCTTCGACCTGCGCGACGGAGAGACCGTCTACCTCCGGCCCCGCGTCGAGGCGCTGCCCGAGGTGCACCTGGACGACCTGGTCGACGGCATCTCCACCACCCTGCGCGACCGGCCGCACGGCTGGACCCCGGCCGCCGGCCGCGCCGTACTGCGCGGCCTCGCCGTGGCCGCCCTCGTCGTCGGCCTCGTGGTGCTCGCGCTGCCCGGCGGCTCCGGCGCCACCCGTGCCCTGTGCGCCGCCGCCGCCGCGCTGCTGCTGCTCGCCGGCGCCGCCGCGGCGAGCCGCGCGGTCGGCGACGGCGGAGCGGGCGCGGTCCTCGGCCTGATGGTCGTGCCCTACCTCGCCCTCGCCGGCTGGCTGCTGCCCGGCGGCGACATCACCGGGGAGCACGGCCAGGAGATGCTCGGCTCCCGGATGCTGGCCGCGTCCGCCGCCGGAGCGGGCGGCGCGGTCCTCGCGCTCGCCGCGGTCGCCGCGTACGCCGCCCTCTTCCTCGCCCCGGCCGTCCTCGCCGCCTTCGGCGCGCTGGCCGCCGCCGTGATGCTGCTGGCGGGCCTCGCCCCGCACGAGGTCGCCGGCGTCACCGCGCTCGCCGCCGTGCTCCTCGGCGCCTTCGTGCCCAGCCTCTCCTTCCGGATGGCGGGGCTGCGCATGCCCCCGCTGCCGACGAACGCCCAGCAGCTCCAGGAAGGCATCGAGCCGCACCCCACCGCGGTCGTCGCCACCCGCTCGGTGCTCGCCGACGGCTGGATGAGCGCCCTGTACGGCGCCGTCGGCCTGGTCTGCGCCGGCTGCCTGACCGTCCTGGCCCGCCGCTCCGGCCTCGCCGAGGTGTTCACCGCCCTGACGCTGGCCGTGCTGCTGCTCCTGCACGCCAGGGGCCTGGGCAACGTCTGGCAGCGGCTGTTCCTGGTCGTGCCCGGCGCCTGGGGACTGGCCCTGATGGTGTTCTCCGCGGCCCAGGACGCCGCCCCCTCCGGGCGGCTGCTGACCGCGGCCGGGCTGCTCGCCGTCACCGCCGGGATCGCCATCGCCTCCTGGACCGTGCCCGGCCGGCGCATGGTGCCGTACTGGGGCCGCGGGGCGGAACTGCTGCACTCGGCGGTGGCGATGGCGCTGCTGCCGCTGGTGCTGTGGGTGCTCGGTGTCTACGGGGCCCTGCGGTCCCTCAACGGCTGAGGGAGGACGCGGTGCAGTCCAAGCGCGACCAGGTACAGGCGCACATGTTCGTCATGGGGCGCCTCACCTCGGCCATGCTGCGCGGCGACCCGGACGCCCCGGAGAGCCCGCAGGGCAGGACCAACCGGGGCGTCGCCATCGGCGTCGTGATCGCCGTGCTGCTGGCGGCGGGCGCCTTCGTGCTGGGTCTGTTCAAGCCCGGGACCAAGGACTCCTGGAAGGAGGCGGGCACCCTCGTCGTCAACAAGGACACCGGGTCCCGCTACCTCTATCTCGACGGCCGGCTCCGCCCGGTGCGCAACTACGCCTCCGCCCGCCTGCTGGCCGGCGCCGAGATGACGGTCGCCTCCGTCGGCGCCCGCTCCCTGGCCGGCGTCCCGCACGGCGCACCGGTCGGCATCACCGGGGCGCCCGACGCGCTGCCCGCCGCCGGCGACCTGGACACCGGGCCCTGGCAGGTGTGCTCGGGGACCGTCACCGGCGAGGTCACCACCGTCCTCGCCGTGGGAGCGCCCGCCGACGGGGCCGGGCTGAGCGCCGGCCGGGCCCTGGTGGTGACCGGGCCCGACCGGGCCGACTACCTGGTGTGGCGGGGCAGCCGGCTGCGCCTGAACGACGACCGCGGCGCCTCCCGCTCCCTCGGCTACGACACCGCCTCCCGGGTCAAGGTCTCCGCGGCCTTCCTCAACTCCCTCCCCGCCGGCCCGGACCTGTCCCCGCCGGACGTCCCCGGCGTCGGCGCCGAGGGTCCCGAACTGGGCGGTCGCGAGACCCGGCTCGGCCAGGTCTTCCAGGTCAGCGCCCCCGGCTCGGACGCCCGCTACTACCTGCTGCGCCGGGAAGGGCTGACCCCCCTCACCGCCACCGGCGCCGCCCTGCTCCTCGGCGACCCGCGCACCCGGGAGAAGGCGTACCGCGACCAGCCGCCCGCCGCCGTCGAACTGGGCGTGGACGCGCTGGAGGGCCATACGGCCGCGGTTCCGCCGCTCGACCTCGCCGACCTGCCCGAGACGCCGCCCGAGGCCGCCGGACTGGAGCGCGGCCGGACGGTCTGCGCCCGGATCGAGGGCGGCGGCACGGGTGCCAGGGTCAGCGTCGCCCTGGCCCCGGCCGGGTCGCTCGGCCCGGCCGCGCAGCCCGCGCCCGAGGGGCTGACCCCGGCCTGCGTGCCCGTCGACCGGATCACCGTCCGTCCGGGCGGCGGGGCGCTGGTGCGCGCCCTGGGCGCGGGGGGCGGGGCCGTCGGCGCCACGGTGTACCTGGTGACCGACACCGGCATGAAGTACCGGGTCTCCGACACGGCGTCGCTGGCCGCCCTGGGGTACGGAACCGGCCAGGCGCGCGGGCTGCCCTCGCCGCTGCTGGCGATGCTGCCGACCGGCCCCGACCTCGGCCGGCAGGCGGCGGTGGCCGGACGCGGCCGGAGCACGGCCGTCCCCTGCGCGACGCCCGGGAAGGGCGAGCCGGGCGCGGCCCCGCCGACGAAGAAACGCTGACGTTACCGATACATGAAACTCGCTCAAATTCGGCCGACCAAAGGTCGTTTGACGAGGCGTCATGCCAGTATGACCGCGTTGTTTTCGCTACTGTCTGATCAACTGATTGAACTTTGAAGATCAGGCCGAGCGGCGTGACCATCTCAGGAGGTGCGGTACATGGCAGGCTTCCAGCAGTCAGAGGAACAGGCGACACGGAACGGCATCCAGGCCCTCGAGTCGGCGTTCACCGGAGTCCAGAACTGCCGGCAGGACGTCGAGAACATGAAGTTCAACCTGGCCTCGGGCCTCAAGGGTTCGGACGGCAAGGCCTTCCAGGACCTGCTGAAGCTGTGGGACGACCAGGCCGAGATCATCTCCAGGAACGTCCGGGACATGGTGGACACCCTCAACGAGACCCTCCGGGTCCAGGGCCTGACCCAGGGTTCCAACAACGAGTCCATCAACAACGCCTACACCCAGTCGCAGAGCATCTTCGACGCGCTGCAGGGCTGATCCCCCGCCCCTTTTCCCACCTGTTGCGAGACGAGGCCCCCACATGAGCGACTTCACCGACGGACAGATCTACGTCGACTACCGGCACATGTCGAACGCGGCGGACGACATGGTGCAGCAGACCAGGGCGATCGCCAGCATCCTGGTCAACCTGGACGCCGAACTCCAGGCGCTGAAGCAGACCTGGGAGGGCGAGGACCGCGCCGTCTACGACAAGAAGCAGGCCGCCTGGAACCAGGCCGTCGAGGCGATGCAGAACCTGCTGGAGAACCACTCCCGGCTGCTGACGGACGTCTCCGGCAACTACCAGTACAGCGAGAAGTCCCTCACCCAGCTGTGGAGCGAGGTGCGCGTCGGTCGCTGAACCGGCCCCTTCACGACCCTTGAGACCGGGCGGCGGCCCGCCGCGGCGTACGACGGCGGGCCGGCCGTCCGGCGTCCCGGCAGCGACAGCACCAGCCCCCGCAGGAGCAGGACATGGCGGACACCCCCACGGTCAATCTCGACAAGGCCTGGCTGGAAAACTTCCTCAACCACGACATCCTCAACTTCCGCAACGAGCTGACGAAGATCCTCAACGACGGGATCGGCCCGAGCGGCGAGATCGTCCCGGCGCTGGCGAACCTCCTGCCCGAGGGCCAGATCCCCGAGGGCTCGCTGGCGGGCGCGGTGCGCCCGCTGACGATCGGCTCGATGGCGAACGACGACCGGACCAACGGCAAGGCGCTCGTCGCGGCCGTCACCGAGCTGATCAAGGCCATCGACCTGATCATCGAGCACCAGAAGACGCTCTTCGAGGACATCGACGACAACCTGCGCACCAGCATCGACAAGCTGTTCAAGACCCAGGGCGACAACCTCGCCAAGATCGACGGCGACAAGCTGCTCGACATCTTCGAGGACGTCGACGACTCCCTCGGCGGCAGCTCCGAAGAGGACGACGACTAGGGGACGCCCGACGTCCGACGTCCGCCACCCCCGGTCCCCGCCGTCGATCTCCGCCTCCGCTCAACCGCCCGTCAACGGAGTCCCACCGTGCCCGAAGAAAACGTCATCCCGCTCACCTCAGACAATGACGCCTGGCAGAAGGCGGTGGCGCTGTTCACCGGGTACGAGGCGCCGCAGCGGCACACCCTCTTCGACAAGCTCCTCGGCAACGAGGGCATCAAGCAGATGAAGGTGGAGATCAGCAAGCAGCGCAGCGTCGACTACGTCGATCCCAACGACTTCAACTGGCGGGTCGAGAACGCCGGTTACCGCATCGAGAACACCGACTTCGTCATCCCGTTCTACATGACGAGCGGCGACAACGCCTCCGCGGGCGACCAGGTCTCGATGTACAAGGCCCGCATCACCATGCTCGGCAACCACAGCACCGACTCGCCCCCCGCGGGCGGTGTCGTGGAGGGCAAGGAGTTCAGGAGCCAGTACGAGAACCACCTCGGCCTCAGCGGCGACAAGGCCGTGTGGACGACCGCCCCGCTCACCCAGTACGCCTACGGGACCGGGCGCGCCCTGGAGGCGCTGCTCAACAACACCACCGGCACGCACGGCTTCTCCTGGAACGGCATCAACGTCGCCAACGAGAAGGCCGTCGCCCTGTCGTCGTTCGACACGGCCGCCGCCGCCTTCGACCGGGTCGGCCAGTTCTTCAGCGACCGGCAGAAGACCGTCGCGGAGTGGCAGCGCCGGGTGGGCGCCGAGCAGGACGACGCCTGGCGCGGCCAGGCCGCGGGCGTGTTCTGGAACCTGATCCACACCATCAACCGGCAGTACGAGGGCTACGCCAAGGACATGGGCTATGCCGGCGGCCGGTCCAAGCAGGGCAACGAACTGCGCGAGGCCGGCACGGCGTTCCGCAACGCCGTCCTCAAGCTGCACTCCAAGTGGGCGCACTGGGAGCTCTACATGGGCAACCCGCTGCGCTGGCTGCACGACCTGCTGGTGGAGATCACCGACCATGTGTGGGAACGCAACATCAAGCTGATCACGTACAAGGTGAACAGCTCCGGCGGCATGTACCCCACCTACTACACGACCTACCACGCCCAGGGCGGCTTCGACCAGACGGCGACCCGGCTCGGCAAGAACGACAACTTCGGCCCGCTGGACCAGCTGAGCACCTGGAAGGCGGTGGGGGAGCGGGCCGTGCAGAACTGGCAGGCGTCCGTCATCGAGAACCTGGTGGAACCGGCCAACGCCGCCCTGGACGAGATCCACAACAAGTGGGGCTCGAAGAACATCGACCTCGGCTCGGTCCGCACCCGCGGTGACGAGGACCTCACCAGTTCCTACCAGGAGGACAAGACCGAGAAGGAGAAGGAGGCGGCGGAGAAGGCCGCGGCGGAGGCCAACAGGAAGAACGAGGAGTTCATGGCCTGGCAGAAGGCCGAGGCCGAGCGGGCCAGGGCCGAGGCCGAACGCCATCGCAAGGAGCAGGAGGAGAAGGAGAAGGCCGCCAAGGCCGAGCAGGAGAGGAAGGAGGCCGAGGCCAAGGCCGAGCAGGAACGCAAGGAGAAGGAGGCCAGGGCCGAGCAGGAGCGCCGGGAGAAGGAGGCCGAGCAGAAGCAGGCGGAGGCCGAGGCCAAGGCCGAGCAGAAGGAGGCCGAGGCGAGGGCGGAGCAGGAGCGCCGGGAGAAGGAGGCCGAGCAGAAGCAGGCGGAGGCCGAGGCCAAGGCCGAGCAGAAGGAGGCCGAGGCGAGGGCGGAGCAGGAGCGCCGGGAGAAGGAGGCCGAGCAGAAGCAGGCGGAGGCCGAGGCCAAGGCCGAGCAGAAGGAGGCCGAGGCGAGGGCGGAGCAGGACCGCAAGGAGAAGGAGGCCGAGCAGAAACAGGCCGAGGCCGAGGCCAGGGCCGAACAGCAGCAGGCCGAACAGGAGAAGAAGCAGGAGGAGGCGCAGCGCAAGCAGGAGGAGGCCCAGGCCCGCGCGGAGCAGTTGCAGATAAGCCAGTTCAACCAGGCCCGCGCCGACCAGGAGGCCGCCCGCAAGGAGCAGGAGCGCAAGCAGGCGGAGGCCGAGGCCAAGGCCGAGCAGAAGGAGGCCGAACTCCGGGCCGAGCAGGAGGCCAAGGAGAAGGAGGCCGAGGAGAAGCAGGCGGAGGCCGAGGCCAGGGCCGAACAGCGGCTCCAGGAGCAGGAGGCCAAGCAGGCCGAGGCGGAGGCGAAGGCCGAGCAGGAGCAGAAGCGCCAGGAGGAGGAGCAGCGCCGGCTCCGGACCGAGCAGGAACTGCGCCAGGAACAGCTGCTGACCGAGCAGGAGAAGCGGGAGGCCGAGCAGCAGGCGCGGCAGGAGGAGGCCGAGCGCAAGCAGGAGGAGGCCTGGCAGCAGGCCCAGGCCGCCTACCAGCAGAGCGGGCTGCTCAACCCGGGCGGCGGCGACCTGCCCGGCTCGGGCGACCTCTCGCTCGGCTCGGGCGAGCTGAACACCGGTGATCTGTCCCTCGGCTCGGGCGGCCTGGACACGGGTGACCTCTCCCTCGGCTCGGGCGACCTCAACACCGGCGACCTCGGCTCCCCGACCCCCGAGCAGATCGCCGCCAACCCCTACGCCGACGGCACGCTGACCAACCCCGGCGGCAGCGTCACCACCCTCGACGACAACGGGCGCCTCGTCACCGAGTACCCCGACGGCAGCTCCGTCCGCATCGACCCCGAGCTGCGCACGGCGACCGTCACCCATCCCGACGGCACCGTCCAGACCGGCCCGCTCAACGTCGGCGACCTGCTCCCGAACCCGGACGGCAGCGTGACCCGCCTCGACTCCGAGGGGAACATTGTCACCGAGTACCCCGACGGCACGACCACCACGGTCGACCCGGACACCGGCATCGGCACGACCACCCGCCCGGACGGCACCGTCAGCACCGGCCATCTGGGCGGCTCGGCCGGCGACCTGCCCTCCCTCCCCGGCCTCGGCGCCGGCCCCGGCTCCCCCGGCACGTCCTCCTTCACCCCTTCCTACACGTCGCCCTCCTACTCGTCCCCGGCGTACGACTTCGGTTCGTACGAGGAGGAGCTGTACGACGCCGACTCCCCGTACGAGTCGCCGTACGCCACCCCGGCCGCCGCCGCGGCCCCGTCGGCCGCGGACATCGGCACGCCGCTGAACACCGGTTCGCTGCCCGGCGGCGTCGGCATGGGCGGCATGCCCATGGGAGGGATGCCGATGGGCGGCATGGGGGGCATGGGAGCGGGCGGCCAGAACCAGAACGAGCGCGTCCGCAACGTCATCGACGACGGCCAGTCCCTGCACACTCGCGGCAGCGGCGGCAGGTACGGCGCCGGTTCCCTCCCGCGGGGAGCCGTACCGGACGAGAACGACGTACGGGTCTCCACCCCCCGTGCCACCGCCACCACCGGCTCCGGCCCCTTCCTGCCGACGGGCGGCGCGGGAGCCCCCGGCGGGCAGCCGCAGACGCAGAGCGGCGACCGCACCCGGGAGGCCTGGGCGCAGGACGACGACGACGTGTGGGGCACCGACGAGGGCGGCGCGCCCGCCGTCATCGGCCGATGAACCCCACGGACCGGCGGAGGACCACCCCGTGACAGAACCGATCGAGCAGCGCATCGCCAAGGCGATGGCCGAACTGGAGTCCGTGCAGGCCGCGGTGGCGCGCGCCGAGCAGCAACTCGCCGCCGCCTCCGCGACCGTGCGCTCCCGCGACCGGGCCGTGGAGGTCACCGTCGGCGCGGGCGGCGAGCTGACCGGACTGAAGTTCCTGGACAACAAGTACCGTTCGATGAACGCCGCCCAGCTCGCCGCCTCGGTGATGGAGGCGGTCGGCCGGGGCCGGGCGCAGATGGCGCGCGAGGTGATGGACGTCTTCCGCCCGCTGACCGAGCCCAGCGCCGGTGTCCCGGAGCTGCGCGGCGTCGACGTCGACTGGGAGCGCATCTTCGGACCGGCGCTGGACGCGGAGGCCGGCGGCGGCCACGGGCGGCGCGGCGGAAGCCGGCTGCGCGACGAGATCCACGAGGACACCGACGACGCACGGACACGAGGAAGGGGCCGGTCATGAGCGGCGTCTACGAAGCGAACCCGGAGGCGCTCCGGTCGAGCATCGAGCGGATGAAGCGGCTGCCGGAGCTGGCGCGCAAGCTGGGCGAGCAGTTCACCAACCAGGAGCGGGCGTACACGGAGTGGCCCGGCTGGACCGACGACTACGCCCACCAGGTCCGCCCCGTCTACGAGCGCAACAACCAGTACTGCCTGGGCACCAGCACCACGCTGTACGACGCCCTGTACGGCCTGGTCTCCGCGACGATCGCGAACCTGGAGAACATCGAGAAGACCCGCACCGACTCCACGGACCGCATCCGCGAGCACCAGCGCCGGACCGAGGACGCCGTCGGCGGCGATCACGGCGGGCGGCACTGACGCCGGACCGCGGAGCACGGTGGACGAGTTGGCGAGTGGGAGTTTCGGGTGCAGGAGATCAACTTTCCTGAGGACGTCAGGAAGATGCTCTGGATCCTCATCGGCGAAATGCCGTTGCAGGCCAGGGAGAACCTCGCCTACGCCAGCAAGGACCTCTACCTCGACTTCGGCCGCGGCATCCGCGAGCTGAGCGACGAGATCCAGCGCTCCATCGTCGACGCGTCCACCTCGCTGCCCAAGGACGTCGGGGACCAGTACGTCCGGGGGCTGTCGCTGCTGACCAACGACGGCGGCGTCAACCACCTGAACTCGATGATCGACGACCTGGAGGACATCGCCCGCGGGCAGGTCGACCACTCGATCAAGATCCAGGCGGCGAAGTGGGAGATCATCGCCGAGATCGTCATGCTCCTCATCGAGCTGGCGCTGCTCGCGGCGCTGGCCGCGATCACCGGCGGCACCTCGCTGTCCCAGATGGCGCTGGCCCGGGCCCGCAGCAGACTGGCGGTGCTGCTGATCGTGGACCGGCTGCTGCGCATGACGCATCTCGCCCCGACGCTCACCGAGGCGTTCGAGGAGGCGCTGCAGACGCTCGCGGTGCGGCTGGCGCAGATCGCGCTGAACCCCGGGGGGCGCAAGCCGGACGGGATCGACTGGAAGGAGGTCGGCAAGGCGGCGGCGTTCGGCGCGGTGGTCGGCCTGTTCGGGTCGATCCTGGAGGCCGGCGGCAACTTCCTGAAGAACTGGTTCAAGAACTCCTTCGACAACTTCGACACCTTCGCCAAGAACCACCCCAAGTGGAACATCACCCTGAACGGCGCCGGGGAGCTGGGCGGTGCGTTCGTCGTCGGCGCGGTGAGCGAGTCGGTCGGCGAGTACCTCGTCCAGGGCGCCTTCGAGGGGACGTGGGACTTCAAGTGGGAGACGTTCGTCGGCTCCGGCACCAGCTCGATGTTCGACGTGGTGGCGGGCGGCGGGGCGCTGGCGGGCGCCCTGTGGCTGCACGACAAGTTCACCACCACGACCGACTTCGGCGACGTCAACGACTCGACGACGTTCCTCGACAAGGACGGCGGCACGGCCGGCACGAGCGGCCCGGCCCCCACGCCGGCGCCTCCCACGCCCACCCCGGCGCCGGGACCGCTGCCGACGCGGTCCACGGACACCCCGCCGACGCCGATCCCGGCGCCGGCGACCACCAACACGCCGGTGACGTACGGCGGCTACGACGACACCGTCTCGTCGGCCGGGTCGTCGTCCCGGTACGACGACCCGCTGTTCGACCCGGACACCACGTCCCTGGCCTCGGACACGACGTACGACTCGACGCCCACCCCGACGCCGACGACGTCCTCGCCCGTCTCCACGCCGCCGCTCGCCGGGAAGGGGTTCACCAACGCGCCGCCGCGCGACGCTTTCGACACCGAGAGCCTCTGGAGCGCCGACGACGCCGCCCTGTCGTCGCCGGACGCCCTGCCGACCGGGCCGACCGGCAGCGCGCCCGACGTGCAGGGGCGGGTCAGGCCGGGGCAGGGACTCACGCAGACCGGGGAGTCCGGGCACGGCACGGACGTCCCCTTCGGCCGGGACGCCGAGGACGTCGAGGGCGCCGAGGGCGCCCGGGATCGCGCGAGCACCGCGACCCCGACGGGCACGGACGGGAACGGCACGACGGTCCCGCGCGGGGCCGGCGCGCCGCCGCGGGCGCAGGGCGGGGAGGAGGGCCGGACGTTCGTCCCCGAACAGGACGGGGCGGCGGAGGACCGGCCCGACGTGACGCCTGCCGCCCCCGTTCCCACGGCGACCGGCGGGAACGCCCCCGTCGGGCAGGACGCCGACGGAACGGCCGGCACCCCTCGCGGCACGGGCGCGCCGCCGCGGACGCAGGGCGGGGAGGACGGCCGTACGGTTCCGGTGGCCGAGCAGGACGCGGCGGCGGAGGGGGAGCGGCCGGACGCGGTGCCCGCCGTTCCCGTCCCGACGACGGCGACGGGCGGGAACGTCCCCGTCGGCCAGAACGCCGACGGCACGGCCAGGACTCCCGGAGCGGACGGTCGCACCTCCGACCCCGACCAGGACGGGAGCACGGGGACGGCGGACCTGCCGTCCGCCGAGCCGGTACCCGCCCACGTCCCCGCGCCCGCCTCCCTGACGGGGAACCCCGCGTTCGAGGCCGCCCGTGCCGCCGCCGCCCCGGTGACGCGGGCGCACACCTGGGTCGACCCCGTGTCCACGCCGCCCGACCCGGCGCGTCCGGGCGAGACGACGCAGTACACCGTGCGGTCGAAGTTCGAGGCGCGGCGCGTCGAGTGGGACGGGCAGTGGATCACCGACCTCACGGTGCGGATCGTCGCCGCGCCGGACGGCCTGCCCGCCGACGTCTGGGACAAGGTGCGCTCCGGCGTCGAGGCCTACTTCAACACCCACGGCCACCGCCTCCCCGACGGCGACCTGCTGCACGTCACCGTCGAACAGGCGCAGGCCGACGACCACCCCAACGCACTCGACGTCCGCCTCGTCGGCCGCGACCAGCAGATGACCCGCACCGCCTGGTGGGCGGACGCCGACCCCGTCGACTACGCGCACGAGATCGCCCACCAGCTCGGCCTGCGTGACGAGGCGCGCGCCGGCGACCCGGCGGCCCCGCAGCGGCCCGACATCCCGGGCAGCCTGCTCGGCGACTACACCCGCCCGGCCCCGGGCGGGCTCGTGCAGGGCGGCCTGCGCGGCCGGCATCTGGCGCTGCTCGGCGCCCTCGTCGGCGACCTGACCACGGTGCCCCCGGAGAGCGGCGCCACCGTGCCGCCCGCCCGCCGCCCCGCGACGACGACGGCCGACGTCCGCCTGGGCGCGGAACCCCACGCCCCTCGCCCTCCCGTGCCGTCCGTGCCCACCGTCTCCGATCCGGCGGCCGGAACCGCCGCCCCCGACCTCGGAACCGGACCTGTCGCCGAGACCGCCGCCGACGTCACCGAAACCGCCCCCGTCACCGGGGCGGAGGACATCGTCGAGGCCGCCGAGACCTCCGGCCCCGCCCGGACCCCCACCCCCCACGACGAGACCGACGCCGACGACGAGATCGAGGTCATCCCCCACGGCGACCCGGTCGTCGAGATCGCCACCCCCGCCCCCCTCCCCACGACCTCCTCCGTCCCCACCCCCGCTCCCACCCCGCCCGCCCCCCGCGAACGCCTCTGGATCAACCACCACCTCGACCGCACCCGGCCCCCGTGGCTCGACCACGCCGCCCCCGCCCCCGCCGGGTTCCGGCAGCCGGCCCGGTTCGAGGACGGCACCTCGATGCCGGCCTACGTCGACGACCTCCCCTCCCTCCTGCCCGGCGTGCCCGCCGACCTGCTGGCGGAGATGCTCGCGGACCCGGTGACGTTCGGGCAGAGCGACGTGGCGCTGCGCGGCATCCCCGAGGTGCTGGCCCAGATCGGCGCCCTGCTCGCGAGCGACGCGTCCGTGCGCCCCGGCGACCCGGGCCGCAACGCCCCGCCCGGCGCGGGGCTGATGGCCGACGTCCGGATGACGCTGGCCCGGCGCCCCCGCACCCTGACGGGGGGCCGGCAGTTCCCGTACACGAACGCCGCCGGGCAGACGCGCGTGCTGCACATCACGGCCCGGCACTACGGCAACTGGTCCCGCTTCGCCGACGACTACGGCAACCCCAGCAAGATCGACACCATGGACCGGGCCACCCTCCAGGCCGGCCAGAGCAAGGGCGTGCAGTCCGTCACCCAACTCGGCCTGGGCGGGCCCCTGCTGGGCCCCGCGTCGATCGCGGCGTTCGGCGGGCTCGGGCGTCTGGCGCTGCGCGGCGGCGCCAGCACGAAGGTCGGCTACGGGCAGACGGACCAGACCGTCAGCCAGACGGAGACCCGCACCCTCGACGGGTCGAAGGTCTATCTGGACGACGTGTACCTGGAGTTCAGGGTGACCGACGCCGACGGCAACGACGTCGGCACGCCCGCCCCCGCCACCGGACGGACCGTCCCCGCCACCGGTCAGGCAGCCCCCGCCACCGGACGGACCGTCCCCGCGCCCGGCCCGCGACCGGTGACGAGGTCGTTCGCCGTGCGCGACGGCCTGATGCTGCGGCTGCCCGACAGCGCGGTCGAGCCGTACGGGCCCGGCCGCATCCCGCGCACCATCTCCCTCGACCACGACTCCCAGTACCGCCTGGTGCGCACCGAGGGCTTCGGACCGGTCGCCGCGATCCGCGACTGGGCGGCCGCAGAGATCGGCGTCAAGCCCGGCAGCACCGCCTACCAGGAGCTCGACGCCTTCTTCTCCGGCGAGTCCTTCCAGCGGCACGCCCGACTCCTGGCACAGGGACGGCTCGCGACCGCGCCGCTGTTCGCGGACGACCGGGGGCGCACCCCGCTCGGCTTCTTCGTCGTGGAGCGGGTCGTGCCGGTCCAGGCCCGGCTCATCGACGAGACGTCGCAGGCGGAACTGCGCGACATCAACACCTCGGTGGTCCGCAACGACCGCGGGCTGAGCAAGGGCGTCCACTTCGGCGGGGACGTCGTCGCCGGCCCTTCGTTCAACTTCTTCGACCTCGGCGGCGGCAACCTCAACCTGCGGCTCCAGTTCGGCCCGGCGTTCCGCTACCTGTTCGCGGTGTCCCGGTCGGCGGCCCTCGGCGGCTTCGGCGGCCTGAAGACGTCCGGTCAGGTCAAGGGCGACCCGACCGGTCTCTACCTGGTGAAGAAGACGGTCTACGTCCGCCGGGGCGGCAGCGGCGACCCGCCGCGCCGCTTCCACACCTGGAGCGTGGACCGGATGACCCGCACCGAGGCCCGCCGCCTCGCCGGCTGGGACGACGGCACCACCACCCCCCGACGCCACGGACTGCCCGCGCCGTTCGCACCCGCCCAGCTCACCGCCGACCACCCGACGACCCTCGGCATGCACCGGGTCGAGGAGTTCGCGCACACCGACGGCCGCCGCACCGACGGCGACGGCGCCACCGGCACCCCGGGCCGCACCCTGCCCGACGCGTTCGCCGACGACGTCCTCGCCGCCGTCGCCGACGCCTACCCCGGCCTGGTCGCCCCGCTGGACCAGCTGACCCCGCCCGACACGCGCGGCATCGTCGCCCGGACCCGCTCCCGGCTGACGTCGGCCGGCCCCTTCGCCCGCCCCGCCGGACACCGCTGGAAGGACGCCGACGCCTACCAGACGGCCGTCAGCAACAGCCTGGAGATCCTCACCGCCCTCTCCCACCAGAGCCTCTCCGGCAGCCTGGAGGCCCTGATCAGCACCGGCATCCGGATCCGGCTCACCGAACCCGGCACCTTCGGCCAGGGCCACCGCTACATCTGGGTGCACGGCGACCTCACCAACCGCCGCTACGAAGGCCGCCAGGACGACCTCAGACTGCGGCACAGCGCACCCGGCGGACAGCGCCTCGACGGCCAGGAGAGCCGCAAGCGCGCCCTCGCCGGCGGCGCCGACCTCCAGCTCGGCTTCCGCGACCCGGACAGCCTCACCAACCAGGCCGTCGGCGTCCCCGACAACTCCGGTGTGCTCAGCCTCGGCTGGCGTTCCGGCGCACAGTACGAGGACGAGTCCGGCTTCGGCTTCAGCGCCACCAACGAGCCGATGTCGGTGAGCACCGGGCCGTCCCACCTCTACCGCTACGACCTGGCGCTCACCGTCACCCACGGCGGCTACTGGCGCTTGCGCGGACTGCTGCGGGGCGTGGCCACCCTCGGCCTGCTCGGCACCCAGCCGTTCGTCTTCAGCCGCCCGCAGGACATCCTCATCGGCGCCACGGCCCGGGGCGCGCTCGTCCGCGGCGGCCCGCGCACCGGCCAGGTCCTCATCAGCGTCCCCGACCAGCACACCCCCGCCGTCGACCCGCACCGGCAGGGCGCCGCCAACCCCTACGCGCTGCTGCGCGGACCCCTCGACACCGCGCCCATGAGCAGGGCGCGCGCCTTCGCCCTCGCCTCCGGCGACCTGTCCCGGGACGAGGGTCGGGTGACCGGCCGGGGCGGCCGGCTCTTCCACGAGCTGCAGAACCACCCCTTCCTCACCATCGGCGTCGTCGTGCCGCCGGGCCTGGTCGACGCCGTCGCCGCCGTCGTGCGGGGCGCCTCCGGCGGCGCCTGGCAGCTCACCGAGGAGGGCGCGCCCGCCCGCGAGGCCGTCATGCGGGCGTTCCAGCCGCAGTTCGCCACCGCCAACTTCGACCAGAGCTCCGGCGCGCTCGGCCTCGGCATCGCCGGCATCATGGCCAAGCCGCCGTACGGCACCCTGTGGGCGACCTTCCGGCACTACACCCGCGTCACCGACGTGCACGCCCTGACCGGCGCCGTCCTCATGGACACGGAGATGATCCTCGGCAGCGGCAGCCAGGCCTCCGGGAAGGTCGGCAAGAGCGTCGTCCACTCCTTCGGCGGCCAGCTCACCCACACCCGCCCGCACGGCGCGGGCCCCGGCCCGGTCGGCCTCTACGGCATCGTCGTCAACCCGTGGTCGGAGAGCGCCCAGCAGAACCTGTCCGTCAACCGCAGCGTCGTCGCCGACCTCAACCTCAAGGGCTTCGGCCACCAGGTCCTGATCACCGGCACCGTCGAGCACTGGGCGGCGATGACCTCCAGCGTGCTCGGCACGTCCGCCGGGGGCAGCAGCCTGGTCCCCGGCTACTTCGCCGGCGCCGCGGGAACCGTCGTCCAGGTGCCCGGCGGCTGGCAGGCCCACGTCCCCGAGAAGAGCGCCCACCGGCTCGGCCTGATCGACGACGGCATGGGCGACGTCCCCCGCTACACCCGCGACAGCTGGTCGCCCCAACCCTGGCTGAACGGCAATTCCTTCGGCGCCTACCCGGTCAACTCCCTCGACCCCACCGACGTCCTCGCCGCCTTCCAGCGGAAGGTCGCCCGGCTCGGCCTCGACGACCAGGAGCGCGAACGGATCCGGCTGCTGGTCACCTCCCGCGTCCTGCGCGCCCTCAACCGGGAGCTGACCGGCAACGGCGCCACCGCCCTCGCCCGCTCCGGCGGCTGGGGCTGGGGCAGCGTCCGCATCGGCAGCCGCCGCGCCCGCGTCCGCGTCGAACTCCTTCCGGGCGCGCCGTCGTTCGAGATGCTCGACCACGGCACGGAGATGGAGGAGAACCGGCGCGCCGTCGAAACCGTCCAGCAGAGCGCCGAGTTCTCCTCCGGCAGCGACATCGGCATCCTGGTCGGCGAACAGGTCGGCACCGGGGACCCCACCGCCGTCGCCTCCGGGCCCACCTACGCCGAGACGGGCTCCTCGCGCCGCTCCGTCTCCGCCGGCCACGCCGTCTCCACCAGCACCACCTACCGGGCCGCGTCCACCGAACCGCACGCCGAGGTCGCCACGCCGTACCGGCTGCGCCTCACCCTGGAGTTCGACGACGCCCCCGCCGACGACGCCGAGGGCACGGACCGGCCGGTGCGCGACGCCCTGCGGCGGTTCACCGGCAAGCAGCGCGTCAGCGAGACCGGCGACATCGGCACCCTCCTCGAACACGTCCCGCTCAGCCTCATGCGCCCCGACCCCGCGCCGGGCCTGCCCGCCCCGGACCCGCGGCTCGCCCCGCCCGACCTCACCGTCACCGCCCGGCCCCGCTCCGGACACCGCCCCGAACTGCTCGGCCCCGACGTCCGCTTCGGCGACGGCACGCTGCGGCCGTTCACCTTCCCCGAGAACGGCTTCCACGTCCGTCGCATCGTCGGCCTCGACCACCTCCGCGAGGCCAACGAACGCGCCCTCGCCGAGGCCTACGGCATCGACCTCACCCGCCTCGACGCCGACGACGCCTCCGACGACACCCGGGACAGGCTCCTGCACCGCGCCCGCACCACCGCCCTCACCCGCCCCGGCAGTGCCCCCGCCCAGGCCCTGGAGGACGGCACCGGCAACACCGCCCTGTCCACCTTCTACGACCGGGCCCTCACCCCCGCCGGCTACCAGGTGCCGGGCCTGACCCACCGCAACCCGGTCGGCACCGACACCGCCTCCCTGGCGCTGCACTCCAGGCCCGACTTCAGCGGCGCCGTCCTGCTGAGCGTCGCCGACGGCAAGAAGCTGGAGGTGCTGCGCGAGACAGCGGAGGGCGTGAGCACCTCGGCCGGGCAGGAGAACACGCAGGACTCCGCGCTCGGCGGCGGCGTGATGATCCGCACGGAGCCGACGGGCGTGAACCAGATCGGCGCGACGGGCACCGGCCCCTTCGCGAACGACTCCGACGGCACACCGGTCGGCGAGGACCACCTGTCGTCCGTCAACGTCAAACCCGCCACGGGCCGCAGCTTCCTGTTCGCCGTCCCCACCGACTGGCTGAGCGTCGCCGAGGTGCACCGCGGCATCAAGGACGCCCGCATCGGCCGGTTCCTCGCCGGCACGTTCGGCATCCGGCGGCCGGGACCCAAGGCGGTCGGCTCGCGCACGTACGCGCTCGCGTGGATCCGCGAGGACGTCGCCCGCGGCCTCGGCCTGATCAGCGACGCCAACTTCCCCGCGCGGGTCGCCCGGGCCTGGGACGAGACCGGGAAGGCGAGCAAGGCCTGGACGGACGCCGACAAGGCCTACTGGAAGGCGCGCCGCACGGCCCTCGCCCTGCGCGAGGACCTCGACGCCGCCCGCACCGCACTGGCCGACGCCCGTGGCGCCGCCGACGCCGCCGCCGTCCGGCTGGCCCCCCTGCTGGACGCCGCCGACGACGCCGACGCCGCCCTCCAGGAGGCCCAGGACGACGCCGTCCGCGACCACGCCGCGGCGGACGCCCTCACCGGCGCCGCCGACGCCTACGACCTGGCCCGCGCCGACCTCGACCAGGCCCTGCGCGACGCCGAGCGGGACCGGGCCCGCGCCCAGGCCCTCGTCGACACCGCCACCGACCGTCTGACGGACCTTCAGGGCTGGGCCGAACTGCCCGACTCCGGCCTCGACCCCGACGCGCTCACCCGCGCCGGGAACGACCTGACGGCCGCCCGCGACCGGGCCGCCGCCCTGCGCGACGCCGCCGACCGGCGCGTGGCCTCGGCACGGACCGCCCAGGACACGGCGGCGGACGCACTGACCACGGCCGAGACCGACGCCGCCCCGACGCCGGCCGCCGCCCCCGCCCCGGCCACCGCCCCGACCTCAGCACCCGCCCCGGCCCCCGACCCGGTGCGCGCCCGGCGGACGGCCGCCGACCTGGCGGCCGAGGCCGACCGGCGTCTCGCGGAGGCCCGGACCCGGCAGGAGACCGCCGCCCGCCGGCTCACCGGCCCGGCCCGCGCCGACGCCGTCGCCCGCGCCGCCCTCGACGCCGCCACCCGCCGCTTCGACGCCGCCCAGGCGGCCTTCGACGCCCGCCGCGCTCAGCTGGACGCCCTGCGCGCCACCGCCGAGAACGCCGCCTCCGAGTTCCACCGCGTCCGCGCCGACGCCGACCGGCTCACCCGCTGGCACCAGCTCGCCGCCACCCCCGAGGGACGCGCCGTCCTCGGCGACCTCGCCGAGCCGCCGCTCGTCACCCACACGCCCCCGCCCAAGCCGCCCGCCCCCCGGCTCCCCGCGCCCGCCCCGCGCTACACCCGCGACGCGGGCGGCGCCCGCCTCGTCGGACCCGACGGGACGGCGTACACCCTGCACAACGTGGCCCGCGACGGCGAGGCATTCTTCCGCGCACTCGGCGAAGGGCTCGCCCGGACCGCACCCCACCTCCTCGCCGAGCGCGGCCTCGACCCCGCCGACGCCGCGCTCCCGGCCGCCCTGCGCGAACTCCTCGCCGCCCGCCTGTCCGACCCGGCCGACGCCGATCTGCTCGCCCTGGTCGCCCCCGACGACACCGACCGGTTCACCGCCGAGGAGATCGACGGCACCGGGCCCGTCCCGGACCTCGCCCCGGACACCCCGGGCCGCCGCGAGTTCGACGCCCTCGGCGTGGTGCCGCACGCCGCCGACCTGAGCGACCGGGCGCGCGCCCGACTGGCCGTCGCGCAGCTCACGCGGGCCGGCGACGCCGCCGACGAGGCCGGCTGGAACCACGGGGCCGCCGACCTGCTCCCCCTGCTCGCCGCCCGCACCTTCGGCATCGACGTGACCGTCGTCCTCGGAGACGGCGCCTTCCTGGACTTCACCCCCGGCGACCGCCCGGGGTCCGGCGCGCTGGGCGGCCTCGTCGGCGACGGCGGCGGCGAGGGCCGCGAGGAGCGGCGGCGCATCGTCCTCAGCCTCGACGACCGCCACTACCAGCTCGCCGACCCCGTCCGGCCGCCGGCAGCATCCGGTTCCGGCTCCCGCTCCGGCTCCGGTTCCGGCTCCGGCACCGTGCACGCCGCCCCGTCGGGCCGGCTGACGCCGCAAGTCACCGCGGCGCTCTACCGGGCGTACGCCAACCACCTGTTCGCGCCGGGACAGGAGGCGACCGACTTCGACACCGTCTACTACTCCTTCATCCACGACCAGGACATCGTCACCCAGAAGGTGGTCGACGACCCCCGCCTGCCCCTCCAGATGGAGCGCTTCCACGACGAGCTGACCGCCCTGCGCGAGGCACGCGAGGAGGAGGCCACTCCCATGGCGCACCCCGGCGGCGAGCCGATGCGCCTGTACCGGAAGATGTCCCGCGCCGAGGCCGACCAGATCCTCGCCGGAACGGCCACGGCCGGCCTCAACGCCGCCATGAGCTACAACCGCAGCGACGAATACCGCAAGTACTTCACCACGTCGCTGTCCCACACCAAGGTCTTCGACAACGCCAACGCCACCTCCGACGACCAGGTCGTCGTCGAGTTCACCCTGCCGTGGAACGGCTACTGGGACTTCGTCACCCGCTACGGCACCCCCAACCAGCAGGAAGGCGCGTACCGGATACGGAACTCGGCGCTGGTGCACCAGGAGCGGCTGCGCAAGGGCCCGGCGGTCAACTTCACCACCCCCGAAGAGGTCACGGGCGTGGTCACGGCCCGCACCCATCACAACATCGGCGTCGGGCACGGCAACCTGACCCCGTTCGCCCGGCTGGTGACCGCCCGGCGCCTGGTACCGGAGGCCGAGGTCGACGCCGCCGCGCAGGCGGCGTCCGACGACCTGCGCGCCGAACTGCGTCAGCGCGCCTCCGACCTGGTGGACCGCAAGCTGGCGGCGGCGCAGCAGCGCGGTGGCCACGGCGAGCCGTTCGCCCTGTCCGACCCGGGCGCCGCCGCGCCGGGCGGCCGGGCGCCGAACACCACGGTGGCGGTCCCGGACGCGGTCGAACCGCCGGCGTCCGCCGCGCTCGTGGCGGGCCTGTCGGCGCTGCCCGCCGCCGGCCTGCTGGAGGCCGTGACGCTGCTGAGCCCCGCCCACCGGCGCTGGCTGGCCGGTCGCCCGGACTTCGTGGCGGGCGCGCGATCCCGCCTGACCGCGGGGGAGTTCGCCCAGTTCGCCGCCCGTCTGCTGGTGGTCGTGCCCGGCGAGACCGCGCGCCCGGCGTCGGCGCGCCAGGAGGCGTACGCGCAGGCGGCGCGGATGCTGCGCGACCCGGACACGGTGACACGTCTGCTGGCGTCCGGCGCCACCGTGCTGGTGCTCCCGCAGGACGTGCCGCTCGGCTCGGTCGGCTCCTTCGCCGGACTGCACGGCGTCCCCGGCCGCGGCCTCGACGAACTCCGGGGCGCGCAGAGCGGACTGGTCGCGGCGATCCCCGAGGAGAACCTGCTGGGGGAGCGGACCCCGGTGGGCCCCGTCCCGCACCAGCCCGAGGGTTACTCCTCCGCCACGCACGAGCTGGCGCACCTGCTGCACACGGCCGCGCTCACCGACGCCGACCGCGCCCTGATCGACCGGGTCTTCCAGGCCCGACGCGCCGCCGGCCCCGACGCCCCGTGGCCCGACGGAATACGCCGCGACCTGACGGGCCGGGAGGCGGACAACTACGCGTCCACGGACGCCTACGAGTTCTTCGCCCAGCTCAGCAACGCCTACCTGGGCGCCAACCACGGCGCCGACGCCGACACCGGCCGCCCCCGCAACAACGGCGCCGACTGGGTGCGCGCCCACGAGCCCGAACTGCTGCCCCTGCTGGAGCGGTTGTACGGCGCCGACCCGCAGTCCGTGCACGACGCCGCCGCCAACCCGGTGGCCGCCACCGCCGCAGACAACGCGGTGTACGAGGCGTTCCTCGACTTCATGACCGGCATCGGCGAGGCGACCGCACCGGAGCCGGAGCCCTCCCTCCCCACCCCGCCCCGGGAGCGGGGCGGGGACGGACCGGCCCCGGCGGAGGGCCTGCACGCCGCGCCAGGCCCCGCCAAGCGGCTCACCGCAGACGTGATGGAGACGTACTACCGGGCCTACGCCGAGTTCTTCGAGACCGACGAGGCCGCCGCCGACTTCACCAGCGGCTACTACGTCTTCGCCTACGCCCAGGACGTCGTGGTCGCCGGCCTCGCCACGCACGACACGATGCGCGACCGGATGCGCCAGTTCCACGACGACCTGGTGCGCATCAGGGACGAGCAGAGGGCGGCCCCCACCCCCATCGCCCACGAACCCGGACAGCCCTTGCGCCTCTACCGCAAGATGTCCGACCAGGAAGCCGCCCAGTTCCTGAGCGCCCGCGACCCGCGAGCGGCGTTCACCGCGGCGATGGCCTACAACCGCAGCGACGAGTACCGCAAGTTCTTCACCACCTCCCTCTCCCACACCAGCGTCTTCAGCAACGCCAACGCCGCCTCCGACCAGGAGAAGGTGCTGGAGTTCACGCTGCCGTGGGACGCCTACTGGGGCTTCGTCGAGGCGTACGGCACGCCCAACCAGCAGGAGGGCGCGTACCGGGTGCGCAACTCCGCGCTGATCCACCAGGAGCGGCTGCGCACCGGAGCCGCCGCCAACTTCCGCTCCCCGCAGGACGTGACCGACGTGCGCACGGCGCACACCCACCACAACATCGGCATCGGCCACGGCAACCAGAAGGAACTCGCCCGGCTCGTCACCGCCATCGCCGAGGTGGACGCCGCGACCGTCGAACAGGCGGCCAGGGACGCCGTCGCCGCCGCACGGGAGGCCCGCCGCGCCCGCATCGACGCGGCGATCGCCGAACGCATGGCCCCGCTGCGCCGCCGCGAGGCGGCCGCCACCGTGCACGCCGCCCCGCGGGGGACCGCGCCCGCCGCCTCGGGCACGGCGTCCGCGGCCTCGCAAGGCGCGCGGCCGGCGCCCGGACTGCCGCTCGCGGACGCCCTGGCGGAGGCGCTCGGCACGCACGGCCCGCTGCCCTCGGCCGACCCCGGCCACCTGGTCCCCGTGGACGACCTGCCCGGCCTCGGCATCACCCTCACCGCCGGCCAGATCGCCCAGGCGGTGCTGCTCGGCGGCGCCCTGACGGTACGGGACCTCGGCCTCACCCCCGCCCAGCACCTGCGCTGGCTGCTGAGCCGCGACGGGGCCGACGCCGGGCCGACCGGCGTGGGGCCGGACGACACGGGGTCGGCGGACACGGGGCGGGCCGACGCCTGGAGGCGAACGGTCGCAAGGGCGGCCGACGTTCTCGGCGTCGAGATCACCGTCGTCACCCCGGACGGACGGTCCCACACCTTCGGCGGCGGCACGTACGGCGTCGTCCGGCTGTACTCCGACGGCTCGAGGTACTTCGCCCCGGAGATCGCGCGGTGACCCCACGACAGCCCACGGCACGGCCCGCGCGCCCAGATTTCCGTTCTCCATCCGCACATGTCACCCGGGATACACCTGCCATGTTCGCGCCCTACACCATGAATCCGGACGCTGGTCTCCGGTCCCCGGTCGTCGAAGGAGGCGACCGCTGATGCGCTGGGGCCGCCGCCGGGCCGCGACCCGCCCTTCCGGCACCGGCCGGACGCCGCGGGACACCGGGCCCGCCGGGCCCGGCTTCGTCGTCGAGGAGTACGACCGCCTCCTGCTGCTCAGGCGGTCCTCCGACGAACTGCTGGGTCCCGCCGACATCGCCGACCTCACCCGCGTCCTGGAGGCCGACACCGACGACACGGTGACCGTCGTCGCGGGCGCCGACGAGGACTCGGCCGCCGCCCTGTGGCCACGGCTCGGCGCCCTCCTGGACACCCTGCGCGGTGACGGCGTCGGCACCGTCCGGCTCGCCATGTCCGGCGCGGGCGACGGACGTTCCGGCCGGATCCCCGTCGCCGGCCGCATCGCCGACGCCTGGGACATCGACGTCATCGCCCCCGACGGCACGGTCCTCGGCGTGCCCGGCGGCGGACTCTTCGTCCACGACGCGGCCACCGCCACGGCCCCGGCCACCGCCGCCACGGCCCTCGGCGCGCCGGCGTCCGGCCGGGAGCGCGGCTGGTGGCGCTTCGCGCCCGGCGGCCCGCCCACCCCCCTCGGCCCCCGTCAGCCCGCCCCGGCGTGGCAGCCCCCGCCGGGCGGCCTGCCGGCCCGCACCCGCAACGGCTGCGTCGTGGAACAGATCCCGGCAGGCGTGCTCATCCGGCCCGCCGACGCCCGCGCCCCCCGCCCCGGCGACCTCTGCTACGCCGTGCCCGTCGACCGCCGAGGCCCCCTCGTCGTCCTCGGCGTGCCGGACGGCGAGGACATCGTCACCGACGACGTCGCGGACGTGGTGGCGGCCCTGCCGGCCGCCGCCCGCACCGCCCTGCGGTTCGCGCCGGGCGGACGCCGGGACGTCCTGCGCGTCGGCCAGGGCGCCGCCGACCTGGTCGACGCCGAGGTCGTCGTCTACAGCGGGCTGCCGCTGCTCGCCGAGTCGGGCACGCGGGAGCGCGACACCGTCCGCTCGATGACCGTCGCCGCCGACGGGACGCCGTCCTGGCAGCCGTTCGTCGACTCCGTCATCTGCGCGCCCGGCGCGGACCGGCCCCGGCTGCTGCGCTGGAGCCCTCCGCTGCCCGGCCCCGGCGACGCCCTGCGCGGAGTGATCCGCCTGTCCGACCGCTGGCAGGTCGCGGCGACCCGGGCCGGCCTGTGGGTCGGCGGCACGGACGCCGAGCCGCCCGCCCTCGCCGCCCGGCCCGTGGACACCCGGGGCCCCGACATCGAGGTGGGCCGGCCCGGGGAGAGCCTGGACCGTTCGCTCTGGCCGGAACTGGAGCGGCTCCTCGCGTCCCTGCCGCCGGGCGTGACGGCCAGGGCCCGGCTGCACGTCCACGGCACGGCGGTCGACGGCGGACGCGAACTGCGGCGCATCGCGGCCCGCTTCGAGCTGCGCAGCCTGCGGTTCGCGACGTTCGGCCGACCGGCGAACGGCGAGGGGGCGCCTGCGGCCGGCTCTGGTCCTGCCCCGGCATCCGCCCCTGCCCCTGCCCCACGTCCCGTGTCCACGGCGACGGCCTCGCCGGCTTCTTCGAGCGGGTCCGCCGCGACGAGCGGGCCCGCTCCGGTGGGCACGACCCCTTCGGTGCGTACGGCTTCCTCGGCGGGCGCGTCTGCCGCGGCGGCCACGTCCGTTCCGTCGGGCGCGGCCTCTCCCGCCGTACCACCGGAGGCCCCCGCCCGCACCGAGTCGCCCGGTCCCTCCGAGCACCGCGAGCACGGGGAGAGGGCGCCGCGACTCCCCGCGGCCTCCGCGCTGTCCGGACCGGAGCCACAGGAAGCGGGCGCGGACGTGGGCGGCAAAGGCGCTCCGGACGGGGCGTCCCGGACGGCCGCTGCCGCCGTCCTCTCGGAGCTGAGGGCCGAGGAGGCCGCGGCCGGTGCGCCCCCTACGGCGGCCGGTCCCGGCGCTTCCGCCGCACGGCCGACGCCGGCGGGCCGCACGGAACCGGCGCGCACCCCGTCCCGCCCCGCCCCCGCGACCCCGGCCGCCCCCGAGCGCACGCCCTCGGCGTCGGGCGGGCCCAATCCGCGTACCGGGCCCGCGTCTTCAGCCACTTCCGCGCCGGCTGACCCCGAGCAGACGCCCTCGGCGTCGGGCGGGCCCAACCCCCGTACCGGGCACGCGTCCTCCCCCGCCCCCACGCCCCTGTCCCCGGCCGTCCCCCAGCAGACGCCCCCGGCACCGGACGCGGCCAACGCCCGTAGCACGCCGTCACCTTCACCCACCCCCACGACCGAGGGGCCGAGTCCGAGCGCCGAGCCCGACCAGCCCGCCGACCCGCCCCTGCCCGGCCCTCCGACCCGCCCGGCCCTCACCAGCACGGGCACCGCCCCGGCACCGCCGCCCCGGACCGCGACCCCCATGCAGGCCGCATCGACCCCGGCGCCGCCGCCCCGGACCGCGGCTCCCACGCAGGCCCCGTCGACCTCGGCACCGAAGCCCCGGACCGAGGCCCCTGCGCAGCCACCGCACACGCCGGAACCGCCACCCCGCACCGCGGCCGACGGGCAGGCACCGCAGACCCCGCAGCCCCCGGCTCCCCTCGCCCGCCCGCTGCCGCCCGTCCCCTTCCTGCCCGGGCACCAGAGCACGCAGGCCGAGCGGGCGGCGTTCCGCGCGCTCGCCGATTCCGTCTGGGACCGTCAGGCGGCGGCCGTCACCCGCACCTTCACCCGCATGCCCGCCCTGCGGGGCCAGGAGCAGGAGGCGGCGCGCGCCGACCTGATCGCGCTGCTGCTCTATCTGCGCTCCCCGGACGGCACGCTCGGCCACGAGGAACTCGACCGGTGCCTGCGCGCCGGCGACCCGCGGCTGCTGCCCTACGCGGCCTGCGTCGCCTCCGCCCTGCGCCGCCTGCCGTCCTTCCGGGGTGCGGTGCTGCGCGGCCCCGGCCCGGGCACGCCCGCGACGCCGGCCCCCGGAACCGTCCTGCGGGACCCGGCCCCGGTGAGCGCGCTGCCGGGGGACGGCCGCGGACCGTCCTTCGCGAGCGCCCGGTACGCGATCTGGTCGGTGACCGGCCGCCGGGTACGGCAGTTGTTCGACGCGACCGGCCCCTCCGCGCCGCACGACGAGGTGGTCTTCGCGCCCGGCACCGCCTTCCGGGTGCTCGACGTGCGGAACGAGGGACCCTCGCCGCTCGTCCTCCTGCGTGAGCTGCCGGCCGACCCGGCCGCCGCCCCGCTCGGCCACGCCGAACCGGACGACCGGGACCGCGCCGTGCTCGCCCGGCTCGACGAGGCGCCGGCCCGACACCCGGGCGGAGGGGCGGTGTTCGACTGGCCCGACCGCTGCGCCGGGCCGCTGGGCTCCGCCGAGCACTGACACGTGAGACGACCGAGAACGAACGGAGTACCGATGCCGCAGCAAGAAGGCGGAACGCCGGCCGGCCCCACCGTGCGCCGGGCGTCCGTCCTGCCGGCGGTGGCCGCCGAACCGGGCGCCGCCCTGCCCGCCCCGGCGTCCGGCACGCCCGCCGCCGGCCCGTCGGCCGCGCCGGCCACCGGCGGCGCGACCGCGCCCGCGCCCGCGGCCGAGCCCGCGGCCGAGCCGTCGGCCGGCACCGCGCCGGTGACCGGGGCCCTGGCGCAGGCGACGCCGGCCGCCGTCCCGCAGATGCCCCCGGCCGCCGCCGAGCCGGAGGAGGCCCCCGCCGCGGCGGCCACGGCCGTTCCCGCGCACCCGGACCCCGGCCGCACCGCCGAGGACGGCGACGGGCGCCCGCCCGGCCGCCCCAACAAGCCGCTGCTCGCGGCAGCCGCCATCGCCGGAACCGTCCTCGTCGGCGTGCCGCTGCTCTTCCTGGGGCCGGGCAGGGACGACGACCCGCACGCTCGCGCCGACCGGGCCCGGCCCGCGGGCGACACTCTCCTCCAGGACGGCGGCGGGGCGGCCGGAGGGGAAGCCGGCGGATACGCCGCCGCCTCGCCCTCCGCCTCGCCCTCGCCCTCGCCCGGGAAGTCCCGGCCCGCACCGGAGAGGACGGCGCAGAACACTCCGGCGGGGACCACGGGGAAGGACGCCGGGGCGGCCGTACGGCCCCGGGCGTCGTCCGCCGGGAAGGCGGCCACGCCCGCCGCGCGCCCGAGCCCCGCCAGGAAGGCCGCCACGCCCAAGGCGGCCACCGGCCGGTCCCTCCCGCAGGGCCCCGACCTCCGCACGACCACGAACCTGCTGATCAGGAACGTCATGACCGGCCTGTGCGTGGACGTCCCCGACTACGGCAACGGCGCTCCCGACGGCCCGGTCAACCAGTACGTGTGCGACCGGACCGGCGACAACCAGCTGTGGGACCTGGTGGTGACCCAGGACGGCGCGGGCCCGTCCGGCGCGGACCTCTTCGTCATCCGCAACAGCAAGGACGGCTACTGCCTCGACCTGGGGGAGTACGGGGGCCGGCCCGCCGGCACCAAGGTCTCCGAGTTCCACTGCAACGGCACGACCGCCGACAACCAGCTGTGGTACCTCGACAAGAGGTCCACGGGGAAGTTCTGGATCCGCAACCACGCCAGCGGCAACCGCTGTCTGGACGTCGACGGCTTCAACGGCGTCGGGGGCAGGGACGCCCGCCTGACGATCTTCGACTGCTCGCCGTCGGACGACCACCTCTGGTCGTTCTCCTGAACTCCCGTACGATCCCCACTCGTTGAACATCCGATCCACCCAGGACGATTGCGAGGCAGGACAGATGTCTCCCCAGAACACCGGCGAGGACCCGGCCGCCGCGGCGTCGTCGGCCGCCGCCGGGCGACCCGGCGCGCCCAAGGTGCGCCAGGGCTTCGCCCTGCCCGCGCCGGCCGCCGACCCGACCACGGAGCTGGCCCCGAAGACGCCCCCGCGCACGGCCCCGGAGCCCTCCGCCACGGCCGCTCGCGCCACCCCTCCTGCCCCGGTCACCGCCCCGGACCTCGACGCCGACGCCGACGCGAACCGCGACACGGACTCGGGCCGGGGCGACTCCGACACCGCCCTGCGCCCGGACCCCGAAGCAGCCGCCCCGGCCGCGGCCTCCGCCGCCGTCGCGGAGCCGGCCTCCGCCCCGGCCTCCGCCACCGAGCCCGCCGCGTCGGCGGAGCCCGGGACGGCCACGGCGTCCGCGGCGGCCCCACCCCCCGACGACACGGTGGGCGACGCCGAGGCGGCCCCCGGCCGTCCGAAGAAGCCGATGCTGGCCGCCGCCGCCATCGCCGGCGCGGTCCTCATCTCCGTGCCGTTCCTGATCTCCGGCCCCGACCGCGACCGCGCCTCCACCGCGGCGGCGGTCGACCCGACGGACGGCACGGTCCTGGACGACCGTGATCCGGGGCGGCCCGGACAGTACGTCGTCGAGAGCGCCTCGCCCTCCCGTTCGTCCTCCCCGTCGCCCAAGTCCTCGGCCGGGGACAGGGAGAAGGGGGACAGGGGAGACAAGGGGGACGAGGGCGGGAAGACGGGCGCGGGCGGCGCCGGGGGAGCGGCGGTGAAGGACAGCCCGTCTCCCGCCGCGGCGACGTCGAAGGCGCCCGCCAAGGCCCCGGCGAAGAAGGTTCCCTCCACCGCGAGCAAGAAGCCGGCCACGACCGGCGTCACCGTCGTCGGCGACACCTTGGTGAGCAAGGACTCGGGCAAGTGCCTGAGCGCCGGACCGGCCACGGACGGCACCCAGCTGATGCTGTGGACCTGCAACGGTTCCGCGGAGCAGCGCTGGGAGTTCCGGTCGGACGGCACCATCCGCTCCAAGGGCATGTGCATGGACGTGGCCTGGGGGTCCGGCGACAACGGCACGGCGATCCAGGTCGTCTGGTGCAGCGGCAACCCGGCCCAGCAGTTCTACCTGAACGACACCGACGACCTGGTGGCCAAGATCGCGAACAAGTGCGTCGACATCCGTGACGGCCAGACGGCCAACGGCACCCCGGCCATCCTCTGGCCCTGCACCGGCACCGCCAACCAGACGTGGTACCGGCGCTGACGCCGGCCGCACGCACCGTACGAGGAGAAGTGACCGCATGGCTGCCCGACCCCCCGCGTCCGACGGGGCCGCCCCCGCGAGCGCTGCCGCCGCGCCCCGCGTACGGGTGGCCGTACCGCTGCCCGCCTCCGCCGAACCGCCCGCCGGCGCCCTGAACCCGGCGGCGGCCGAACCCGCGGCGCCCCCTGCCACCGTCCCCGAGACGGCCCCCGAGGCGGCCTCCAGGACGGCCCTCGACACGGACCCGGAAGCCGAAGCCGTGGCGCCTGACGCCCCGCAGTCCGGCCCCGCCCCGGCGCCCGCGCCCGAAGCCGCCCCCGCCTGCGACGCGAGGCGGACGACCGCCACGGCCACCGCCGCCTCCCTCCCCGCCGCCACCGCCACGGCGACCGCCGCCTCCCCGCCGCCGCCCGACGAATCGGCCGACTCCGCGGCCGGCGGCGGACGCCCCAAGAAGCCGGTGCTCGCCGCCGCCGCGATCGTGGGCGCCGTTCTCGTGGCCGTCCCCCTGCTGCTGGCCGGAGGCGCGGACGACGACTCGCGGCAGAACGCCGCACAGGCACGGCCTGACCGGGACTCCGCGACCGTCCTGGACGAGGACGCCGCGGACGCCGCCGCCCAGGACTACGCCACCGAGAAGCCCAGCCCCTCGCCGAGCCCGGAGAAGTCGAAGCAGCCGACGAAGCCGAAGAAGGAAGCCAAGGCGCCGGTCGAGGTCGCCGAGACGCCGCGGCACGAGCCGAGCAGCACTCCCCGCAAGCCCGCCGCCTCGCCCAAGGCCGCACGGGAGAGCGCCGAGCCGAAGCCGACGCCGAAGGAGACCCCGCGGCCGGTGTGGCGCAGCGAGACGGTCAGGGCGATCAGCGTCCTGGAGGCCGGCCAGGCATGGGTCACCAACCGGATCCAGATGGTCATGCAGCACGACGGCAACCTGGTCGTCTACAACGAGAACGGCAACGCCCTCTGGGCCGCCATGACGTTCGGCCAGAACCACAGGGCGATCTTCCAGGACGACGGCAATCTCGTGATCCACAACGGCGACGACCGGCCGATCTGGGCCTCCCGGACGCACGGCCACCCCGGCGCGGTGCTCGTCCTGCGCACGGACGGCAAGGTCGTCATCACGGCCGGCGGCACCGTCCTGTGGTCCACCTGACCGGCCGGCCCGGTTCGGCGGCGAGACCCCCGACCCCGCCGGTCCGGCCGGAGTCCACCTCGGTCGCACACGCCGCGAGCGCGGGGTCATGAGCCCTCGGCCGCGGCGGTCCCGGCAGGCGGTCAATGCTTTGCTCACGCCGTGCACTAAGCATTGACCGCGTACATTCAACGAGGTAAAACCCTTGCGGCACCCGGACACGCTCGTCTCCCGCCCCCCACCGCAGAAGGAGCCACGATGCGTCGTACCCCCGAACCGCCGTCCGCCCTCGCCCGGTTGTTACGCGGAGCCCGCCGCACCACCGTCGTCCTCGCCGTCCTGGCCCTCTTCGCCGGCGCCGCCCTCACCGCGGCCACCGCCACCGCCGCCCCCCGGGCCTGGACCCCGAAACCGTCGCCCATGACCACCCCATGGACGAACCAGGTCCCCACCGACAAGCCCCTGCCCGAATACCCGCGCCCCCAACTCACCCGCCCCGACTGGGCCAACCTCAACGGCATCTGGGACTTCGCCGTCACCCCGGCGGACGCCGGGCAGCCCGCCTCGTTCACCGAGCAGATCCGCGTGCCCTTCGTCGCCGAGTCCGCGCTCTCCGGCATCCAGCGCAGGATCACCCAGAACGACAAGCTCTGGTACAAGCGCACCTTCACCGTCCCGGCGGGCTGGAACGGCCGCCGGGTCCAGCTCCACTTCGGCGCCAGCGACTGGCGTACGACCGTGTGGGTCAACGGCCGGCAGGCCGGCGCCGTCCACGACGGCGGCTACGACTCCTTCTCCCACGACATCACCGCCCTCCTCAACGGCGGCACCAACACCCTCGTCGTCTCCGTCTGGGACCCCACCCAGACCGGCGGGCAGGCCGTGGGCAAGCAGCGCATCAACGACGTCGCCCCGCACCCCGGCGGCGGCATCTTCTACACCGCCGCCTCCGGCATCTGGCAGACCGTGTGGCTCGAACCCACCCCGGCCGCGCACATCACCCGCCTCGACATGGTCCCCGACCTGGCGAACAACCGCCTCAAGGTGACCGTCCGCGCCACGGGGGCCGCCGGCCACCGGGCGCGCGTCACCGTGTCGACGGGCGGCGCCACGGTCGGCACCGCGACCGGTCCGGTCGGCAGCGAGTTCACCGTTCCCGTCCCCAACCCGCGCCTGTGGAGCCCGGACGACCCCTTCCTCTACGACGTCGGGGCCGACCTGCTCGCCGGTTCCGCCACCGTCGACTCCGTCGGCAGCTACACCGGCATGCGCTCCATCGGCCTCGCCCGCGTCGACGGCCTCCTGCGGCCCGTCCTCAACGGGCGGTTCGTCTTCCAGACCGGCACCCTCGACCAGGGCTACTGGCCCGACGGCATCTACACCGCCCCCACCGACGCCGCCCTCCGGTACGACCTGCAGAAGCACAAGGACCTCGGCTTCAACATGGTCCGCAAGCACATCAAGGTCGAGCCGCAGCGCTGGTTCCACTGGGCCGACCGGCTCGGCCTGCTGGTCTGGCAGGACATGCCGTCCATGGACCTGCGCACCCCCGACTCCGCCGCCCGCGCCCAGTGGGAGGCCGAGTACGACCGGATCATCGACCAGCACCGCAGCTCCCCGTCCCTGGTCATGTGGGTCAACCAGAACGAGGGCTGGGGCCAGTACGACCAGGCCCGCATCGCCGACGAGGTGAAGGCGTACGACCCCTCCCGCCTCGTCAACAACATGAGCGGCGTCAACTGCTGCGGCGCGGTCGACGGCGGCAACGGCGACGTCGTCGACCACCACGTCTACGTCGGCCCCGGCACCACCGTGCCGAGCGCGACCCGCGCCGCCGTCCTCGGCGAGTTCGGCGGCCTCGGCTTCAAGGTCGCCGGCCACGAGTGGTACCCCGGCGGCGGCTTCAGCTACGAGGACCAGCCCAGCCTCGCCCACCTCGACGAGCGGTTCGTCGGCCTCCTGGACGGCATCCGCGAGGTCCGCATGCCGCGCGGCCTGTCCGCCGCCGTCTACACCGAGATCACCGACGTCGAGAACGAGGCCAACGGCCTGCTCACCTACGACCGTCAGGTGGTGAAGGTCGACGAGGCCAGGGTCCGCGCCGCCAACCGCGCCCTCATCGACGCCTCCCGCGCCCCCTCGGCCCCGGTCGCCCTGCCCGCCGGCCAGTACCGCTCCCTGCGCGTGACCACGCCCGGCCACACCGACCGCTATCTGCGGCACAAGGACGGCGCGGCCTTCACCGAGGCCGTCACCGGCGCGAGCGACGCGCTGCTGAAGAACGACGCCACCTGGCGGATCGTCCCCGGCCTCGCCGACAGCACCTGCTACTCCTTCGAGTCGCGCAACTACCCCGGCGAGTACCTGCGCCACCGCCAGTACCGCGTGTACAAGGAGACGGGCAGCGGCGACCTGTTCCGCGCCGACGCCACCTTCTGCCCGGTCCGCGGCGCGAACGGCGGGATACGGCTGTCGGCGTACAACTTCCCCGAGCAGTACCTGCGCCACTACGACGCCGAACTCTGGCTCGCCACCCCCGGCGGCGCCCACACCTGGGACGCCCCGGCCCTGTTCGCCGAGGACACCACCTGGGCAGTGGAGTCACCGTGGGCCCCCTGACCCGCCGCCCCACCACCCCCGACCAAGGAGCCGGACGATGAAGCTCACCCGCCTGCTCACCGGCGCCGCGGCCCTCGGGCTCGCCGGCGTCCTCGCCGCCGCCCTGTCCCTGACCACCGCGGAGCCCGCAGAGGCCGGCCAGACCTCCCTGCGCAACGCCGACCCCAGCGTGCTGCGCGTCGGCGGCACGTACGTGTCGGTCGAGTCGGCCAACAACGGCATCGCCGTACGCCAGGCATCGTCCCCGGACGCCCTCGCCTCGGCCCCCGCCCGCCAGGTCTGGACCGACACCGACAACCTCGGCGAGGTCTGGGCCCCCGAGATCGTGCTGGACTCGGGCCGCTACTACATCTACTTCACCGCCGGCCGCGGCGCCGCCCACCGCATGTACGTCATCAGCTCCACCCAGCCGGCCGAGGGCTACCCCACCCGGGCGCAGAAGCTGGCACTGCCCGACGACAAGTGGGCCATCGACGGCACCCTGTTCACCTTCAACGGGCAGCGCTGGTTCGTGTGGTCCGGCTGGGCCGGCGACACCAACGTCGAACAGAACCTCTACATAGCCCGGATGAGCAGCCCGACCACCCCGACGGGCGCCCGGTACGTGATCTCCCAGCCGCGCGAGAGCTGGGAGCGCGTCGTCGGCAACCCCTACATCAACGAGGCCCCGCAGCCCATCAAGGACCCCAACGGGCAACTCCACATCGTCTACTCCGCCAACGGCAGTTGGAGCGACCAGTACTGCCTGGCCGATCTGCGGCTGCGGGCCGGCGGCGACCCGACGTACGTGTGGGACTGGTACAAGTCCAACGGCTGCCTGTTCGGCTCGAACCGCGCGACGATGATGCAGGGCTGGGACCCGACGCTGTACGTCAACGGTCCCGGCCACCACACCTTCGTCCTCCTGAACGGCGACATCAACACCAGCCCCCCGGCCGGCCCCCGCTTCCCGCTGATGTTCCACGCCGTCCCCAAGGGCACCCCGTACTCGTGGGCCAACCGCCACTGGTACACCGGCACGTTCGCCTGGTGGGGCAACACCACCTACAGCCGGGCCAACGTGCCGGGGGCGAACACGAACACGGGGTGGGGGCTGAAGTTCTTCGAGTGACCGGCGCGGGGCGCTACCGCGTGGTGAGCGCCACGAACGCCGTCCACTGCTCCCGGCCGACCCGCAGCACGGGCCCCGTGCCCACCGCCTTGGAGTCCCGTACGTAGACGGCGTCGCGGGCGGCGGCGACTTCGACGCAGTCGCCGCCGTCCGAGCCGCTGTAGCTGCTCTTGAACCAGTGCAGGCCGTCTCCGGTCGTCCGCTCCATACTCATGTCTCTCCCACCAGCTGTCCGATGAGTAGCGCAGAGTCCTCGACGTTGAGGGCCTGCGATCGCAGCTTGCCATAGCGCAGAGCGAACGCGCTGACATCGGCAGGATCTTGGACCATGCACCCCACACCCTGAGACTCGAAGTATCCGAGGTGGTCATTCTCCTTGGACTCCACCACCACGAACGCACCGTTCTTGCCCGGATGGAACCCGCGTCGTGCGGGCATGATCTGCAACTCGACGTTGCGCAACGCGCCCACTTCCAGCAGCCGCTGCCATTGCTCGCGCATCACCTCGGAGTCGCCCACCGGATCGCGCAGCGCATCCTCCCCGATGATGAACGACAACTCCGCCATCGGCTCCCGCGTCAGCAGCTTCTGGCGGCCCAGCCGGGCCTCCGTGTGCTGGTCGATCGTCTCCTCGCTCAGCGGGGGACAGTGCCCGGCGAACAGGGACCGCGCGTACTCCTCCGTCTGCAACAGCCCCGGCACCAGCAGCGGATCGTAGGAGAACCGGCTCAGCGCCTCCGCCTCGATCAGCGCGAAGTTGCGGAAGAACCGGGGGAGTTTGGCCCGGTCCACCTCGTCCTGGAGTACGTCCAGGCCCCCCGCGCCTCCAGCGCCCGCTCCGCGGCGAGGGTGACGTCGCCTTGGCGGGCCGCCGCCCTTGTTCGACCGAGGCGACCAGGTCAAGGGAGTACCCGACGGCCTCGGCGAGCTGCTCCTGCGTCATTCCGGCCCGCTTGCGCAGATGCCGCAGGAGGCTGCCGTAGGCCGACCACACGCCGGGCCGCTCGGCCTCCTCCCGGTCGCTCTCGACACGGCCGATCCGCTTCTTCTCCCGTACCGCGGTCACCCGCTCACGCCCTTCCGTCCGACGTCGTGGACTCCCCGCGGCACCCGCATGCCGCCGGGACGCCATGTCCAACGCGGGAGGCAGGGCACGGGTACGGCTCGGGGACCCGTACAGCGCCCGTACAACTGCGTGCGGGGCGCCGGAAGGCGGCCTCCGGCCGAGTCACCCCCGGCCCACGACCCGCCGGATCGTCTTCTCCAGCTCGTCCACCCCCGGGTCGCGCAACGCGTCGTAGTGGCCCGCGTCCAGGCGGGCGACCGTCGTGGGGGTACCGGTGCGCGCGAGGAGGCGTTCCAGGTGGGACTCCTCGTCGCCGCGGGCCGGGAGGACGGTGACCGGCGCCTTGATGCGGCGTTCGGCGGGCAGCCAGCCGTAGGTGTGACGGACGAGCCGGATGACGCGGAGGGCGGTGGCGGGGTCGAGGCGGCGCAGCCGGCGGGCGACGAAGTCGGCGAAGGACTCCTCGTCGGCGGCCTGGCGCAGGCACTCCTCCAGCAGGGGGCCGGTGACGGCGCCGGCGAAGACGGAGAAGAGGACCGTGCGGAAGGCCCGGTGGGCGAAGTCGGCGACGGGCGGCTCGGGCGCCGGTTCGGTCCGGGCCGGTTCGGCCGGGCCCGCCTCGTCCGGTTCCGGTTCGCGCAGGCGGGGGGAGCCGGGGGCGATCAGCAGCAGGTGGTCCACCTGCTCGCCCGCCTGTTCCAGCTGCCACGCGGCCTCGAAGGCGACGCGGGCGCCGAAGGAGTAGCCCCACAGGGTGTAGGGGCCGGACGGCTGGGCGGCGCGGATGGCCGCCACGTCGGCCGCGGCCATCTCCTCCAGGCAGGCGTGCGGGGTCTCGCCGGGATTGAGACCGTGGGCCTGGACGCCGCGGAAGGGGCGGTCGCCGGCCGCGCGGGCGGCGAGCAGCCGCAGGTTCATGGTGTAGCCGCCGAGGCCGGGCCAGCAGAAGACGGGCCGGCCGCCCTCCGGGGTGTGCAGCGGCACCAGGCGGGAGCTGCCCTGTCCGCCGGCGGTGTCGACGCGCTGGGCCAGCCGCTCCACGGTGGGCGCCTCGAAGACGACCTGGAAGGGCAGTCGGGTGCCGAACTCGCGGTTGACGCGGTGCACCAGGGCCACGGCGATGATCGAGTTGCCGCCGCAGGCGAAGAAGTCGTCCCGCACGGACACCGTGTCCCGCTTCAGGGCCGCCTTCCACAGCTCGGCGAGCCGGGCCTCGGTGCGCGTGCGGGGCGGCACGAGCGGGCGGTCGTCGTGGGCGAGGACGGCGTCGACGCGGGCGGCGACGGCCGCGGTGTCGACCTTGCCGTTGGCGGTCAGCGGCAGCCGGTCCAGCACCAGGATGTGGTTCGGCACCATGAACTCCGGCAGCAGGCCGACCAGGTCGTCCTTGACCATCTCCGCGGGCCCCTTCATGTGCACGCTGTCCTCGTGCATGCCCTCGTGGGCGCGCTGCCGCTCGCTGACCCGGCCGCCGACCGCGAAGTAGCTGGGACCGGCCGGGCGCCCGCTCTCCTCCAGCAGGGCGGCGATCCGGCGGGCGGCGGGCAGATCGTGGCCCGTGCGGGAGCTGTACCCGGAGGACATGAAGCCGAGGTCGCGGTCGTTGTGCTGGAGCCGCTGGAGCGCGCGCCCCAGGTCGATGTACCGGCGCCACTGCGGGCCGGCCCGGCTGACCAGGGTGACGCCGAAACAGGCCCGCTCGTACACCTGCTGGTTGATGGCGATGACGTGCCGTTTGAGGACCAGCCCGTCGCCGACGCGCCGCCAGCCGCCGTCCTCGTGGAGGTACTGGCCGGTGGGCAGGCCCATGGCGGTGCCGGGGTGGACCTGGAGGTAGACGTCGACCGGGTCGGGGCCGGGGGGTTCGGTGTACGGGGCCAGCGCGAAGGAGCCCAGGTAGTGGTCGCCGTCGGCGCCGTCGAGGAGCGCGGCCGTGCCGGGGTCGTACGGCAGGTCGCGCACGGCGAGGCCGTACGCGGGCAGGACCTCGTCCAGCAGGCCCAGCATGTGACCGGTCTCCAACTCCAGGACCTCCTGGACGTTGCGTTTGTAGACGGGCTCGATGGCGGTGCGGCGGCCCAGGAAGTGCAGCCGCGCGCCGGGCTCCGGCAGGGCCACCGGGCCGACGCGGACGAGCTGGTGGCGCCTCGGGTGGAAGTAGTAGGTGCCCGGGTCGAGGCCGTCGACGCCCGCGGTCTCGACCAGGAGCTGGGTGGCGTAGAGCGAACCGGGCGACGCGTAGGCGTACTTGGGCAGCAGCCGCTCGTCGCTGAGGTGCGGGCCGAAGTCCCGCAGCAGGCACCCGAGTTCGGCGAGGGTGAGGTTCTCGGGGCGGCGCGGTTCGGCGGCCGGCGGGCGCCGGGCGAGGGCGGTCAGGACGTCCTCCGCGGTGGCGGCGCCGCCCTCGTAGAAGCGGTACGTCTTGCGGGCGAAGGCGCGGCGGCGCTGCTCGGCGGTGGCCTCGGCGCCGGGCAGCGCGACGACCGGCCGTCCGGCGAGTTCGCCGTCCTCGCGGGTGCCGGGGTCGGAGAGCTGGGCCTTGACCTGGAGCTTGTCCGCCTTGGAGCGGTGGTGGTCGCCGGCGTCGCCCTGGTCCATCAACGCGGCCTCGCGCGGGCTCAGTTCGATGCAGGCGACGAGGTTCTGGAAGCCGGTGCGGGGGTCGTCGCGGACGAGGACGGCGGCGCCCCGGACCCAGTCGTGCGCCTCGACGGCCAGGCGTATCTCGTCCAGTTCGATGCGGAAGCCGCGCAGCTTGACCTGGTTGTCGGCGCGTCCGGTGAACTGCACGGTGCCGTCGGGGTTCTCGTGGGCCAGGTCGCCGGTGCGGTAGAGGCGGTCGTGCGGCGCCGGGTCGCCGAACGGGCTGTCGACGAACCGTTCCGCCGTGAGGTCGGGACGGTGCAGATACCCGCGGGCGAGCTGGACGCCGCTGATGTACAGCTCGCCGGTCTCGCCGGGCGCCACGGGGCGCAGGTCCGGGCCGAGGACGTGGTAGCGGGTTCCGGCCACCGGAGTGCCGATGGGCACCGAGTGCGCGCCGTCGCCGAGGGCGGCCGGGTCGACGGTGAAGGAGGACGTGTTGATGGTGCACTCGGTGGGGCCGTACAGGTTCACCAGGGTGCAGCCGGGGAGGATGCCGAGGAACGTCCGCGCCAATGCCCGGGAAAGCGCCTCTCCGCCGCTGAAAAGGCGGCGCAGGGAAACGCAGCGGTGCAGTTCGTCGGTGTCGACGAGTGCCTGGAGCAGTGTGGGAACGCACTGCAGAACGGTCACCCCGCGCTGTTCCACGAGTTCCACGACACGGGCCGGATCGCGGTGGATTCCGGGTGTTCCGACGACGACCCGCGCTCCGTGCGCGACGGCCAGGATCTCCCATTGCGCGGCGTCGAAACTCATCGGCGTCTTCTGGAGGACGACGGCGTCCGCGTCGAGTCCGTAGACGCCCGCCAGCCAGCGCATCTGATGGGCGACCGACCGGTGCTCGATCATGACGCCCTTGGGTTTTCCGGTGCTTCCGGAAGTGTAGACGACATAGGCGAGATCGCCCGGACGCGGCCGTGGCAGGAGGGCCTCGCCGTCGTCGTCTCCGTGGTTCTTGCGGAATTCCGCGACATCGTCCGACGTGACGATCCGCACGTTGGCCGGGGCGATTTCCGCGAGGCGTCCGCGAAGCTCCTCCTGGGTGTAGACGACGCGCACCCGGGACTGTTCGAGCATGAAGCGCAGGCGTTCGTCCGGATAATCGGGGGACAGCGGCAGATAAGCGCCTCCCGCGTACAGGACGCCCCAGACGCCGGTCATCGCGGCGAGCGACGGCTCCACGAACACCCCGACCGCCCGGTCGCCCCGCACACCGAGTCCGCGCAGGCAGCGGCCCAGATCGGTGGCGGCGTCGTGCAGTTCGAGGTAGGTCAGCGTGTCGTCCTCGTGGACCACGGCGACATGGTCCGGACGGGTGGCCGCCTGCGTCGCGAGCAGCTCGGTAATGCCGGTCTCCGCGATTTCCCCGCGGTCCGGTGTGCGCATTGGTCCCCCTGATTCCGATGCGTTTTCGTCCCCCTGGATCGCTGGAAACTATGAGAGGGGAGCGGCCCGGTTGGCAAGCTTCGGCCAGGTAATGCCCGGCAAGAGGGAGGGTTCCTGGCGATTTGCGGGCATGTGCTCGGGTGTTGTCGTGACCTATCCGGCCATTGGGGTCCGGCCCCGAGCGGCCCGGAAGGGCCCCTGGCCGGCCTCCGGGACGGGGTCGGCCGGGTGTTGTGTCCCGTTTCACCCCCCTGTGCACCCCTGCGATTCTGTGCAGTGCGGGGACCCGACCCATCGAGTGTGTGGCGGGGCGTCCCGGGCCTTGGGCAGAGTTCGGGGCGTGGAATAGGTGGGAGGGGCTATCCATGCAGACAAGCCAGGAATCCGCGGTCACCCTCGAAGACCTGCGGACCGAACTCGATGAGATAGACGCGCGGTTCCTCGACGTGATACGCGAGCGAATCCAGAAGTGCGTCGACATCGGGCACTTCAAGCGAGAGCACAGCATTCCGATGATGCAGCCGCACAGAATCGGCGTGGTGCAGGAACGCGCCGCACGCTACGGCGACCTGCACGGCATCAGCCCGGAGTTTCTCCGCAGGCTCTACGACCTGGTCATCGAAGAGACGTGCCGGGTGGAGAACCAGGTGATCGGGGACTCCGCATGAGAACACTGCTCATCGACAACTACGACTCCTTTACCTACAACCTCTATCAGCTCCTCGGCGAGGTGAACGGCCGCCCGCCGGTCGTCGTCCGCAACGGCGCCGACTGGGACACGCTGCGGCTCGACGAGTTCGACGCCGTCGTCGTCTCCCCGGGGCCCGGCCGGCCCGACCGGGAGCGCGACTTCGGCATCAGCGCCCGCGCCATCCTCGACAGCGGGCTGCCGGTCCTCGGGGTGTGTCTCGGCCACCAGGGCATCACCCACCTCTTCGGCGGTGAGGTGGGGCTCGCGCCGGAGCCCATGCACGGCAGGGTCTCCGCCGTACGGCACACGGGCGTCGACGTCTTCAAGGGACTGCCCAGCCCCTTCGACGTGGTCCGCTACCACTCCCTCGCCGCCCACCGCCTCCCCGACGAGCTGGAAGCCGTCGCGTGGACGGACGACGGGGTGGTCATGGGCGTGCGCCACCGCACCCTGCCGGTGTGGGGCGTGCAGTTCCACCCCGAGTCCATCAGCAGCGAGTACGGCCGCGAACTGCTCGCCAACTTCCGCGACCTCGCACTCGCCCGCGGCCGGCGCGCCGTCCCCGGGGCCACCGGGACCGCCGTCCCGTACGCGGTGCACGTGCGCCGGGTCGAGACGCTGCCCGACACGGAGGCCGCCTACCGCACCCTGTTCGCCGGCGGCAGCCACGGCTTCTGGCTCGACAGCAGCAACGTCATCGACGGCCTGTCCCGCTTCTCCTTCCTCGGCAACGGCGAAGGCCCGCTGGCCGAGTACGTCACCTACCGCGTCACCGACGGCTTCGTCACCGTCCAGACGCCGGGCCGGCCCGGCCGGGACGGCGAGATCGTCGCGCAGGGCTTCTTCGACTACCTCGACGCCCAGCTGCGGCAGCGCTCCGTGCCCACGCCGGAGGGCCTGCCCTTCGACTTCAACCTGGGCTACGTCGGCTACCTCGGCTACGAACTCAAGGCCGAGGCCGGGGCGGAGGCCGTGCACAAGGCCGAAACCCCGGACGCCGCCCTGCTGTTCGCCGACCGGATGCTCGCCGTCGACCACGTCAAGGGCGTCTGCTACCTGCTGGCGCTCTCCCGCGAGGGCGACGACACGGACGCCGTGGGCTGGCTGGACGCCACCGAGCAGCGCCTGCGCGCCCTGCCCGCCCCCGCGGCGGACCCCGGGCCCGTCCGTTTCTCCGGCACCGGCATGACCGATCCGGAGGCCGCCGGCGTCACCCGGCTCCGTCACGGCCGCGAGGCCTACCTCGACCGGATCGCCCGGAGCATGGAGGAGATACGCCAGGGCGAGACGTACGAGGTGTGCCTGACCAACACGGTCACCATGCAGGCGGCCATCGACCCGCTCACCACGTACGCGCACCTGCGCCGCATCAGCCCCGTGCCCTACGGCGCGCTGCTCGACTACCCCGGCGTGGCCGTGCTCAGCGCGTCGCCGGAACGGTTCCTCACCGTCGGCACGGACCGGGTCGCCGAGTCGAAGCCGATCAAGGGCACCCGGCCGCGCGGACGCACCCCGCAGGAGGACGAGGCGCTGCGGCTCGACCTCCTCGGCCGGGAGAAGGACCGCTCCGAGAACCTGATGATCGTGGACCTGATCCGCAACGACCTCAACATGGTCTCCGAGGTCGGATCGGTGCACGTGCCGAAGCTGTTCCACGTCGAGACGTACGCGCCCGTGCACCAGCTGGTGTCCACCATCCGCGGCACGCTGCGCCCGGAGGAGACGGCCGTGACCTGCGTGCGCGCCGCGTTCCCCGGCGGCTCCATGACCGGCGCCCCGAAGCTGCGCACCATGGAGATCATCGACCGGCTCGAACAGGGCCCGCGCGGCGTGTACTCCGGCTCGCTCGGCTGGTTCTCGCTCAGCGGCGCGGCCGACCTCAACATCGTCATCCGCACGCTGGTCGCCACCGCGGACCGGGTCAGCTTCGGCGTCGGCGGCGCCATCGTGGCCCTCTCCGACCCGGACGAGGAGTTCGAGGAGACGGTGGTCAAGTCCAGGGCCATGGTCACCGCGGTCCTCGCCACCGCCCAGCACACCGAGGCGGACGCGGACGCCGGCCCCGGCGCCGGGGAGCACGCGACGGCAGGCGCCGGGCACGGAGGCACCGCGTGATCAAGCGCGCCGTGGTCGTCGGCGGGGCCGGGGCGGTCGGCCGGCTCTTCACCGAACGGCTCCTGGACTCCGGCGCCCGCGTCACGGTCGTCGACACCGCCGAACCGGAACCGGGCGACGGGCGCGCCGCACGGCTGCGCGGCGACGTCACCGCCGTCGACTTCCGGCTCGCCGCCGAACTGGGCCACGCCGACCTGGTCGTGCTCGCCGTGCCCGAACCGGTCGCGCTGAAGGCGATCCACGGCGTCGCCGCGGAGATGCGGCCCGACGCCCTCCTCGTGGACACCCTGTCCGTGAAGGGCTCGGTCGCCCGTGCCGTGCGCGCCGAGGCCCCCGGGGTCCAGGCCGTCGGCCTCAACCCGATGTTCGCCCCGTCCCTCGGCTTCGAGGGCCGCCCCGTGGCCGCCGTCGTGATCAACGCCGGCTCCCGCACCGAGGAACTGCTCGCCCTCGTGGAGAGCTGGGGCGCCAGGATCGTCCGCGTCGACGAGCAGCGGCACGACCGGCTCGCCGCCGCCTCCCAGGCACTGGTGCACGCGGCGGTGCTCTCCTTCGGCATCGCCCTCGCCGGGATGGACGTACCCGGCGAGGACCTGCGGGCCGCCGCGCCGCCGCCCGCCAACACCCTGCTCGCGCTGCTCGCCCGCATCGCCTCCGGCACGCCCGAGGTGTACTGGGACGTCCAGCACGGCAACCCGGAGGCGGCCCCGGCCCGCAAGGCCCTCGCGGACGCCGTCCGCCGGCTCGCCGACACCGTCGAGCACGGCACCGAGGCCGACTTCGCGGACCTCCTCGGCGAACTCCGCACGCACCTCGGCGACGACCTCGCCCACCACCGGGACACCTGCGCCGCGCTCTTCGCACGGATCTGAGCCCGTCCCGCCCACTTCTGAACCACATTCCGGAAGGTGTTCCATGAGCACATTCGCTGCCACCGTCCTGTCTCCCGAGCAGCGCGCGGCCGTCGCCGCCGACGCCTCCGTCGGAGGCGGCAACCTGCTGCGCTCGGCGCTCGCCGTGAACCCGGCGCCCGAGGTGCCCTTCATCCACTCCACCCGCCCGATCGGCACCCCCGACGGCCAGGCCAAGCAGGACTTCAGCCTCGCCGAGTTCGACGCCCTCGCGCAGAGCTGGTCGGCCTGGTACCTGGAGCGCGGCGTGGAGACCCGCGACCGCGTCGCCGTCTGGTTCGAGGACTCCATCAGCTACTCGCTGCACTTCTACGCCCTCGCCCAGATCGGCGCGGTCGCCCTGCTCATCAACTCCAACGCCTCGCAGGCGATCGCCACCTCGCTGATCGAGCAGACCACGCCCGTCGGCCTGTACGCCGACCACGCCCGCCTGGAACTGCTCGGCGACACCTCCGGCCTGGGCCTCGCCTGGGTGCAGGAGGCCGAGGAACTGCCGGCCCCGCCCGCCGCGACCCTCGCCGAGGGCCAGTACTGGAAGCACCACGACGACGACCCGGTCGCGATCCTGCACTCCTCCGGCACCACGGGCCGGCCCAAGCCGACCATCCACACCCACAAGTCCATCGTGTCGGGCCCCAAGTTCCGCCTCGTGGACCACACCGAGCAGCCCGGCGCCCTGATGATGACCGCGCTGCCGCAGTCCCACCTCGGCTGCGTCGCCTACACCGTGTACGCGGTCCTCGGCGGCACCCCGATCGTCGCGCTCAGCGACCGCCGCGGCTCCGAACTGGCCGCGGCCGTCCAGAAGTACCAGCCCACCTCGGTGATGTCCTTCGCCCACGGCTACGCCGAGCTGGCCAACGCCGACGTGGAGCCCGGCGCCCTCGACTCGGTCGACTCCTGGGTGTCCATCGGCGACGCCGTCCACCAGTCGCACATCACCAAGGTGCTCTCCCTGCGCAGCAAGGACCGCAAGCCGGCCGCGTTCCTCGACCGGCTCGGCACCACCGAACTCGGCTGGGGCGTCCTGCTCAAGGCCCGCACGCTCGACTCCGAGCGCCACGACCGCTGCGCCGGCAAGCCGGTCGGCGTCGCCGAGGTCACCATCCTGCGCAAGGACGGCAGCCACGCCGACGACGGCGAGGTCGGCTTCCTGGCCGCCAAGGGCCCCGCCATCACCCCCGGTTACTGGGCGGACTCCGACACCACCTACCGCTACAAGCTGTCCGGCTACTGGCTGCCCGGCGACATGGCCTACCGCGACGCCGACGGCGACTTCTTCCTCGTGGACCGCGCCGTCGACGCCATCCACACCGAAAACGGCACCGGATACTCTGTGTTCATGGAGGAGGTCATCCTCAACGACGTGCCCGACGTGGGCGACGTCGCCGTGATCGCCGGCCGGAACAACGGCAGGACCGTGCCCGTCGCCGTTGTCACCGCCAACGCCGCACCGGAGGCCGACAAGTTGCTCACCCTTGCCAACGAGGCCCTCGAGGCCGCCGGACACCCGAAGCTGGGTTTCCTGGAGATCGTGCACGACGAGGCCGACTTCCCGGTCGGCGTCACCGGAAAGGTCCTCAAGCGCCGACTGCGTGAGAAGTACGCCGACCTGGCCGCGTACGTCAAGGACGCCGAGGGCAAGACGTTCGCCACCACGGAGGCCGCCGCATGACCACCGCGACCGAGAACACCCCCGCCAAGGTCGACTTCTACTTCGACCCGGCCTGCCCCTTCGCCTGGATCACCTCCCGCTGGATCCTCGAGGTCGCCGAGCGCCGCCGGATGGACCTGCGCTTCCGGGTGATGAGCCTGTTCTTCCTCAACGAGGGCCGGGAACTGCCCGACTGGTACCGCACCCTCGTGGACAACTCGCTCTCCCTGACCCGGATCTGCACCGCGGTCGCCCAGAAGCACGGCGAGGAGGCGCTGCCCGACCTGTACGCGGCCATGGCCCGGCGCATCCACAACGACGGCAACAAGGACTACCTCGCCGTCGCCGCCGAGGCGCTGGAGGAGGTCGGCCTGCCCGCGTCGTTCCTGGAGGCCGCGCACACCGACGAGTACGACGAGGCGCTGCGCAAGAGCCACCACGAGGGCCTGGACCCGGTCGGCGAGGACGTGGGCACGCCCACCATCCACATCGACGGCGTCGCCTTCTTCGGCCCCGTCCTCAACTCGATCCCCCGGGGCGAGGAGGCCGCGCGCATCTTCGACGGGGCGCGCGCCCTCGCCAACTACCCGGACTTCTTCGAGCTGAAGCGGACCCGGACCGGCAAGCTGAAGTTCGACTGACCCACCCGCCGCCGGGCCGCTCCCCCCACGGGCGAGCGGCCCGGCGCGCCCCGCCCCGCGCCACCCCGGAGACGCCAACGGCCCGGTGACGCCGCGCCGTTGCGCCGTATCGCCGTGCCCCGGGAACCGACCGCATGCCCGTACGACCGACCGAGGAAAGCCGGACCATGGACACGTTGCAGCCCGCCGAAGCGCGCCCGGACGCCTTTGTGCTCACCGGATCCTTCCTGGTCGTGTGCCGGGCGCCCCTCTACCTCTCGGAGCTCGCCCGCCGCGGCCTGAAGGTCCTGCTCGTCACGCCGTCCGCCTGGCGCGAGGAGGCCCTCGAAGCCATGCGGGACCCGGACCACCCCGCCAGCGCCATCGACGACATCGCCTTCGTCGACGGCGACGTGGCCGTCGAGAACTCCTACCTGCCCGGCGTCGTCTCCGCCGCCCGCCGCTGGCGCGAGACGTACAACGTCGTCGGCGCCTACGCCGTCGGCGAGACCCAGGTCGAGCCCACCGGCATCCTCGCCGACGCGCTCGGCCTGCCCACCCCGGGCCTGCGCGCCACCCGCGCCTGCCGCAGCAAGTACCTCCAGCGCTGGTACCTGCCCGAGTTCAGCCCGCTCAGCCTCACCGTGCCCGGCGGCGAACGCGACGCCGTCGACACCGCCGCCGTGCGCTACCCGGCCGTCGTCAAGCCCGCCGGCCGGCACTCCAGCTCCGGCGTCGAGACCGTCGACACCCCCGAGGAACTCCGCGCCCGCCTCGGCGCCTACCCGCCGCACGAGACCGTCCTCGTGGAGGAGAAGGTCACCGGCCAGGAGTACTCCGTGGAGTCCCTGGTGCAGGGCGGCCGCGTCCTGTTCGCCTCCGCCACCCGCAAGGACACCACCGACAGCCACGCCCGCACCTTCGTGGAGCTGTCCCACACCGTCCCCAGCGACCGGCCCGAGCACGACGCCACCCTCCTCGACGCCAACGCCCGCATGCTGGAGGGCCTCGCCTTCCGCGACGGCATCGCGCACGCCGAGTGGCGCGTCGACGCCGACGGCCGCCCCGTCCTGATGGAGGTCGCCGCCCGCACCCCCGGCGACGGCCTGTGCGTGCTGTACGAACTCGCCACCGGCGCCCCCCTCGAACCCGAGATCATGCGCATCGCCCTCGGCGAGCCCGCCTCCTACCCGGCGCCCACCCGCGTCGCCCGCCAGGTCTACCTGGAGCACCGGCCCGGCGTGCTGCAGGACGTCACCGTCGACGGCTTCGACGTCGCGCCCGCCTGGGTCGGCGAGGGCGGCCTGTGGCCCCGTATCGCACCGGGCGCGCCCGACGACGCCCCGACGCTGCGCGCCGTACTCGTCCACAAGGACCGCGGGGCCGTCCTCGGCGAGCTGCGCAGCTCCGAGGACCGGGCCGTGTCCTTCTTCATCGACGCGCCCACCGTCGCCGAACTCGACGCCCTGGAGGCCCGGGTGCGCGAGGCGCTCACCGTCACGGTCACGCCCGTCGCGGCGCCCGTGCCCGACACCGTCACCCACGTCCTGGTCGGCTACAGCCCCGTCATGCTCGGCAAGCTGGACACCCAGCTGCCCGCCGGGTCGGTGCTGGTGCTGGAGGAGCCCGCCGTCATCGAGGCCCGCGGCATCGCCGGGCTCGCCGACGACCACCCCTGCGTCGCGGCCCTGCTGCCGGCCCCGTCGCAGGACGAGCACCACCCGGAGCGGATCGTTTCCGCGGTGCCCCGGCCGCCCCGTGTCCGCGCCGTGGTGCCGGTCGTCGAGTACGGCGTCGTCGTCGCCGCCGCCCTCGCCGAGGAGTGGGGCCTGCCCGGCGCCGGCCCCAAGGCCGCCCGCGTCCTGCGCGACAAGGGCCTGCTGCGCGAGGCCCTCGCCGGCAGCGGCGTCGACCAGCCCGCCTGGGCCGTCGCCCAGAGCTCCGAGGAGGTCGCCGCGTTCCGCGACGCGCACGGCGGCGAGGCCGTCCTCAAGCCCGCCAACCGGCAGGCCAGCCTCGGCGTCCAGCTCCTCGGCCCCGGCGACGACGTCACCGAGGCATGGCTCCACACCACCACCGCCGACGAGCCCACCCTGCGCGCCCAGTACCCCGGCACCGCCCGCTACCTGGTCGAACAGCGCCTGCACGGGCCCGAGGTGAGCGTCGAGGCCGTCGTCCACGACGGCGTCGTCGGCTTCACCAACATCACCGCCAAGAGCGTGCTCGACTCCCGCCACCCGGTGGAGACCGGCCACGTCGTGCCCGCCCCGCTGCCGCCCACCACGGCCGCCGCCCTGCGCGACGCGCTCACCCGCCTCGCCGCCGCCGTCGGCTTCGGCTCCGGCGTCCTGCACTCCGAGTGGATCCTCGTCGGCCCCGAACGGCGCCCGCACCTGGTGGAGTGCGCCGGCCGGCTCCCCGGCGGCGGCATCACCGTGCTGATCGACCTCGCCCACGACACCGACATCCTCCGCAACCTGCTGCACGTTCTGGAGGACCGCGGCCCCGTCGAGCCCTTGCCGGCGCTGCGCGGCGCCGCCGTGCGGTTCCTGACCGCCGCCCCCGGCCGGGTCGAGTCCGTCGCCGGCGCCGACCAGGCGCGCGCCGCCCAGGGCGTCCACGCCCTGCATCTGTCCGTCGAGCCCGGCGCCACCGTCCGCGCCACCACCAGCTCCTGGGAGCGCGCCGGCTTCGTCATCGCCACCGGCACGGACGGCCCCGACGCCGCCCGCCACGCCGAGCACGCCGTGTCCCTCATCGACATCCGCACCACGACCGAGGAGCGGGCGTGAGATCCATCGGCTGGCGGGACTACGTACCGGCGACCCGGGAAGGCCGCACCTTCGCGGTCATCTCCCTCGTCAACGCCATCGGCACCGGCCTGTACCTGGCCGCGTCCGCGGTGTTCTTCGTCCGCTCGGTGGGCCTCACCGCGGCCGAGGTGGGTTTCGCGCTGGCCGTGTCGGGCGTCGCCGGCTTCCTCACCACCGTGCCGATCGGCGCGGCAGGCGACCGGTTCGGCGCCCAACGCACCCTGATCGCCCTCCAGTTGTGGCGGGCCGGCGGCTTCGTCGCGCTCTGCTTCGCCGAGGGCCTGCTCGTGTTCACCGTGGTCTCCTGCTGCCTGGCCGCCGCCGAGGCGGCCACCCAGCCGATGACCCAGGCCGTGGCCTCCGCGACCGTCGCCGGCAGCGACCGCACCCGCACCATGGCCATCATCCGCACCGTCCGCAACGTCGGCTTCTCGCTCGGCGCGCTGCTCGCCGCGCCGCTCGTCGCCGCCGACAGCGTGTGGGCGTACCGCGGCATCGTCCTCGGCACCGCCGCCGCCTTCGTCAGCTCGGCGCTCATGCTCACCCGACTGCGCATCGCCGGGGCCGCGCCGCAGCGCAAGGTCGGCCCGTTCACCGCCGTGCGCCGGTTCCGCGACTGGCGCTACGGACTGCTGACCCTCCTCAACGGCGTGCTCAACCTGCACGTCACCATCCTGTCCGTGGGCATCCCGCTGTGGGCGCTGGAGGCCACCGAGATGCCCGCCGGGCTGCTGCCCGGCCTGGTGCTCATCAACACCCTGATGTCCATCGCGCTCCAGGTCCCCGTCGCCAAGGCCGCCGAACGCGACGGCGGCGCCGTGCGCGCCCTGCGCCTGGGCGGCCTCGCCATGGTCCTGTGCTGCGTGGCCCTCGCCGCCGCGGCCGGGCCCGAGTCCGCCTGGGCCGCCGCCGGCGTACTCGTCGTCGCCTGCGTGCTGCTGACGTTCGGCGAGATGTGGCAGGCCACCGGCGGCTGGGAGCTGAGCTACGACTTCGCGCCCGAGGACGGCAAGGGCGTCTACCTGTCCGTGTTCAGCCTCGGCGGCACCGCCCAGCGCATCGCGGGCCCCGCCCTGATCACCTCCGTGGTGATGGTCGTCGGGCCAGCCGGATGGCTCGGGCTGGCCGCCGTGTTCGGGGTCGCCGCCCTGCTCGTCACCCCCGTCACCCGCGCCCTGGAGAAAGCCGCCCCCGCCCCCGTCGTATCCGCCGAGACCGCCGAAGGAACCGCCCGATGACCGACGCGCACGCCCCGCACCCGCCGGCCGCGGCACCCGGCCCGCACCGCCCGGCCGGCGGCCCGCCGGACCTGCTCCTCGTCGGCGTGGGCACCATGGGCCGCCCCTACCTCGACGCCGCCGCCCGCCTCGGCGTGCGCGTACGCGCGGTCGAGTCGGCCGCCGCCTGGGACAACCGGCCCACCCACCTCGCCGAGTCCTTCCACCGCGTGGAAGGCCGCGGCGACGAACCGTGGGTCGGCGCCGTGGCCCGGGTCGCCGCCGACCGCGCCCCGGACGGCCTGATCGCCTTCGCCGAACCCCACGTCCTCGCCGGAGCGCTCACCCAGGAACGTCTCGGCCTGCCCGGCCCGTCCCTGCACGCCGCCGTCATCTCCCGCAACAAGGCGCTGCAGCGCGCCACCTTCGCCGCGTACGGCGTCTCCCAGCCGGAACACCTGCACGTGCAGGGCGTCGCCGAGGGCGCCGACTGGATGCGGCTGCGGCTGCCCGTCGTCGTCAAGCCGCTCACCCTCGCCGGCAGCGAGGGCGTCGAACTCGTCCGGGACGCCGCCGGCGTCGACGAGGTCGTCGCCCGCCGGGCGGGGGAGGGGCCGGTGCTCGTCGAGGAGGCGGTGCAGGGCCCCGAGTACAGCTGGGAGGCGCTGGTCCGCGACGGAGAGGTGCTCTTCGAGAACGTCACCGCCAAGGAGACCACCCCGCCGCCCTACTTCGTCGAACTCGCCCACCGCTGCGGCCACGAGTTCGAGCCCGCCCTCGACGCGCAGGTGCACGCCCTCACCCGCGGCGTGCTCTCCGCGATCGGCATGCGCACCGGCCTGGTCCACCTGGAGTTCAAGGTCGGCGACCGGGGCCCGGCCCTGATGGAGATCGCCGTGCGCACCCCGGGCGACTACCTGCCCGACGCGATCGGCCGCACCTACGGCTTCGACCTGTACGAGGCCGTGGTCCGGCTCGCGCTCGGCATGCCGCTGCCCGACCTGCCCAAGGCGCCCGTCTCCCACGCCGCCACCGTCTTCCCCACCGCCGCCCCCGGCGTCATCCGCGAGATCCGCGGCGTGGCCGAGGTCGAGGCCCACCCCGCCGTCGTCCGGGTACGGCTGCGCAAGGGTCCCGGGGACGCCGTACGGCCCCTCACCTCGTCCTCGCAGCGCATGGGCCACGTCCTGGTCGACGCCGCCACGCCCGAGGAACGGGAGGACGCGCTGGCGTTCGTACGGGAGACCCTGCGCGTCGTCGTCGAGCCGAACTGACCCGGCGCCGTGCCTCGCACCACGGGAGCGCGGACGCTGCGCCGCAGGGCGGCCCGCACCATCGACGTGATCATGGACCGGGACCCGTCCGTGCGCACGCGCGGCGAGGCCCTGCTGCACCCGACCGTCATCGCGGTGCTCGGCCACCGCGTCGGCCACCGCCTCTACCGGCGCCGTCGCTACCGCACCGCCCGGCTGGTCTCCACACTGGTGAAGGTCCTCACGGGCGGCATCGAGATCCACCCCGGCGCCCGGATCGGCCGGCGGTTCTTCATCGACCACGGCAGCGGCGTCGTCATCGGGGAGACCGCGGTGATCGGCGACGACGTCTCCCTCTTCCACCAGGTCACGCTCGGCTCCACCGGCTGGTGGCACGACGGCCCGGGTGACGGCGGCCGGTCCGCGCGCCGTCACCCGTGCCTCGGCGACGGCGTCACCGTCGGCACCGGCGCGACCCTGCTCGGTCCGATCACCGTCGGGGACAACGCGCTGATCGGCGCCATGGCCCTGGTGACCTCGGACGTTCCGGCCGGCGCGCGGGTGCGGGCGGCGCCCGCGCGCGTCCCCGGCCCGCCGCCGCTGCCCGCCCCCGCGGCCGAGACCGCGGGGGAGAAGACGCGCGGCTGACCGCACCGACGCGCACGAGGGCCGCCGTCCCCCGATCCTGACCGGGGGACGGCGGCCGTCGCGTGCGCCGGGCGGTTACCGCGCCGCGTCGTCCGCGAAGCGCGCGGCCACCCGCAGCACGATGTCGTTGGCCTCCGTCTCCCCGACCGTCACCCGCGCCCCCTCGCCGGGGAACGCCCGCACGGTGACGCCCTCGGCCGCGCAGGCCTCGGCGAAGGCGGAGGTGCGCCCGCCGAGCGGCAGCCACAGGAAGTTGGCCTCCGACGGCGGCACGGTGACGCCCGCGGCCAGCAGCCCCTCACGGACCCGGTGCCGCTCCTTGACCAGCGCCTCCACCCGCTCCATCAGCTCGCGTTCGGCCCCGAGCGAGGCGACGGCCGCCGCCTGCGCCAGGGCGTTCACGCCGAACGGCACGACCGCCTTGCGGATCGCCGCCGCTACCGGCTCGTGGGCGATGGCGTAGCCCACGCGCAGCCCGGCGAGCCCGTACGCCTTGGAGAAGGTCCGCAGCACCGCCAACCGGGGCCGCTCCCGGTACAGTTCGACGCCGTCCGGCACGTCCTCGTCCCGCACGAACTCCCGGTACGCCTCGTCGAGGACCACGAGCACGTGCTCGGGCACCTGGTCGAGGAAGCGCTCCAGCTCCCCGCGGCGCACGACCGTGCCGGTCGGGTTGTTCGGGTTGCAGACGATGACGGCCCGGGTCTCGGCCGTGACCGCGTCGGCGAGCGCCTCCAGGTCGTGCCGGTGCCCGGTCAGCGGCACCTGGACGGACCGTCCGCCGCACAGCGCCGTCAGATGCGGGTAGGCCTCGAACGACGGCCAGGCGTACGCCACTTCGCGGGCGCCCGGCACGCCGTCCGCCCCGCCGTCCGCCGCGCCCTCGCCGACGAGCAGCGAGTGCAGCAGGTGCAGCGTGACGCCCACCGACCCCGCGCCGACGGCGACATGGCCGGCCGGCACGGCGTGGCGCCGCGCGACGGCCTCGGTGAGCGCGGTGGCGAAGCGGTCCGGGTAGCGGTTGATCCGGGCCGACTCGGCGGCCAGCAGCTCCCGCACCGAGGGCAGCGGCGGGTAGGGGTTCTCGTTGGCGGAGAGGCCGTACGGGGTGGACGACATGGGTCACCTTTCGGAAAACGCGGGGCCGCGGCGGTCGGCGGAGTGACGCGGGCGCGCCCGGCGGCCGCCGGGCCGCCGGAGGGTTCCGGGCGGGACCGGGCGGGACCGGGGCGGGCGCGGGGCGGGCACCGGCGCACGGACGGGCCGGTGGGCGGGCGTCCGACGACGGTGGAGGCGCGATGGCGAGGGACCCGGCGGGCGTCGAGCCCCCGGGTTCCGGGGCGAGTCGCCCCGTTCGGTCGCGCCGCGAGCCTACGAGCTGTGCCCGGGCCCCGCAAGGCCCTGCTCCGCGCCCCTGGGGTCGTCCGGAGCGGTGACCAGGTACTCGGGGCGGATCTGGGTGATGCTGCCCTCCAGGGCGTCCTTCACGCCCATGAGGTAGCCGAGCTGGAGCCGGTGCTGGGCGCCGTAGTCGTCCTTGAGACGGGCGACGTGCGACTGGAGGGACCGCAGGCTGAATCCCAGGCGGCGGGCGATCTCCCGGTCGGACCTTCCCTCGACCAGGAGTTTGCAGATGGCGTCGCGAATCGGCGGAATGATCTCGGCCGCGGCGTCGGCGGCGCGTACCGGAATGAAGGGATACGGTTCCGCCCGGTCCCAGGCCCGTTCGAAGATGTCGGTCAGGAACTTCACGATCGCCGGCTCGGTGACGACGACGGCGGTGGTGCGCTCTGCGTTGGCGGGAACGAACGCCGTGCTGCGGTCGATGATGATGAGCCGGTCGAAGAACTCGGCGAGCGTGCGGATCTGGGCGCCGTAGCCGGTGACCGTGCGGACGTATTCCTTCGTCGGCTCGTCGAAGCGTGTGCTGTGCTGGTAGAGGGTCCGCATGGACACCCCGGAGGCGATGCGGTCGCGGACCGCTTCGAGCGCGTGGGCCAGCACCGCGCCCGGGCGCGGCCCGTCCGGCTGCGCGGTCAGGATCTCCGAGGTGGCGGTGTCGAGTTCGCGCTGGATGGCCTCGGCGATCTGCTGGAGGCCGTGGACGTACCGGAATCCGGCGGTGGACGTTCCGGTACCGTCTGCGGGTCGGCGGTCGACCGCCGGCGGGGGGAGCAGTTGGGCCTGCGTCTCGAGCGACCGGGACAACTCGCGCAGGGCCGCCGCCGCGTGACGCAGCGTCAGGGCCGGGTCCCTGTTCGCCGGCTCCCCCCGGACTGTGTCTGATATGTCTGCCAGATCTCTTTCTGGCAACTGTGCATACATTTGCATCCCTCGTTTCGCGGCACTGCGCTGACCCGAAGTATCCATGATCTTTTGCGCCGGCCCCAGGGCTGGCACCTTTTCGAGCGGGAGGGGGGCCCGCCGTCAAAGACGCATTCTTGCTAATGGGCCGAGATATCGCCGACGCCTTGTCGATCGGCTGAAAACATTCGGCCAGATTCCGGTCCGCACCGCACTGCATCGTTCCGCATGGTTCGGCATTCAACCGAATGATCGTGTGGGCCGCATTGTCGCGGTCTTCGGCGGAGCGGAGTTCACGGGCCCGATCACCTGCATGTGCCACATGTCAACTCAGGGATCACCGAAGCAAAATCGAAGAAGGGGACACCATGTTCGGGGGGATGGTCATGACGTCGAGGTCCTGGCGGACCGGCGGCCGGGGGGCCGCCGGTGCGCTGGCCCTGATGGGAGCGCTGGGGGTGGCCGTCGTCGACGGCGCCGCGCGGACGGGCGATGTCGGCTGGAACCGGCACATCGCGTCCGGGGTCTCGGCGTCCGCCGCTCCCGGTGGCGCCCGGGGCGGCGCGACCGGTGACGGCACGGCCGACGTCGCAGGTCACCGGGGTGGGACCGGTGACCGTGACCGCCGGTCCGATGGCGGAGCGCCGGCTTCCGCACGGGCCGGGGACGTTGGCTGGAACCGTGCGGCCAAAGCCGTTCAGGCGGACGTGGGATGGAACCGCGCGGTCGCCGTCGTGCCCGTCGCGGCCGTCGGACGGAACAGTTCCGGCCAGGGCGCGGCCACCCGGGACGTGGGGTGGAACTGAGCCCTCCGGGGCCTCGCCCCTGACCGCTTCCCCCCGCCCGCTGCGGCGCGGTGGGCCGGCCCCCGGCGGCGACGCCGGCCCGGCCCACCGCGCCCGTACGAGCCACCGCACGAACCAGGCACGAGCCGCCGCACGAACCACGTACGAGCCGTCGCACCGAGAACCACGTACGAGCCGCCGCACGAACCGCGTGTGAGCCGCGCATCAGCAACGCCACCGCAGTCCACCGTCCAACCCCCACAGCGGAGAGCGAGACGTGAACACCCGACACACAGAGATGGCCATCGTCGGAGCGGGCCCCAGGGGGCTGTCCGTCCTGGAACGTCTGTGCGCCCAGGAGCGCAAGTCCCCCTCGTGCGACGTTCTCACGGTCCACGTCGTCGACCCCGCCCCGCCGGGACCGGGCCGCGTCTGGCGCACCGCCCAGTCCCGGCACCTGCTGATGAACACGGTGGCCTCCCAGGTCAGCGTCTTCACCGACGCCAGCGTCGCGATCGAAGGACCCGTCGAGGAGGGGCCCAGTCTGTACGAGTGGGCGCAGGACCGGCTCCACGGCGAACCCGACCCGCACGGCGACGTCCTGGCCGACGCCGTGCTCGCCGAGGCCCGCGACCTCGGCCCCGACTCCTACCCGACCCGGGCCTTCTACGGCGCCTACCTCACCTGGGTGTTCCGGCGCCTGATCGACACCGCGCCCGCGCACCTCGACATCCGCGTGCACCGCAGCGAGGCCGTCTCCCTGGACGACGAACGACCCGACGAGCGGGCCCGGACTCCCCGCGCCGACGGCCCCGCACAGCGGCTCCGGCTCGCCGACGGCACCGTCCTCGACGGCCTCGACGCCGTGGTCCTCACCCTCGGCCACGTCCCCGCCCGCCCGACGCGGGCCGAGAGCGAACTCGCCGCGTTCGCCGACACCCACGGGCTGCGCTATCTGCCGCCCGCCAACCCGGCGGACACCGACCTGGACGCCATCGCCCCCGGCGAGACCGTCCTGCTGCGCGGCATGGGCCTCAACTTCTTCGACTACATGGCCCTGTTGACCGCCGGCCGCGGCGGTTCCTTCGTCCGCGACCGCGACGGCCGGCTCGTCTACCGGCCCTCCGGCCGCGAACCGCGCCTGGTCGCCGGCTCCCGGCGCGGAGTGCCGTACCACGCGCGCGGCGAGAACGAGAAGGGCGCCCACGGCCGCCACGTCCCCCGGATCCTGACCGCCGAAAGGGCCGCGGAGTTCCGCGCGCGCGCCGCCGACGGCGACCGCGTGCACTTCGGCACCGACCTGTGGCCGCTGATCCGCGCCGAGGTGGAGAGCGTCTATTACGGCGCCCTGCTGGCCACCCGCGGCGGCGACGGCGACGACCTCGCCGAGCGCTACGCCGCCGCCGGCTCCGCCGCCGAGCGCGAGGCCCTCCTCGACGCCGCCGGCATCGCCGCGGAGGACCGCTGGGACTGGGAACGCATCGCCCGCCCCTACGGCGACCGCGTCTTCACCGGCCCCGACGACCACCGCGCCTGGCTGCTGGACCACCTGCGCGCCGACGTCGTCCACGCCCGCGCCGGAAACGTCAGCGGCCCCCTCAAGGCCGCCCTCGACGTCCTGCGGGACCTGCGCAACGAGATCCGCCTGGCCGTCGACCACGGCGGACTGGAGGGCAACTCGCACCGCGACGACCTGGAGGGCTGGTACACCCCGCTCAACGCCTTCCTCTCCATCGGCCCGCCCGCCTCCCGCATCGAGGAGCTCATCGCCCTGATCGAGGCGGGCGTCGTGGAGGTCCTCGCCCCCGGGATGAGGGTCGAGCGCATCCCGGACGTCCCGAACCTCGCGGACTCCGGTGGCGAGGAGGGCGCCGCCTTCGCCGCCACCTCCACCGCCCTGCCCGCCGTGCGGTACCGGGCCCGCGTGCTGATCGAGGCCCGGCTGCCCGAGCCCGACCTGCGCCGCACCGCCGACCCGCTGCTGCGGCACCTGCTCGTCACCGGCCAGTGCACGACGTACCGCATCCCCGGCGCCTGCGGCCACGTCTACGAGACGGGCGGCCTCGGCGTCACCGAGCGCCCCTACCGCCTCGTCGACGCGGCCGGCCGCGCCCACCCGCGCCGCTTCGCCTACGGCGTGCCCACCGAGTCCGTGCACTGGGTCACGGCCGCGGGCATCCGGCCCGGCGTCGGCTCCGTCACCCTGGAGGACTCCGACGCCATCGCGCACGCGGTCCGCGAGGTGTCGCCCGTGTGCCCCGACGCGATCTGCGCCGGAGCGGCCGCATGAGCGCCGTCGGCGCCGACGCGGGCCTGCTGTCGCCGGTCCGCGCCGGCACCCCCGTCGAGGCGGCCACCACCGACGAGGCCTGGCTCCAGGCCATGCTGGACGCCGAAGCCGCCCTCGCCCGCGCCCAGGCCTCGCTCGGCACCCTGCCCGCCGACGCCGCCGCGGCCATCACCGCGGCGGCCCGCGCCGACCGGCTCGACGTGCGCGCCCTCGCCCGGGCCGCACGCGAGACCGCCAACCCCGTCGTCGGGCTCGTCGCCGCCTTCACCGCCGTCGTGGCCGCCGACGACCCGGCCGCCGCCGAGTACGTCCACCGCGGCTCCACCAGCCAGGACATCCTCGACACCGGCGCGATGCTGGTCGCCGCCCGCGCCCTCGACATCGTCCTCGGCGACCTGCGCCGCACCGCCGACGCCCTCGCCGCGCTCGCCGCCGCCCACCGGGACACCCCGCAGGCCGGCCGTACGCTCGCCCTGCACGCCGTGCCCACCACCTTCGGCCTGAAGGCGGCCGGCTGGCGCCGCCTCGTCCTCGACTCCGCCGACCGGCTGGCCCGCGTGCGCCGCGACGGCCTGCCCGTCTCCCTCGGAGGCGCCGCCGGCACCCTCGCGGGCTACCTCCAGTACGCCGAACTGGACAGTTCCGACGGTCCGTTCGACCCCGCGGGCTACACCGAGCGGCTGATCGAGGCGTACGCCGCCGAGACCGGGCTGGCCCGACCCGAGCTGCCCTGGCACGCCCTGCGCACCCCCCTCGCCGACCTCGGGGCCGCCCTCGCGCACACGGCGGCGTCCCTCGGCAAGATCGCCGCCGATGTGCAGGTGATGTCCCGCACCGAGATCGGCGAGGCCCACGAACCGGGCCCCGCCGGCCGCGGCGCGTCCTCCGCGATGCCGCACAAGCGCAACCCGGTCCTCGCCACCCTCATCCGCTCCGCCGCCCACCAGGTGCCGCTGCTCGCCACCGGCCTCACCCAGTGCCTGACCACCGAGGACGAGCGGTCCGCCGGCGCCTGGCACGCGGAGTGGCTGCTGCTGCGCGAGTGCCTGCGCCTGGCCGGCGGCGCCGCGCACACCGCCGTGGAACTGGCCGAGGGACTCACCGTCCACCCTCGCCGCATGCGCGACAACCTCGCGCTCACCGGCGGCGCGCTCGTCTCCGAACGGATCGCCGCCGTCCTCGCCCCGCGCATCGGCAAGGCGGACGCCCGCCGGCTGCTGACGCGCGCCTCGGCGCAGGCCGGTGAGGAGGGCCGCACCCTCGGCTCCGTCCTCGCCGAACTGCCCGAACTGCAGGGCGTGTTCGGGCCGGACGAACTCGCCGCACTGCTCGACCCCACCCAGTACACGGGAGCGGCAGGCCCCCTGGTCGACCGCGCCCTGAAGAGAGGGACACCACCGCTGTGACCGTCAGCCGCCTCACCGAGCACCCCATCGACACCAGCCATCCGGGCGGCCGCCCGGAGGAGGCCGCCCACCGCGCCCCCGGTGCGGCGGCCGCACCGGACGGCCGCGGGCCCGAGAGCCCGCACCACACACCCGCGGCGCACCCGTTCCTGCCGTCGGACCTGCCCGCGGCCCAGCAGCCGCAGTGGCCCGACCCGCAGGCCCTCGCCGAAGCCGCGGACGCCCTGCGCCGGGCGCCCTCCCTGGTGCTGCCCGAGGAGTGCGACGCGCTGCGCGACCGTCTCGCCGCCGTGGCCCGCGGCGAGGCCGTCATCCTCCAGGGCGGCGACTGCGCCGAGACCTTCGACGGCGTCGGCGAGGACCAGATCCGCGCCAAGTTCCGCACCCTGAACCAGATGGCCGCCGTCATCTCCGAGGCCGCCGTCGCCCCCGTCGTCACCATCGGCCGCATGGCCGGCCAGTACGCCAAGCCCCGCTCCAGCCCGCACGAGACCCGGGACGGCGTCACCCTGCCCGTCTACCGCGGCGACCTCGTCAACGGCCGCGACTTCACCCCCGAGTCCCGCACCCCGCAGCCCGGCCGCCTCGGCCGGGCCCACCGCGTGTCGGCGACCACCCTCAACCTGCTGCGGGCCCTCGCGGCCCGCAGCCGCACCGAGTTCTGGACCGGTCACGAGGCCCTCGTCCTGGAGTACGAGCACGCCCTCACGCGCGCCACCCCGGCCGGCCCCTACAACCTCTCCGCCCACACCGTGTGGGTGGGCGAACGCACCCGCCAACTCGACGGCGCCCACATCGACTACGCCGCCCGCCTGCGCAACCCGGTCGCCGTGAAGGTGGGCCCCACCACGACCCCCGACGACGCCCTCGCCCTCGTGGAGCGGCTCGACCCCGACCGGGTGCCCGGCCGCCTCACCTTCACCGCCCGCATGGGCGCCGACGCCGTGCGCGACGTCCTGCCCGAGCTGGTGGCCAAGGTGACCGCAGCCGGCTCGCCCGCGATCTGGGTGTGCGACCCCATGCACGGCAACACCTTCGTCGCCGACGGCGGCCTCAAGACCCGCCGCCTCGACGCCGTCGTGGACGAACTCCGCGGCTTCTTCGAGGTGCACCGCGCGCTGGGCACCCACCCCGGCGGCGTCCACACGGAACTGACAGGTGATCATGTCACCGAATGCCTGGGGGGCACCTATGAGGTCACTCCCGCCGACCTGCCGACCCGCTACGAAACCGCCTGCGACCCCAGGCTGAACCGCAGCCAGTCGCTGGACCTGGCCTGGGAGCTGGCCGACCTGTACGCCGAGTACCAGCTCAGCAGGAGGTAACCGATGCGGACTCTCATCCCCGCAGAATCGTTCCGACGTATGCACGAGCGGGAGGCCGCGCAGTCGCCGCTGGTCCTGCCCAACGTGTGGGACGCGGTCAGCGCCCGCGTCTTCGCCGGGGCCGGCCACGGCGCGCTCGCCACGTCCAGCGCGGCCATCGCGGCCGTCCTCGGCTACGAGGACGGCGGGCACACCCCGCCCGACGAGATGTTCGCCGCGATCAGGCGCATCACCCGCGCCGTGGACGTGCCCGTGACCGCGGACATCGAGCACGGCTACGGGCTGCCGCCGCGCGAGATCGTCGAACGGCTTCTGGAGGCCGGAGCCGTCGGCTGCAACCTGGAGGACTCCGACCCCGCCACCGGCGAGGTCAAGGACGCCGACCGGCACGCCGACTGGCTCGCCGAGGTCAGTGTGGAGGCGGGCGACCGGCTCGTGGTCAACGCCCGCATCGACACGTTCGTCTTCGGCGACGGGTCGGTGGAATCCGCCGTCAAACGCGCCCGTCTCTACGCCGAGGCGGGCGCCGACGTGGTGTTCCCGATCCTCGCTCCGACCGAGCAGCTCCCGGACATCGTGGCGTGCGTGGACCGCCCGGTGAACGCGCTGTGCCTCCCGGACGGGCCGACCCCCGCCGAACTCGGCGCGCTCGGCGTGACCCGCGTGACCTTCGGACATTCCCTGCACGGCCGCGCCACCAGCGCCCTGCTGGACATCGTCAGCGACCTCACCTGACACCGCGGAAAGCGATCCCCGCCTCCGGAGCCGCCCGACCCCCGTCGCCGCCTCCGGAGGTTCCGCTTCACCGGCCGCATTCCGGCGGCGCCGACCCGGCTACGGCCGTCGTCTTCCGGCCACACGGAATTCGGGGGGAAGTCCCGCACGCGCCGGAAACACCCGCTCGACGCATTTCCCGAACTGTATGGATTCAGCCACCATGCATCACACCCGCATCGCGCATGCATCGCAGGGGAAAGGCCGCATCACACCGGGCGATCGGGCGCAGCCCTCCGGAAACTCCGGCGATCGGCCCTTCTCGCCATGACTTCCCCCGACCGGCCCGCCGATCCGGATCACCGCGTGCCGGCCCTGCCCGGTCCACCCCTGCCCTGTGCTAGTGTGACGCGTTTGCGTGGTCGTCGCGGCTCCTCTCCACCTGCCGGGCCTTCCTCGGTACGTTCCCCTGCGGAAGGCTGTTCATGAAGCACGAACACCCCCATGACTCCGGTGACCGGGCTGACTCCGGCATCGCTCCCACCCGCTCCACCGCACCCGGGACCGCGGCTTGCCGGACCGGGAATGACGTCCCGTCCTCGGCGGACTCCTTCGAGGGACTGGACCTGCCGGTCGAGGTGCTGCGGACCCTGAGCGGCCTCGGGGTGCGCGCACCCTTCCCGATCCAGGCCGCCACCCTGCCCGACGCCCTCCGGGGACGCGACGTCATGGGACGCGGACGCACCGGATCGGGCAAGACCCTCGCCTTCGGCCTGCCGCTGCTGACGCGTACGGCCGGGCGGCGCGCCGAACCCAAGCAGCCGCTCGCCCTGATCCTCGCGCCCACCCGTGAGCTGGCCCAGCAGATCGCCCAGGCGCTGGCGCCGTACGCCGAGGCGCTGCGGCTGCGGACGGCCACCGTCGTCGGCGGTGTGTCGATCGGCCGGCAGGCCGCCGCGCTGCGCGAGGGAGCCGAGGTGGTCGTCGCCACCCCCGGACGCCTGCACGACCTGGTCGAGCGCAACGCCTGCCGCCTGGGACGGGTGCGGATCACCGTGCTGGACGAGGCGGACCAGATGTGCGACCTGGGATTCCTGCCGCAGATCGTCGAGGTGCTCGACCAGGTGCGGCCCGACGGTCAGCGGATGCTGTTCTCGGCCACTTTGGACCGCGACGTCGAGCAGTTGGTCGGCCGCTTCCTCCACGACCCCGTGGTCCACTCGGTCGACGCGTCCGCGGGCGCGGTGGCGGCTATGCGGCACCACGTCCTGGTCGTCCACGGTCCCGACCGGTACGCCGTCACCACGGAGATCGCCGCCCGCGACGGCCGGGTGCTGATGTTCCTCGACACCAAGCACGCCGTCGACCGGCTCACCCGGCACCTGCGGGCCGTCGGGGTGCACGCCGGGGCCCTGCACAGCGGCAGGTCCCAGCCGCAGCGCACACGGACCCTGGCCGAGTTCAAGGACGGCCGGATCACCGTCCTGGTGGCCACCGATGTCGCCGCCCGAGGCATCCACGTCGACGACCTCGACCTCGTGGTCAACGTCGACCCGCCCACCGACGCCAAGGACTACGTGCACCGGGCGGGCCGCACCGCCCGCGCCGGCGCGTCCGGCAGCGTGGTCACGCTCGTGGAGGCGGGCGAGCGCCGGGAGACGAGCCGCATGATGGCCGCGGCCGGCATCGAGGCGACCGTCACCAAAGTGCGCTCGGGCGAGGCGGAGCTGAGCCGGATCACCGGCGCCAGGACTCCCTCCGGGACCCCGCTCGACGGCGGGCCCGCCGCCTCCCGGCCCAAGAACACCAACCTTCCCTTCCGCGGCCTCGGCACCAGCAAGGACGCCTCCCGCGGCGCCGGCGGCAAGTCCCGGAAGGCCGGCGAGGCCCGCAGACTCGCCGAGGCCCGCAGGGCCGCCCTCGTGCGCCGCGGCGGCTGACCGGGCGAGCCTCCCGCGCGGCGGCCGGGACGCCCGCCGAGGCGGAGCCGGACGACGCCGCAGGCGCCCCGCCCCCGCCCGGCATGACAAGCTGTGCCTGCCCACCCCCGAACCCAGGAGTCACCATGACCGCAGAGCCCCAGTCCACGGACGGTTCGGAGCCGGCTGCCCCCGAGGCGTCCCCTCTGGAGCCGGACGGCGACGGCAACTACGACCTCAAGCGCAAGTTCCGCGAGGCCCTGGCGCGCAAGCGCGGTGCGCAGGCGGACGCCGCCGACGTCTCCGCCAACCCCGACGCGTCGAAGGTGCGTGCGGCGCACGGCCCGGCGGCGAGCCAGCGGTCGTTCCGGCGCAAGAGCGGCGGCTGACAGCCCCGGGGGACCGGCGCCGCCGCCGCCCCGGAGGCGCGGCGCCTCCTCATCCCCGCTCCGTCGCCGGCACGCGCAGGACGGCCCGGACGAGTCGGACGACCTCTTCGGGGGTGCGGCCGTCGGTGGATACGACCGCGCTGGCCACTTCCTCGTACAGGTGGCGCCGGGCCTCCATCAACTCCCGCCACTGCTT
>NZ_JBEXOP010000018.1:0-3341 GCF_040611575.1 Streptomyces sp. NPDC006610
GTCCCTGGTGACGTCACCGGGCGAGGTGAGGACGTCGTACTGGTTCCAGCCGGAGCCCGTCGCGATCGTGGTGTAGGCCGTCGACGGCTTGAGCGCAGCTCCGCAGGCCGGCCGGTACAGGCGCACCGTGCCGCTGCCGAAACGGACCAGGACGTCGTTGCAGCGATCCCCGCTCAGGTCGCCGATCGGCACCGGCCGCACGCTCGTCGCCCAGCCGCCGCCGCTCGCCTTCCCGGAGAAGCCGCCCTCGCCGGTGCCCTGGTGGAAGGTGAGGCTGCCGGAGGAGTTGAGGGTGAGCAGGTCGCCGATGCCGTCCGGGTGGCCCGACGGGCCCGCGTGGTCACGGCGCACGGCGCTGCCCTTGCGCAGCCCGACCGTGCCCCGCACTTCCAGGGCGGCCCCCACCCCGTCGGCCGGGGCCACGGACAGCGTCCAGTCGTAGGAGCCATTGGGGAGGCGCCTGGACGACGTGGCGTCCCGGCCGGCCCAGCCGACACTCAGCTCGCCCCGCGCCGCTCCGCCGGTGCGGGTGTCGACGACCTGACCGGTCGCCGCGTTGCGCACGGTCAGCCGCCAGCTCGCGGACGGCTTGGACAGCAGCACCGTGGTCAGCGTGTCCGGGACCTCGTCCCCCTCGCGCGACACGACGTGCGCGGCGCTCCGGGCGGGCCCGAGCAGCCGCAGGGGCTGCTGCGGCACCCCGGACGGCACCAGGTGGACGCGTTCCCGGTCGTCGACGAACGCGGCGTTGGACCCCGACTCGTCCACCGTCCAGCGCACGTCCCGCAGCGATTCGGCGCCGCCGGGCAGGTCGCCGATCACCCGGCTCACGGGCGTGCCGCCCACGACGGTCGTGAGCGTCAGCCTGCCCGCCTCACGGTCGTGGGTGACGACGTAACCGTCGCCCAGCTTGGCCTCTCCCGTCGGCACGGGCGTCGAGGTCTTCGCCGTACGGTCGTAGACCCCGGCCCGGCCGTCGCAGGTCCAGTACAGGTAGCGGCCGAGCGCCTGGATTTCGGTGGGCGTGCAGCCGGCGTCGGTGGTGACCGTGCTGGACGTCTTGGTGGACAGGTTCAGCGCCTTGAGGCTGCCCGGGGTGGTGGCCGTCGTCCACAGCACGTCCCCGGAGATCGCGGCGGCGCCGGACGCCTCGGCGACGGGCTTTCCTTCGCCGCCGATCTCGTACACGTACCGCGTGCCCGGGTCCGTGTAGAGGAGGTACCGCCCCGACACGTCGACGATCCGGCCCTCCCCGGGGATGTTCACGCCCCAGAGGTCACCGTCCGCCGGGCCGTTGACCCTGACCTCGTTGTCCGTGCTGCCGTACCGCATCCAGGCCACCCTGCCGTCGGCGGTGCCGAACAGCCGCGAGCAGGCCGGGTCGGTGGAGCAGACGCCGGGCGTGTCCTCGGTGCCGGTTCCGGGCGTGAAGGACGAGCGCTCCCCGAACTGGGGTGCGCCGGTCGCGGCCACGGTGCGCGCGTAGTCGTCCCGCACCCCGTCCTTGCTGTCGTCGGCGACGACCAGGCGGCCCTGGTCCAGGGAGATCCCCCGGATCCTGGCGGGCGGCTTGGGCAGAGCCTTGACCATGGTCAGCACCGGCGTGCCGTCGGGGCCGGGCTGGATGCGGTGGACGCCGTAGCCGTCCGGGCCGGTGGCGAAGACGACGGCGGTGCCGTCCGGGGCGGCGGAGACGCCGTACGAGGAGTGCTGTGCGAGGGTCACCCGCGAGCCGCTGGTGACGTGCTCGGCGAACAGCCCCGTGCCCGAGCTGGGCCGGTGGACCAGCCAGTCGCCCACCACCACGAGATCCTGGGTGGGATTCACACCGCCGCCGTCCAGCACGGCCTCGGTCGGGGCGGCGGACAGGTCCGAGCGGTCGAACACCAGCACGGACGGATCGCTGATGGTGAACAGGGCGACGTGCTTCCCGGAGACCTGGGCCCTGGCGTAGGGATCCGGGTACTCCGGCGTCATGTCCGTGACCCGGCCGGTACCGCGGTCCACCATGACCGCCCGGTACCCCTCGAACTGCCCGGGCGTGCCGGCCAGGAACAGCAGCCCGTCCGCGTCCCCGCCCAGGGGCCGGCCCAGCGACAGCCCCTCGGGCACCCCCGTGACCGGAAGGTCCCGCGTGCCGCCGTCGCCGTCCGGGACGAGCAGGTGCGTCTCGCGCGTGGCCGTGCCGTTCTCGTCCGTCACGTTGCGGAAGGCCACCGCCAGATCCGCGTAGGCGGTGAGGAACTGCAGGCCCGAGGGCACCCGAAGCGTGCGGGTGGTGCCGTCTGCGGCGTCCACCAGGTCGATCCGGCCGTCGGTGTGGCGGTACGCCAGCGCGTCGCCGCCCGTGGTGGCCGGCACCGAACCGCCGGACGGCCGGGTCACGGGCACGGAACCGCCGTCGGCATACCGCGTCCAGACCAGCCCGCTCCCCTCCAGGGTGTGGAAGACGCCCTGCGCTCCGGCGCCGTCCTGGCCGGAGTACGTCGAGTTGCCGTAGAGCCGGCCGCCCAGGTAGGTGCTGCGAAGCGTCGCCGGCACCACCGACTCCTGCGGTGTGTCCGCGACGGCGGTCGAGGGCAGCAGCGGGCTCAGGCCGGCCGCCAGTACGGCGGTGGCGGCGACGAGACCGAGGCGTGCGGAGGCATGACGAGCCAAAGGAGACCCTCCCCGAGAGCGAGCACGAGACGGGACGCGCACCGTTCCCTCAGTGCCCCTCGCCCCAGGCGCCGCATCCGTCTCAGAAGTCGGCTGATCATACCGGCCGTTCACGCCTTGAGGGAAAGGGGTTTCGACCGGGCCGGGGGGAGACGACCGTGGCCCCCACCGGTGAGTCGGTGGAGGCCACAGGGCGTTCAGTCACATCGGCCGGTGTCAGCCGTTGCGCTTCCAGCGCGGCTTGTCGTCGCGGCGGCCGAACGAGCCGGTGCCGGTGCCGGTGCTGCCCCGGTGGTCGTCGCGGCGGCCGTACGGGCGGTCGTGGCCGCCGGTGCGGAAGCCGGGGCGGTCGCCCTGGCGGTCGCGGTTGAAGGGGCGGTCGCTGCCGCGGTGACCGGTGCGGTCGTCACGGCGGAAGCCGCCGCGGTCGCCGCCGCGGTCGTCACGGCGCTCGAAGGAACGGCCGCCGCCGCGGTTGTCACGGTCGTCGCGGTTGAAGCCGCCGCCGCGGTTGTCACGGTCGCGGTCGAACGGACGGCGCTCGTCGCGGCGCTCGAAGGTGCGGCCACCGCGGTCGCCGTCGCGACGGTCGTCACGGCGGTCGAAGGAACGGCCACCGCCGCGGTTGTCACGGTCGTCCCGGTTGAACGGACGACGCTCACCGCCACGGTCGTCACGACGGA
>NZ_JBEXOP010000018.1:3434-141582 GCF_040611575.1 Streptomyces sp. NPDC006610
CGACGGAAACCACCACGGTCGCCACCGCGGTCGTCACGACGCTCGAAGGAACGGCCACCACGGTCGCCGTCACGACGGTCGTCACGACGGTCGAAGGAACGGCCGCCACCGCGGTTGTCACGGTCGTCCCGGTTGAACGGACGACGCTCACCGCCACGGTCGTCACGACGGAAACCACCACGGTCGCCACCGCGGTCGTCACGACGCTCGAAGGAACGGCCACCACGGTCGCCGTCACGACGGTCGTCACGACGGTCGAAGCGCTCGGCACGCTCCGGCCGCTCGGCGCGCTCGAAGCGCTCCGTCCGCTCGACGCGCTCCACCCGGTCCACGTCCTGCGCGGCCGGCTGCTCCGGCACCACCACGGCGGCCTCCTCGGCCACCACGGTCGTCTCCGCCGTCACGGCCCCCGCGGCGCCCTCCGCCTCGGTCACCGCGTTCACCGCGGCCTGCGGGTCCTCCCCCCGCTCCCGGGCGAGCCGGGCGACCAGGCGGTCGGCCTCCTCGCGCAGCTCGGCCGCGCGGCGCTGCGCCCGCTCCAGCTGCTTGGCGAGCTGGGCGACCTCGCGCTCGGCCTGCTGGGCGGCGTGGCCCGCCGACTCGGCCTGGACCTCGGTCATCGAACGGGCGCCGGTGATCTCGGCGACCTCGGGGTCGAAGGCGCCGGCGCCCTGGATGATGTGGCGCGTGGCGTCGACGCCCGCGTCCTCCATCAGCCGGAAGATCTGGCGCCGCTGGTGCGGCAGGGCCAGGGAGACGACGGTGCCGGTGCGGCCCGCGCGGGCGGTGCGGCCGGCCCGGTGCAGGTAGTCCTTGTGGTCGCCGGCCGGGTCGACGTTGAGGACCAGGTCGATGCCGTCCACGTGGATGCCGCGTGCGGCGACGTCGGTGGCGACCAGGACGTTGACGTACCCGTCCTTGAAGTCGGCCAGCGTCCGGGTGCGGGCGCCCTGGGTCATGCCGCCGTGCAGCGCCTCGGCCTTGGCGCCGGAGTCGCGCAGCTGCTCGGCGACCCGGTCGGCGCCCAGCTGAGTGCGCACGAAGATGATGGTGCGGCCCTTGCGGGAGGCGATGGCCGCGGTGACCGGCGCCTTGTCCTTGGGCTTCACGATCAGGATGTGGTGGGACATGGTCGTCACCGCGCCCTGCGCCGCGTCGACCTCGTGGGTCGCCGGGTCGGTCAGGTAGCGCTGGACGAGGGTCTGGATCTCGTTCTCCATGGTCGCGGAGAACAGCATCCGCTGGCCGCCCGCCGGGACCTGGTCGAGCAGCTCGGTCACCTCGGGCAGGAAGCCCAGGTCCGACATCTGGTCGGCCTCGTCGAGGACGGTGATCCGCACGTCCTCCAGGGAGCAGGCGCCGCGGTTGATGATGTCGCGCAGGCGGCCCGGCGTCGCGACGAGGACGTCGACGCCGCGCTCCAGGGCGTAGATCTGGTTGCCCATCGAGGTGCCGCCGCAGACGACCTTCATCTTCAGGCCGAGGACGTCGCCGTACGGCTGGAGGGCGTCCGCCACCTGCATGGCGAGTTCGCGCGTCGGGGTCAGGATGACGGCGCGGGGCTTCTTCTTCTCGGTGCGGCCGCCGGCCAGGGTGGCCAGGGTCGGCAGACCGAAGGACAGGGTCTTGCCGGAGCCGGTGCGGCCACGGCCCAGGATGTCCTTCCCGGCCAGCGCGTCCGGGATGGTCGCCGCCTGGATCGGGAAGGGGACCGTCACGCCGTTCTGCGCGAGCTTGCGCACGACGCCCTCGGGGAGCCCCAGCTCCGCGAACGTCGGTTCGGGGGTCTCGGGGGTGGCGTCAGAGGCCTCGACGGCTTCGAGGGTCTCGACGGCTTCCGCGGTGGTGTCGGCGTCGAGGGTGGTGTCGAGGGTGTCGGTGCTCTCGGGCACGACGATCAGATCGGTGCTGGACATGGACATACGTATGCGAAACCTTCCGGAGTCTCGTCGGCACGCGCCCGTCAACTCCGTGTTCGCAATACGACCGCCTCAATGCGGTCAGCCACGGCAAGGGAGAGAACGCGCCACACGGCGCGCTCTGTGGTGGCGCCGGGCAAATGGGATCAAACGATCTACCACCATACGCACCCTCCACCCCGCAAGGCAAACCGGTTCCGGTTGACGTGGGTCACACCCCGTCGGCGCGGGTCCGGCCGCCGCCGGTCAGCCGGGAACGGCCGCCGCCGGCGCGGGAGCCGGTTCCCGGTGCCCGAGCTGCGGTGCGGGATCCGGGTTCGCGGAGGACGAGGGCTCGGCGGCCGTGGGGGCGGGGGAGGCGGGCGGCTCCGGCGACGGGGCGGGCGGCTCGGCCGTCGGGGCGTCGCCGCTCGGCGTCGGCTCTCCCGGCGTGGGGGCGGCGCCTCCCGGTCCGGCGGGGCCGCCGTGTCCGGAGGGCGGCGAGGCGGGGGCGTCGGCGCGCGGGTCCTCGGCCTTGGAGAAGGGCGTGCTGGACTTCCCCGGCTTGGGCTTCTCGCCGTCCTTGCCGCGCTTGTCGCGCGCGTGCTCCGCGTCGCCCACGGCCCCGCCGTGCCCGGCGCCGGCACCGGGGGCGGCCCGGTCCGCGCCGGGGTCCTCGCCGCCCCGCTGTCCGGCGGAGTGGGACGGTTCGGCGCGGCGTCCGTCGTCGCCGACGCTCATGCAACCGGTGGTGGTGGCGGCGACGACGGCGACGACCGTGGCGGCCAGGCGGACGGGAACGGACAAGGGGCGCACGGGCAGCCACCTCCGGTGGAGGGTGAAGGAGTCAACGTGCCCAACTCCCGCCACCCCTGAGAGGACACGCGCCCCGCACGACCGCCCCCGTCACCGCGCCCGGCTCACGCCTGCCCGTGCCCGCGCCGCGTGTGCCCGAGCCGCACCCGACCGTGCCCGGGTCACCCGTACCCGAGCGCGTGCAGCCGCGCGTCGTCGATGCCGAAGTGGTGGGCGATCTCGTGCACCACGGTGATCTCCGTCTCCGCGACGACGTCCTCCCGCGACTCGCACATCCGCAGGGTCGGCCCCCGGTAGATCGTGATCCGGTCGGGCAGCACCCCCGCGTACCACTCGCCCCGGTCGGTCAGCGGGGTCCCCTCGTAGAGCCCGAGCAGCTCGGGATCGTCGGCGGGCGGTTCGTCCTCCACGAACACCGCGACGTTGTCCATCAGTCGGGTCAGCTCCGGCGGGATCCGGTCCAGGGCCTCGGCGACCAGTTCCTCGAACTCCTCGCGCGTCATCTCCAGCACACGGCCCATTGTCGGGTACGACACCCCCGAGGGAGACCCGCGCGCACGCATCCGCCACCCGGCGGGACACCCGCATATCCAGCCACGGACATGGGCATACGGCACCAATGGCACGCGTCCCGGCCGCCTTCACGCACCTGTTCGCCCGTAGGAACCCGTCCCCGACCGACCCCGCGAAGAAGCCCCGCCGTCCCGGCCCGCGACCCGGCGCCGATCCCGCGCCACGGCCCTGGGTGCGCGCCCTCGGGCTCATGGCCGTCGTCCTGCTGGGCGCCTGGCTTGGCCTGCTGATCGTCGGCAACGTCCGGGTCCCGGTCGGCCCGATGGACACGACGATGACGCTGCGCCCCTCACTCACCGGCGGCACGAAGATCAACGTCTCCCCGCTGGGCGCCCTCGGCCTGGACAGCCACGTCGCGCCGGTCCGCCTGGACGTCAACGTCGACCAGCTCGACCCGGACCGCGCCCAGGCCCTGGTGGACCACCCCGAGCGCCTGTCCGGCCTCCAGGACGAGGTCGCCCGGGACGTCGGGCACGGCGCGCGCGACCTGGCCCTGCGCTCGTGCGTCGCCGTCGTCTCGGGCGCCACCGCGCTCGGCCTCGCCGTCTACCGGCGGCCCCGCCGGGCGCTGGCGGCGGGCGGTCTGGCGCTGGCCCTGCTGGCGGCCTCCGGGACGACGGCGTACGCCACCTGGAACCCCAAGTCGGTCCTGGAGCCGAGGTTCTCCGGGCTGCTCTCCTCGGCCCCCTCCCTGGTCGGCGACGCCCGCAGCATCGTCACCGAGTTCGACGTCTACCAGCGCGAACTGGCCCGCCTGGTGACCAACGTGACCAAGCTGTACGACGCCACCTCCACGCTCCCCACCTACGCCCCCGACCCCACCACCATCCGCGTCCTGCACGTCTCCGACATCCACCTCAACCCGGCGAGCTGGAAGATCATCGCCTCGCTGGTCGAGCAGTACCGGGTGGACGTGATCGTCGACTCGGGCGACACGATGGACCACGGCACGGCGGCGGAGAACGGCTTCCTGGACCCGATCGAGGACCTGGGCGCCCCGTACGTCTGGGTGCGCGGGAACCACGACTCGACGCTCACCCAGCGCTATCTGGAGGGACTCAGGAACGTGCACGTCCTGGACGACGGCCGGGCCAAGACCGTCGCGGGCCTGCGGTTCGCGGGCATCGGCGATCCCCAGTTCACCCCCGACCGCTCGGCCGAGCCCGGCGCGGAGGCCTCCCAGGAGCTGGCCGGCGCCCGCCTGGCGTCGGCCCTGCGCGACCAGCGGGCCGCAGGCAGGCCGGTGGACGTGGCGATCGCCCACGAGCCGGCCGCCGCCCGGCAGACGGACGGCGCGGTCCCGCTGGTGCTGGCCGGCCATCTGCACCACCAGGAGATGGAGGTGCTGCCCTACGGCACCCGGCTGCGCATCGAGGGCTCCACCGGCGGCAGCGGCCTGCGCGCGATCGAGGACGACGAGCCGGACCCGATCGAGGCGTCGATCCTGTACTTCGACCGCGACAGCCGCCGCCTCCAGGCCTGGGACGCCATCCGGCTCGGCGGGCTCGGGCTGACGACGGCCGAGGTCAGCCGCCATCTGGTGGAGGAGAACCAGCCCGGGGCGACCCCGTCCCCGACGGCCCCGGCGAGCGGCTCGCCCGCCGTCTCCTCCCCCGCCCCGCCTTCCGGGCCGTGAAACCGTTTTGGCGATACCTCTCGCCATCCCATATGCTTCTCACGTCCCCGACGCGCTGAGAAGCGCCCAGGCGGGCCGATAGCCCTCATCGTCTAGCGGCCTAGGACGCCGCCCTTTCAAGGCGGTAGCACGGGTTCGAATCCCGTTGGGGGCACGCAGTACGGTGTGCGACACTTACGTTCGTCGGTTCGCACACGACAGCTTGGTCCTGTGGAGCAGTTTGGAGTGCTCGCCACCCTGTCAAGGTGGAGGCCGCGGGTTCAAATCCCGTCAGGACCGCTGAGGTTTCGTCGAAACCTCGTGGCTGGGTAGCTCAGTTGGTACGAGCGATCGCCTGAAAAGCGATAGGTCGCCGGTTCGACCCCGGCCCCAGCCACACCCCGGAAGCCCCGCTCAGTGAGCGGGGCTTTCGTCGTGCCGGACGGACTCGACGGGTTCCGCCTCCCGGCCGCCCGGGTGGCGGTGGCGCCAGGTCCAGAAGACCGCGCAGGAGACCAGGGCCCAGCCGGCCAGCACCAGGAACGGGAAGGCGTGCTGGTGGCCGGGGAAGTACACGGCCGTGTGCTGGGCGTTGACCGAGGCGCCGGGCGGCAGCCACTGGCCGATCAGGCCGAACGGGGACGGCAGCAGCGGCCAGGAGACGGCGCCGCCCGAGGACGGGTTGCCGATCAGGACCATCAGGCCCCAGGTCGGCAGCATGGCCCAGCGCCCGAACAGGGTGTTGAACATCGTGAAGACCATGCCGGACGCGAACATGGTCAGCGACAGGATCATCCAGGACTGCACGAACGGCAGATCGAGGGCGTCCAGCAGCCAGTCGACCGCCGCGGCGATCGCGAGCCCGCCGAGCAGGGCGTATCCGGCGGTGAAGGCGATCCGTTCGAGTGGATTGAGCCCACGGGCGTGGACGCTCAGCTGGATCGCGCCGACGAAGCCGATGATCACGGCCGCGAGGGAGATGTAGAAGATCGCCAGGCCCCGCGGATCGCCCTCCTGGAGGGGTGTGAGGTCCTTCACGGTCACCGTGATCCCGGTCTGCTCGCCCACCTCCGCCGCCGCCTTCTCCAGGACCTCGGCGACCGACGCCCCCGAGGCCCCGGAGACGTCCAGCGTGACGGCGTCCCGGCCGGCCGGGACGTCCAGCACCGCGAACACCTCCTGGTCGTCCACCGCCTCCACCGCCGCGTCCCGGCTGCCGTAGGGATGCAGCTTCACGGAGGCGTCCAGCGCCTGCTCCAACCCGGCGATGAAACGCCGGCCCGGCTCCTGCTCGTAGGCGCCGACCACCGCCGCCGGGACGGTGCGCGGGGTCGGGTCGGCCATGGCGTACGTGTAGGAACCGGCGAAGAGACCGGCAGCGGCGGCGATGATCAGCGTCAGCACGGCCGCCGGCAGGAACGGGGACCCACTCTGCGCGGAATCGGACATAAGGCCCAAGCTAGATCATCGGCACCGGCAAATCCGGTCGCCACCGATTTCCCCGAGGTGAGATCCTGGAAGCCGTATGTCTACGCACCCCGCCCCCGCCCTCGGCACCCTCGCCTCCCGCCTGACCGAGCTGTCGCTGCGCGACGCCCACCGCCTCGGCCGGAGGCTCGAAGGCGCGCGCCGGATCCGCAAGCCGGAGGCCCGCGCCGCCGTCCTCGCCGAGATCGAGGCCGAGGCGACCAGGGCGGAGGCGCGGATGAGCGAGCGCCGGGCCAAGGTCCCCGAGGTCACGTATCCCGAGCAGCTGCCCGTCAGCCAGAAGAAGGACGAGATCGCGGCCGCCATCCGCGATCACCAGGTCGTCATCGTCGCCGGTGAGACCGGGTCCGGGAAGACCACGCAGATCCCCAAGATCTGCCTGGAGCTGGGCCGGGGCGTGCGCGGCATGATCGGGCACACCCAGCCCCGCCGGATCGCCGCCCGCACGGTCGCCGAGCGCGTCGCCGACGAGCTGCGCACCCCGCTCGGCGAGGCCGTCGGCTGGAAGGTGCGGTTCACCGACCAGGTCAACCCGGACGCCACCTTCGTCAAGCTGATGACGGACGGCATCCTGCTCGCCGAGATCCAGACCGACCGCGAGCTGCGCGCCTACGACACGATCATCATCGACGAGGCGCACGAGCGGTCGCTGAACATCGACTTCCTGCTGGGCTACCTCGCCCAGCTGCTGCCCAAGCGGCCCGACCTCAAGGTCGTCATCACCTCGGCGACCATCGACCCGGAGCGCTTCTCCCGGCACTTCGGCGACGCCCCGATCGTCGAGGTCAGCGGCCGGACCTACCCGGTCGAGGTGCGCTACCGGCCGCTGCTCGAGGACGACGCCGAGGACGCCGACCGCGACCAGATCACCGCGATCACCGACGCCGTCGAGGAGCTGATGGCGGAGGGGCAGGGCGACATCCTCGTCTTCCTCTCCGGCGAGCGCGAGATCCGGGACACCGCGGACGCGCTCAACAAGAAGCAGTACCGCTTCACCGAGGTGCTGCCCCTGTACGCACGGCTGTCGCACGCCGAGCAGCACCGCGTCTTCCAGCCGCACACCGGCCGCCGGATCGTGCTGGCGACCAACGTCGCCGAGACCTCGCTGACCGTCCCCGGCATCAAGTACGTCATCGACCCCGGCTTCGCCCGGATCAGCCGCTACAGCCACCGCACCAAGGTGCAGCGGCTGCCCATCGAGCCGATCTCCCAGGCCAGCGCCAACCAGCGCAAGGGCCGCTGCGGCCGCACCTCCGACGGCATCTGCATCCGCCTCTACAGCGAGGAGGACTTCGCCGCCCGCCCGGAGTTCACCGACGCGGAGATCCTGCGGACCAACCTCGCCTCCGTCATCCTCCAGATGACCGCGGCCGGCCTCGGCGACATCGAGAAGTTCCCCTTCATCGACCCGCCGGACCACCGCAACATCCGCGACGGCGTCCAGCTCCTCCAGGAGCTCGGCGCGCTCGACCCGGCGCAGAAGGACCCGCGCAAGCGCCTCACCGACATGGGCCGCAAGCTGGCCCAGCTGCCCGTCGACCCGCGCCTGGCCCGGATGGTGCTGGAGGCCGACAGGAACGGCTGCGCCCGCGAGGTCATGGTGATAGCCGCCGCGCTGTCCATCCAGGACCCGCGCGAGCGCCCCGCCGACAAGCAGACCCAGGCCGACCAGCAGCACGCCCGCTTCAAGGACGAGACCAGCGACTTCCTCGCCTACCTCAACCTGTGGCGTTACATCCGCGAGCAGCAGAAGGAGCGCGGTTCCTCCTCCTTCCGGCGGATGTGCAAGCAGGAGTACCTCAACTTCCTGCGCATCCGCGAATGGCAGGACATCTACAGCCAGCTGCGCACGGTCGCCAAGCAGATGGGCATCCACCTCAACGAGGACGACGCCCCCGCCGACCGCGTCCACGTCTCCCTCCTCGCGGGCCTGCTGTCCCACATCGGGATGAAGGACGTGAAGGACGGCAACAAGAACGAGTACCTGGGCGCCCGCAACGCCAAGTTCGCGATCTTCCCCGGCTCGGCGCTGTTCAAGAAGCAGCCCCGGTTCCTGATGTCCGCAGAGCTGGTGGAGACGAGCCGGCTGTGGGCGCGGGTCAACGCGAAGATCGAGCCCGAGTGGGTCGAGCCGCTCGCCGGGCACCTGCTCAAGCGCACGTACTCCGAGCCGCACTGGGAGAAGGACCAGGCCGCGGTGATGGCGTACGAGAAGGTGACGCTGTACGGCGTCCCGATCGTCGCTCAGCGGAAGGTGAACTACGGCCGGATCGACCCCGAGGTCAGCCGGGAGCTGTTCATCCGCAACGCCCTCGTGGAGGGCGACTGGCGCACGCACCACAAGTTCTTCGCCGACAACCGCCGGCTGCTGAGCGAGGTCGAGGAGCTGGAGCACCGGGCGCGGCGCCGGGACATCGTCGTCGACGACGAGACGCTGTTCGACTTCTACGACCAGCGGGTCCCCGAACACGTCGTGTCCGGGGCGCACTTCGACTCCTGGTGGAAGCGCAAGCGGCACGAGCAGCCCGACTTCCTCGACTTCGAGCGGGAGATGCTCATCCGGGAGTCGGCGGAGGCGGTCACCAAGGCCGACTACCCGGACACCTGGCGGCAGGGGCCGCTGAAGTTCCGCGTCACCTACCAGTTCGAGCCGGGTGCGGACGCCGACGGCGTCACCGTGCACATCCCGCTCCAGGTCCTCAACCAGGTCACCGACGAGGGCTTCGACTGGCAGATCCCGGGCCTGCGCGAGGAACTGGTCACCGAGTTGATCCGCTCCCTGCCCAAGCCGATCCGCCGCAACTACGTCCCGGCGCCGAACTTCGCCAAGCGCTTCCTGGACGCGGCCGTGCCCCTCCAGGAGCCGCTGACCACGACCATGGCCCGCGAGCTGAAGCGGATGGTCGGCGTGCCGTTCACCGCGGACGACTTCGACTGGGCGAAGGTGCCGGACCACCTGCGGATCACCTTCCGGATCGTCGACGAGCGGCGGCGCAAGCTGGCCGAGGACAAGGACCTGGAGGAGCTGAAGCTGCGGCTGCGGCCGAAGGCCCGCCAGGCCCTCTCCCAGGCCGCCGCGGCCACGGCCGAGCGGCAGGGCGGCGAGTCGCTGGAGCGCTCCGGGCTCACCGACTGGACGATCGGCTCGCTCACCCGCGTCTTCGAGACCCGCCGCGCCGGCCAGCCCGTCAAGGCGTACCCGGCGCTCGTGGACGACGGCGACACGGTCTGCGTACGCCTCTTCGACACCGAGGCGGAGCAGGCGGAGGCGATGTGGAAGGGCACCCGCCGGCTGATCCTGCGCAACATTCCGGTCAACCCCGCGAAGTTCGCATCCGAAAAGCTGACGAACGCTCAGAAGCTGGCGCTGTCGGCCAATCCGCACGGTTCCGTCCAGGCCCTGTTCGAGGACTGCGCGACGGCCGCGGCGGACCGGCTGATCGCCGACTTCGGAGGACCGGCCTGGGACGAGGAGTCGTACCGCAAGCTCTACGACAAGGTGCGCGCGGAGATCGTGGACACGACCGTGCGGACGGTGGACCGGGTCCAGCAGGTGCTGGCCGCCTGGCAGGCCTGTGAGCGCCGCCTGAAGGCCGTACGCAGCCCCGCGCTGCTGCCGAACCTCCAGGACGTCCGGGAGCAGCTGGACGCCCTGGTGAGGCCCGGCTTCGTCACGGCGACGGGGCTGCGGCGACTGCCGGACCTGATGCGGTATCTGGTCGCGGCGGACCGGCGCCTGCAGCAGATGCCGACCAACGTCCAGCGGGACACCACCCGGATGGAGAAGGTCCGGGAGATGCAGGACGAGTACGCGTGGCTGCTGGAGCAGATGCCGCAGGGGCGGCCCGTGCCGGCGTCGGTCCTGGACATCCGCTGGATGATCGAGGAGCTGCGGGTCAGCTACTTCGCCCACGCCCTCGGCACGGCGTACCCCGTCTCGGACAAGCGCATCGTGAAGGCCATCGACGCCGCCGTCCCGTAACGGGCCCCGCACACTGGGTGAGTTCGACCCGGGGCTCACCCTCCTGTAGAGTCTCTTCTCGCAGCGCAACGCGGAATTCGCGCCGCGAAACCTGGTCCTGTGGAGCAGTTTGGAGTGCTCGCCACCCTGTCAAGGTGGAGGCCGCGGGTTCAAATCCCGTCAGGACCGCAGCGAAGTGAGGCCCGTCTCCCAAGGGGAGGCGGGCCTCGGTCGTTCCCGGGCCGCCAACTCGCCCCCGGCGCGGCCCCGGAGGCCCTTCCGGCGGCTTCCGGGCGGCTTGTCGGCGGCCTGCGGTCGCGGCACGGCCCCGGACGCCGCCGGTCGGCCGCTCGTGGCTCAAGCGCTCCCCTGCGGCTTGACGACGTCACATTCCGTCGGTACCCAGAAACCAGGCAGTGTTCCGGTACGGCCCCCGGGGGTGGCGTATGGCGGCATCGGCCAGGCACGCGACGCGGGCGCTGCTGCGCGCGCATCTGTCGGCCGCGTCGTCCTACGGACACCGGGCCCGGCACTGCCCGATCTGCCACCGCCTGCTGCGCCTGGCGATGGACTCCGCGCCCCGGCAGCCGCAGGGCGGCCCGGACGAGCGCGTCGACGAGCGGATCGACTAGTTCCATTAGCCCGAGCCCGTCTGTCGTGACAAGCGGAACGGCATGTGACGGGTGTCACTGCATGAGTTTTTGAAGCGGCGGTATCGACCCGTTGCCCGGAACGGGTCAATTTAATATGTGCAATTGCACCGCCCTCACAGACGCTCAACAGTCCCCACCAACCGGGCACAAAAAAGATCGCGCTGGACCCGGCGGAGTCCAGCGCGATCGACGACGAAAAGTTCTGTTGGGGCAGTCCCTCACGTCGGTTGGAGCTGTGGTGACGGGCGCACCGGCCGGTGGGGGACCAGCCGCCTTGCCCGGCTATTCAGTTGTTCAGGCCTCGCTGCGCTGCTGCGGGATGCCCGCGAGCAGTGCGCGGACCTCGGCCTCGCGGTAGCGCCGATGCCCGCCCAGCGTGCGGATCGACGTGAGCTTGCCGGCCTTCGCCCACCGCGTGACCGTCTTCGGGTCGACGCGGAACATCGTGGCGACTTCAGCCGGGGTCAGCAGCGGCTCGGCATCAGGGGTGCGAGCGGTCATGAGCGGCCTCCTCGGGAGAACCGAACCATCTCGGTTCTTTCCTCTAAATTCTGCACCTTGACCCGCGTTGCCCGAAATGGCGGACGCGAGTCGAGTCGGTTATAGGACGAACGGCTTGTCCTCGGCACTACAACTACACCATCTGTCCAGCCGCGTCGGCCAAACCGATGGAATTGCCCTCCCAGGTGTTCATCAGCGACGGAAGCCGATGGACCATGCCATAGCGGACAGTCACGCCACTGTGACGATCAGTCACAGGACGATCAGGAGTCACCAGACCCCCCAAAGCGTGCAATGCTGAGATCCCGCCCACAGTTGAGCACATGGGACGGAAGGAGCCCTCCCCGGACTCCTTGTCCTATTTTGGCATGAGGAGGGGCAAGCGGCGCAAGGGCCGGGTAAGTGCGCTCCATCACGCTTGTCGCCTGGGTCACATGCTTGACAGAATCGCCCGGATCGCTGTCGAAGTCCGTTGTTGACGCCCCGTAAGCCCGTTCCCCGGCACCTCCCGCGACGGCACCGTACGGCACGGCGGAGGACGTCAGTTCGCCGAACGCAGGTCCCGCACCGACCGCCACCGCTCCACCAGCCGCGCGTACGCCTCGCCCGCCGCCGGGCCGTCCCCGGTGCGCAGCGCCTCGATCCCCTCGGCCACGTCGGCCGCCGAGTGGTCGCCCGCCAGATCGGCCGCCGGCAGGGCGTGCACCAGCCCGCCGTAGTCCAGCTCGACCAGCGAGCGCGGGTGGAACTCCTCCAGCCAGCGCCCCACGTCCAGCAGGCCGTCGATCAGCGGCCCCTCGTCCATCGCCGCGCGCAGCGTCCGCAGCCCCCGGGCCACCCGCCGGCGGGCCTGCACCATGGGCGTGCGGTAGCGCAGCACGGGCGCGGCCCGCCCGGGCTCCCCGGTCCCCTCGGCGTACTCCCGCTCGTCGTCGGAGACCAGCACGAACCAGCTCAGCGGCACCTGCCAGGTCGCCGTGCGGATCCACGGGCGGGCGTCGGGGTTGGCGGCCAGCCAGCGCTCGTAGTCCTGGGTGGCCTGGTGGCGCACCAGCGGCGGCAGGACGACGTCCAGCAGCGGCGGCGGCAGCTCCTCGGCGAGGTCCCCCAGGGCCTGCCAGCCGCGCAGCCGAGTGCGCCACGGGCAGACGTGCACCACGCCGTCGGACTCCAGCACGAAGGCGTCGCCGCTCTCGTGCACCGGCACCGGGACGGGCGGGGTGGGCAGCAAGTCGGCCAGGGAGCGGCGCAGTTCGTCCTGGCAGGACGGGAGGTCGGGGCGGCGGGCGTAGCGCGCCCAGTGGCCGCGCTCCGGCTCCGGGAAGGCGGCCAGCGGCTCGTACACGCGCAGGTACGCCGCGTACGGCACGATCACCGAGGACACCTTGGGCACGCCTGCTCCCTCCCCCGGCCGGCGCCGGGGAAAACCGGTGGTCCCGACGGCGGCGCCGCGGGAAATCCCTGCAAATCGTCGCACGCCCGTACCTCTTCCGTAGGTGATCCCCGCCACTGCCCTTCCGGGCGGCCCGGAAGGGCTTAATCTCGTGCTCACAGGCCCCCGCCACCATCACGGGAGCCGCCACCACCGCCGCTTCACATCAGGAGTCACCACAGTGACCGAGGTAACCGACGGCGTCCTGCACACCCTCTTCCACTCGGAGCAGGGGGGCCACGAGCAAGTCGTGCTCTGTCAGGACCGCGCCAGCGGCCTCAAGGCCGTCATCGCCATCCACTCCACCGCCCTGGGCCCCGCGCTGGGCGGCACCCGCTTCTACCCGTACGCGACCGAGGCGGAGGCCGTCGCCGACGCGCTCAACCTCGCCCGCGGGATGTCGTACAAGAACGCCATGGCCGGGCTGGACCACGGCGGCGGCAAGGCCGTGATCATCGGGGACCCCGAGAGGATCAAGACCGAGGAACTGCTGCTGGCCTACGGCCGGTTCGTCGCCTCGCTCGGCGGCCGCTACGTCACCGCCTGCGACGTCGGCACCTACGTGGCCGACATGGACGTCGTGGCCCGCGAGTGCCGCTGGACCACCGGCCGCTCCCCGGAGAACGGCGGCGCCGGCGACTCCTCCGTCCTCACCGCCTTCGGCGTCTACCAGGGCATGCGCGCCTCCGCGCAGCACCTGTGGGGCGATCCCTCGCTGCGCGGACGCCGCGTCGGCATCGCCGGCGTCGGCAAGGTCGGCCACCACCTGGTGGAGCACCTGCGCGCCGAGGGCGCCGAGGTCGTGATCACGGACGTGCGCGAGGACGCCGTACGGCGGATCCTCGACCGGCACCCGCAGGGCGTGTCGGCCGTCGCCGACACCGAGGCGCTGATCCGCGTGGAGGGCCTGGACGTCTACGCCCCCTGCGCGCTCGGCGGGGCCCTGAACGACGACACCGTGCCGGTGCTCACGGCGCGCGTGGTGTGCGGCGCGGCCAACAACCAGCTCGCCCACCCCGGCGTGGAGAAGGACCTCGCGGACCGCGGGATCCTCTACGCGCCCGACTACGTGGTGAACGCCGGCGGGGTGATCCAGGTCGCCGACGAGCTGCACGGCTTCGACTTCGAGCGGTGCAGGGCGAAGGCCGCGAAGATCTACGACACCACGCTGGCGATATTCGCACGTGCGAAGGAAGACGGTATTCCGCCGGCCGCCGCGGCCGACCGGATCGCCGAACAGCGGATGCACGAGGCCGCCGCGGCGCGCGGAAGGTGACATTCCGGCCGGCCGCGCGAGCGGCCTGACCGGGGTTTGCGCGGTACCTGCCGGGGGGCGGTTGGAGAGAACTCTCACTTCTCCCGGCGGGTCGCCCGTGGATAAGTGGTTAAAATCGCCACTGACCAGCGAGGACGGGGCGCCTCAAAGGTTCTGGGCACACGCGCGTGCTGCGGGCGACGTACCGTATGGGCGTGGGCTCAGGTACCGTGGAAGCCCTACGGACCGGTCTCTCCGCGGAGAGTCCGTTCCGGATCATGAACGCGTGTCAAGACTCTGGGGCCGTCGAGCCCCGTCGTTGAGGGGGTCGAGCCATGGGGCGCGGCCGGGCCAAGGCCAAGCAGACGAAGGTCGCCCGCCAGCTGAAGTACAACAGCGGTGGGACTGACCTCTCACGCCTGGCTGAGGAGCTGGGCGCATCGACGTCGAATCCGTCGCCAAACGGCGACCGTTTCGAGGACGATGAGCACGACGACGACCTGTACGCAAAGTACGCCGACCTCTATGAGGACGACGACGAGGAAGAGGACGGCCAGTCCTCCTCGCAACACCGTCGCGGCGCCTGACGCCTACAGCGGCTCTGCCGTGTCTTCACCCGGTCCGGGGCGACCAGCGCCGGACCGGGTTTCGTGCTGCCGACGCGCGTCCTACGCGTAGTCGCCCACCAGCTCGGCTCCCGTCGTGCGCTCCTCGCGGTCGGTGATCTCGCCGGCCACCCAGGCGTCCACTCCGCGGTCGGCGAGCGTGGCCAGCGCCACGTCGGTGGACTCCTCGGGCACGATCGCCATCATGCCGACGCCCATGTTCAGCGTCTTCTCCAGCTCCAGCCGCTCCACGTCGCCCGTCCGTCCGACGACGTCGAAGACCGGGGCCGGCGTCCAGGTGGAACGGTCCACGATCGCGTGCAGTCCGTCCGGGATCACCCGGGCCAGGTTGGCGGCGAGCCCGCCGCCGGTGATGTGGCTGAAGGCGTGCACCTCGGCGGTGCGGGTCAGCGCCAGGCAGTCCAGCGAGTAGATCTTGGTGGGCTCCAGCAGTTCCTCGCCGAGGGTGCGGCCGAAGTCCTCCACGCGGGCGTCCAGGGCCATTCCGGCCCGGTCCAGCAGGACGTGACGGACCAGCGAGTACCCGTTCGAGTGAAGCCCGGAGGAGGCCATCGCGATGACCGTGTCCCCCTTGCGGATGCGGTCCGCGCCGAGCAGCCGGTCGGCCTCCACCACGCCCGTGCCGGCGCCGGCGACGTCGAAGTCGTCCTCGCCCAGCAGACCGGGGTGCTCGGCCGTCTCGCCGCCCACCAGGGCGCAGCCGGCCAGCACACAGCCCTCCGCGATGCCCTTGACGATCGCGGCGACCCGCTCGGGGTGGACCTTGCCGACGCAGATGTAGTCGGTCATGAACAGCGGCTCTGCGCCGCAGACGACGATGTCGTCCATGACCATGGCGACCAGGTCGTGGCCGATCGTGTCGTACACGCCCATTCGACGGGCGATGTCGACCTTGGTGCCGACGCCGTCGGTGGCGGAGGCGAGCAGCGGACGCTCGTAGCGCTTGAGGGCGGAGGCGTCGAAGAGGCCGGCGAAGCCGCCGAGGCCGCCGAGGACCTCGGGGCGCTGCGTCTTCTTCACCCACTCCTTCATCAGCTCGACGGCGCGGTCGCCCGCTTCGATGTCGACGCCCGCTGCTGCGTAGCTGGCACCAGTTGTCTCAGACATGGCGATGAGAACCTTCGTGTCGTACGGCAGGGTGTGGCGGGCGCCCTACGGGCGGCGGATGGCGTCGGCCGCGGCCGTGGCGGCGGGCCCGGCGGCCAGCTCGGTCTCCAGCAGCTGCTTGCCGAGCAGCTCGGGGTCCGGCAGCTCCATCGGGTACTCGCCGTCGAAGCAGGCGCGGCACAGGTTCGGCTTGGCGATGGTGGTCGCCTCGATCATGCCGTCGATGGAGATGTACGCCAGGGAGTCGGCGCCGAGCGAGGTGCCGATCTCGTCGATGGTCATGCCGTTGGCGATCAGCTCGGCGCGGGTGGCGAAGTCGATGCCGAAGAAGCAGGGCCACTTCACTGGCGGCGAGGAGATCCGGATGTGGACCTCGGCGGCGCCCGCCTCGCGCAGCATCCGCACCAGGGCCCGCTGGGTGTTGCCGCGGACGATGGAGTCGTCCACGACGACCAGCCGCTTGCCCTTGATGACTTCCTTCAGCGGGTTCAGCTTGAGCCGGATGCCGAGCTGCCGGATGGTCTGCGAGGGCTGGATGAACGTACGCCCGACGTAGGCGTTCTTCACCAGGCCGGCGCCGAAGGGGATGCCGGAGGCCTCCGCGTAGCCGATCGCGGCCGGGGTGCCCGACTCCGGCGTGGGTATGACCAGATCGGCCTCGACCGGGGCTTCGGCGGCGAGCCTGCGGCCCATCTCCACACGGGACAGGTAGACGTTCCGGCCGGCGATGTCGGTGTCCGGGCGGGCCAGGTACACGTACTCGAAGACACAGCCCTTGGGCTTCGCTTCCGCGAATCGGGAGCTGCGCAGACCGTTCTCGTCGATGGCGAGGAACTCGCCCGGCTCCACCTCGCGCACATAGCTCGCGCCGCAGATGTCGAGTGCGGCGGACTCGGAGGCGACGACCCAGCCGCGCTCCAGGCGGCCGAGGACCAGCGGGCGGATGCCCTGCGGGTCACGGGCGGCGTACAGGGTGTGCTCGTCCATGAAGACGAGGGAGAAGGCGCCGCGCACCTGGGGGAGGACCTGGTGGGCCCCCGCCTCGATGGTCAGCGGCTTGCCGTCCTCGTCGGTCTGCGCCGCGAGGAGCGCGGTCAGCAGGTCGGTGTCGTTCGTGGCGGCCACACGGGTGCTGCGGCCCCCCTCCTGCTTGGGCAGGCCGGCGACCATCTCCGCGAGCTGCGCGGTGTTGACCAGGTTGCCGTTGTGGCCGAGCGCGATCGAGCCGTGCGCGGTGGCGCGGAACGTCGGCTGGGCGTTCTCCCAGACGGAGGCGCCGGTGGTCGAGTAGCGGGCGTGACCGACCGCGATGTGGCCCTGGAGCGAACCGAGGGACGTCTCGTCGAAGACCTGGGAGACCAGGCCCATGTCCTTGAAGACGAGGATCTGGGAGCCGTTGCTGACCGCGATCCCCGCGGATTCCTGACCTCGATGCTGGAGGGCGTAGAGCCCGAAGTACGTGAGCTTTGCGACCTCTTCGCCCGGAGCCCAGACACCGAAGACGCCACACGCGTCCTGGGGGCCCTTCTCGCCGGGAAGCAGATCGTGATTGAGTCGACCGTCACCACGTGGCACGCCACCGAGTGTAGGCGAGATCGACCACTGGTCCGAATTGGGGAATCTGCGCCCGGCCCGCGGCGCGCCGGGTCACTCGCTCGCCACCGCGGTCAGGGTCTCACCGTTTTCCCTGGTCAGCGTGAGGGTTCGGTGATCGATCCGATAACTGACGGTCTGGTCGAAGAACGCCAGCAGACGCTTTTCCGTCTCCATGAGTGAGGCGTCGCACATCATCCGGGTCGTCGAGGCGGTGCCCAGGGTGATGCGGCCGTCGCTCACGGTGGCCTCGGCGTTGACCCGGTTGCAGGCCAGCCTGCCGCCGACGGCGCCGGTCCGCTCGTCGAACACCAGGTGGGCCCTGCCCTCGGCGCCCTGCGGCAGGGACTGCACGACGCCGTCGGCGCCGGTGCCCGTGACCGTCCACTTGGTGCCGTGCAGGGGGGCGCTCTTCTCTTCGCTCAGTCGCACGGTGTCTCCCGCGTCGGTCGTGAGGGTGAGCCGGCCCTTGCCGACGTCGGTCTTCAGGGCGCCGTCGGCGAGGATGCGGGCGAAGGTCTCCTCGAAGGTCATCGCCGGTTCCTCACAGGCCATCTCGGTCGCCGAAGCCTCGCCGAGGGTGACGCGGTCGCCGGCGAAGGAGGCGCGGGCGCTGAACTGGTTGCAGCCGTAGCTGCCCTGCGCCCTGCCCTTGTCGTCGATGGTGACGTGGGCCGACGCGGGCGCCTTGCGGGTCCTGCCGTCGGCGGTGACGCTGTCGACGGACCAGTGGACGCCGGTGACCCCGGCCGGCTTCCCGGCGCCGGCGGTTCCCCTGCCGCCGTCGGCCTTCTCCGTGCCGCAGGCCGCGGCGAGCGGGAGCAGGACGAGGGCGGCGGCCGTGCGGGCGATGAGCTGCTTCTGCCTGTACATGCCGGTTCGACGGCGCAGGTCCGCGGGCGGTTCCACCGGCTCACGCCAGCAGCGGCAGATACGCGCTCAGATCCGCCCGCTCACCGCTGGCGCTCACCCGCGCCCCGTCGAGCGCCTCCTGCCAGCACGTCCGTCCGGTGGCGAGCCGCACCCAGGTCAGCGGGTCGGTCTCGACCACGTTGGGCGGGGTGCCCCGGGTGTGCCGGGGCCCCTCGGCGCACTGCACCACGGCGTACGGCGGAATCCGCACCTCCGTCGCGCCGCCGGGCGCCTTCGCGGCGAGCGCGTCGGCGAGCAGCCGCGTGCAGGCGGCCAGGGCCTGCCGGTCGTACGGCACCTCCAGGCCCGGCACCGCGGCGTTCAGGTCGTCGGTGTGGACGACCAGCTCGACGGTGCGGGTGACGACGTAGTCGGCGAGCGGAAGGGCGCCCGCGCTGGTGGGCAGCAGCCGCGAACCGGGGTGCGCGTCGAGGGCGTCGGTGAAGCGCTGCTCGACCTCGCCGAGGTAGGCGTCCAGGTCGGAGTGGCGTCCGGCCAGCTCACGGGCGGTGTCGGCGATCCGCCCGGCGTCGGCGCCGATGGCGGACGGCCAGTCCAGCAGCGCCGCGTCCTGTCGGGCCGGTTCCGGCTCGGCCACGAGCAGCCCGACGGCCCGCAGCGCCATCCCGACGTGCGCCGCGAGGTCCCGTACCGTCCACTCCCCCAGCCGGGTGGGCAGCGCCAGCTGCTCGGGGGTGAGCGTCCGGACGGCCGCCCGGACGTGGCCGAACTGCGCGAGGACGGCGGCGCGGGTCCTGGCGGGATCGTAGGCGCGGGGGCGCTTCCTGGCCGGTGGCATGCGATCGAGTCTAGGGAGGGCGCCACTCGTACGTGCGTACGTCCGGGAAAGAGGCCTGGGTGGGGCGGCGGCCGACGACACTGGACGGTGCCGGGAAGGGGGGCAGCATGGCGGTCAGCCGCCGACCTCCCGATCCGGGAAGCTGTGCACGATGACCGTGCAGGCGTCCCGGTCGGTCAAGAGGTACGGCGGGATGCCGCACTCGCCGTGAATGGCGGGCTTCTCGTGCCGGTCCCGCCGGTCCGTGTCCGAGTCGTACGAGGTGACCTCGACGACCATGAGAGCTCCTGCGCCGAGGCACGACGAGGTCCCGCCCGGAGTCGGGCGGGACCTCGTTCCCGTGCGCACCGCTCAGGCGAGCAGCGCCGGAATCGTCGCCTCGTGCGCCTCGCGCAGTTCCGCCAGGGAGAGCGTGAACTCGCCCTGGACCTCCACCGTGTCGCCGTCCACGACGCCGATGCGGGTGACCGGGAGGCCCCGGGCGCCGCACATGTCGTTGAAGCGGAGTTCCTCGGAGCGCGGGACCGAGACGATCGCGCGGCCGGCGGACTCGGAGAACAGGAAGGTGAAGGCGTCCAGACCGTCGGGGACGATCAGGCGGGCGCCCTTGCCGCCGAGCAGCGCCGACTCCACGACCGCCTGGATCAGGCCGCCGTCGGACAGGTCGTGCGCGGCGTCGATCATGCCGTCGCGGGAGGCGGAGATCAGGATCTCGGCGAGCAGGCGCTCGCGCTCCAGGTCGACCTCGGGCGGCAGCCCGCCGAGGTGGTCGTGGATCACCTGGGACCAGGCCGAGCCGCCGAACTCCTCGCGGGTGTCGCCGAGGAGGTAGATCAGCTGGCCCTCCTCCCGGAACGCGACCGGCGTGCGGCGCGCCACGTCGTCGATCACGCCGAGGACGGCGACGACCGGCGTCGGGTGGATGGCCGCCTCGCCCGTCTGGTTGTAGAGCGAGACGTTGCCGCCGGTCACCGGGGTGCCGAGCTGCCGGCAGGCGTCCGCGAGACCGCGTACGGCCTCCGCGAACTGCCACATGACGGCCGGGTCCTCGGGCGAGCCGAAGTTCAGGCAGTCGGAGACGGCGAGCGGCTTGGCGCCGGTCGTCGCGACGTTGCGGTACGCCTCGGCGAGGGCCAGCTGCGCGCCCTTGTACGGGTCGAGCTTGGCGTACCGGCCGTTGCCGTCCGTGGCGATGGCGACGCCGAGGCCGGTCTCCTCGTCGATCCGGATCATGCCGGAGTCCTCGGGCTGTGCGAGGACCGTGTTGCCCTGCACGAAGTGGTCGTACTGGGAGGTGATCCAGGACTTGGACGCCTGGTTCGGGGACGCCACCAGCCTGAGGACCTGGTCCCTCAGCTCCTCGGACGTCGCCGGGCGGGGCAGCTCGTTCGCGTCGTCGGCCTGGAGGGCGTCCTGCCAGGACGGGCGGGCGTAGGGGCGCTCGTAGACCGGGCCGTCGTGGGCGACGGTGCGCGGGTCGACGTCCACGATCTTCTCGCCGTGCCAGAAGATCTCCAGCCGGTCGCCGTCGGTGACCTCGCCGATGACGGTGGCGATGACGTCCCACTTGTCGCAGATGGCGAGGAAGCGGTCGACCTTGTCGGGCTCCACGACCGCGCACATGCGCTCCTGCGACTCGCTCATGAGGATCTCCTCGGGCGAGAGCGTGGAGTCGCGCAGCGGTACGTCGTCCAGGGTGACCCGCATGCCGCCGGAGCCGTTCGACGCCAGCTCGGACGTGGCGCAGGACAGGCCCGCCGCGCCGAGGTCCTGGATGCCGACGACCAGCTTCTCGGCGAACGCCTCCAGGGTGCACTCGATGAGGAGCTTCTCCTGGAAGGGGTCGCCGACCTGGACGGCGGGACGCTTGGAGGGCTTCGCGTCGTCGAAGGTCTCGGAGGCCAGGATCGAGGCGCCGCCGATGCCGTCGCCGCCGGTCCGGGCGCCGTACAGGATGACCTTGTTGCCCGCGCCGGACGCCTTCGCGAGGTGGATGTCCTCGTGCCGCATCACGCCGATGGCGCCGGCGTTGACCAGCGGGTTGCCCTGGTAGCAGGCGTCGAAGACGACCTCGCCGCCGATGTTGGGCAGGCCCAGGCAGTTGCCGTAGCCGCCGATGCCGGCGACGACGCCGGGCAGCACGCGCTTGGTGTCGGGGTGGTCGGCGGCGCCGAAGCGCAGCGGGTCGACCACGGCGACCGGGCGCGCGCCCATCGCGATGATGTCGCGCACGATGCCTCCCACGCCGGTGGCCGCGCCCTGGTAGGGCTCCACGTACGACGGGTGGTTGTGCGACTCGACCTTGAAGGTGACCGCGTAGCCCTGGCCGACGTCGACCACGCCGGCGTTCTCGCCGATGCCCACGAGGAGGGCGTCGGACTGCGGGGCCTTCTCGCCGAACTGGCGCAGGTGGACCTTGCTGCTCTTGTACGAGCAGTGCTCGGACCACATGACGGAGTACATGGCGAGTTCGGCGCCGGTGGGACGGCGGCCGAGGATCTCCACGACCCTCTCGTACTCGTCCTTCTTCAGGCCCAGTTCGGCCCAGGGCAGCTCGACGTCGGGGGTCGCGGCCGCGTGCTCGACCGTGTCCAGAGGCGTCCGGCTCATGCGTTGACCAGCTTCTTGAGGATCGAGGTGAAGAACGGCAGGCCGTCGGTGCGGCCCGACCCGATGAGGGGCTCCACGGCGTGCTCGGGGTGCGGCATCAGGCCGACGATGTTGCCGGCGGCGTTGGTGATGCCGGCGATGTCGCGCAGCGAGCCGTTGGGGTTGTAGTGCTCATCAGCGACTCCGTCGCGGGCCACGTAGCGGAACGCGACCCGGCCCTCGGCCTCCAGCTCGTCCAGCGTGTACGCGTCGGCGACGTAGCGGCCGTCCATGTTCTTCAGCGGGATGTGGATCTCCTGGCCCGCCGTGTAGTCGGTCGTCCAGGCCGTGTCCGCGTTCTCCACCCGCAGCTTCTGGTCGCGGCAGATGAAGTGCAGGTGGTCGTTGCCGAGCATCGCGCCGGGCAGCAGGTGGGCCTCGGTGAGGATCTGGAAGCCGTTGCAGATGCCGAGGACCGGCAGCCCGGCCTTCGCCTGCTCGATGAGCGGCTCCATCACCGGCGAGAACCGCGCGATGGCCCCGGCGCGCAGGTAGTCGCCGTAGGAGAAGCCTCCGCACAGCACCACGGCGTCGACCTGCTTGAGGTCCTTGTCCTTGTGCCAGAGGGCGACGGGCTCGGCGCCGGCGAGGCGGATGGCGCGCTGGGTGTCCCGGTCGTCGAGGCTGCCCGGGAAAGTGACGACGCCGATACGAGCGGTCACTTGGCCGCCTCCGCCACTTCCTCGACCTTCACGGTGAAGTCCTCGATCACGGTGTTGGCGAGGAAGGATTCGGCAAGATCGTGGATGCGGGCGAGCACGGCCTCGTCGACCGGTCCGTCAACTTCCAGTTCGAATCGCTTTCCCTGACGTACGTCCGAGATCCCTTCGAAACCCAGACGCGGCAGCGCACGCTGGACCGCCTGGCCCTGGGGGTCGAGGATCTCCGGCTTGAGCATGACGTCGACTACGACGCGTGCCACGGGCACTCCCGGTGGTGTGGTGCTGAGCAGGTTCCTGCAGTGACTTCAGCGTACCCGCACAAAATTTCTACGCGAGTAGAGTTGTAGGAAGCCACAGAACCATGGTCACGGTCCGGCATCGGAGGGGCCTGTTCACGAAAAGTTCCGGGAAAGATCCGCGATCCGCACGCGATACCTATTGCGCCGGAGACACGCGGGGAGATTTAGTCGGGCTTCACATTGCTTTGCCGGGCACTGTACAAATGAATTGGCAATAGCCGATACTTTCCTCGATAACTGGCGGACAGCCGACATCTCCGCGGCATCTTCGCGACGTCCTGGCACGTCATCGCAGAGAGGTCGCACGAAGGGACCGATATTCGTGGCGCAGCGTGTCGTGGTCACTCTCTTTGACGACATCGACGGCTCGGAAGCGGCGGAAACGATCGCCTTCGGACTCGACGGCAAGTCGTACGAGATCGACCTGAACGAAGCAAACGCCGAGAAGCTCCGCAGGGCTCTCGAGCCCTACGTGGAGGCCGGCCGCAAGCGGTCGCGGTCGGGCCGCGCCTACCGGCAGACCGAGGTGGCCCCCGACCCGGCGGCGGTCCGGGCCTGGGCGCAGGCCAACAAGATGGACGTGCCGGCCCGCGGCCGCATCCCCAAGAAGGTCTACGAGGCGTTCGCCGAGGCGCAGTGACGCCGGGCGAGTCGGCCGTCCCGGGGCCCGCGGGCCGCTCCCGCCGGGCCCCTCGGGACAACCGACTTGCGCAACCCCCCCGCTGATCAGCTAATGTCTGGAGCACGCCGAGGGCGGGGCCGGAAAAGCCCAGCTCACGGAACACGCGGGTGTAGTTCAGTAGTAGAACATCCCCCTTCCAGGGGGAAGGCGCAGTGTGCGATTCCTGTCACCCGCTCTGCATCGCCGTCCGGACCACTGCTGTGGATCAGGTAGGCTGGTGCTCGCGCCGATCGGTGAAAGCCGGTCGGAGGCAATGCGGACGTAGCTCAGTTGGTAGAGCGCAACCTTGCCAAGGTTGAGGTCGCGAGTTCGAGCCTCGTCGTCCGCTCGGGAATGAGACCCCGGTCCTTCTGGACCGGGGTCTTTTCGTGCGTCCTCATCCGGCCGCCGGCCCCGTGGCGCCTGACATTTGTCATGCCGGGCGGTGACAGCGCGCACTGCCGGAAGGGGCCCGTGGCGGAGACGCTGGTGTCATGAACACCAACGAACACGAGCACGTGATCGAGGTCACCGACCTGCGGCGTGTGTACGGGGGCGGGTTCGAGGCCGTGCGCGGAATCTCCTTCCACGTCGGCCGCGGGGAGGTCTTCGCGCTGCTCGGCACCAACGGGGCGGGCAAGACGTCCACGGTCGAGCTGCTGGAAGGGCTCGCGGAACCGGCCGGGGGCCGGGTGCGGGTCCTGGGCCACGATCCCTGCGCCGAGCGGGCCGCCGTACGCCCGCGGACCGGGGTGATGCTCCAGGAGGGCGGGTTCCCGTCCGAGCTGACCGTCGCGGAGACCGTGCGGATGTGGGCCGGCTGCACGAGCGGCGCCCGGCCGACGGACGAGGCGCTGGAACTGGTCGGGCTGGCGGCGCGGGCCGGCGTACGGGTGAAGCAGCTGTCCGGGGGCGAGCGGCGGCGGCTGGACCTGGCGCTGGCGCTGCTCGGCGACCCCGAGGTGCTCTTCCTCGACGAGCCGACCACGGGTCTGGACGCCGAAGGGCGGCACGACACCTGGGAACTGATCCGGCGGCTGCGCGACGGCGGCACGACCGTGCTGCTGACCACGCACTACCTGGAGGAGGCCGAGGGCCTCGCGGACCGGCTGGCGATCCTGCACGAGGGCCGCATCGCCGCCACCGGCACCCCGGCCGAGGTGACCGCCTCCCAGCCGGCCCGGATCTCCTTCGAACTGCCCGACGGCTACTTCCTCGGCGACCTGCCCGCCCTCGGCGAGCTGGGCGTCGTCGGCCACTCCACCGAGGGGCGGCTCGTGCGGCTGCGGACGTACGAACTCCAGCGCGCGGCGACCGGGCTGCTGCTGTGGGCGCGCGACGCCGGGGTGGAACTGGGCCGGCTGGACGTGCGGTCGGCCTCGCTGGAGGAGGCGTTCCTCGGGATCGCCGGACGGGCCGCGGCGGACGCCGGGGCGCACAGGGAAGGGGCTTCCGCATGACCACGACCTCGACGGACCGGACCGCGGCGGCCGACCGCACCACGACGACCACCGCGGGACGGATGGGCGCGCTGGCGCGGGCCGAGCTGACGCTGCTCGTACGCAGCCGGGCCACCCTGGTGACGGCAGTGCTGGTGCCGCTGATGCTCCCGCTGACCGTGCGCTCCGCCTTCGCCGAGGACGACCTGGCCGACGCCGGCCTGTCCGTCGGCCTGGTGATGCTGCCCGCCGCGATCGGCTTCTCCCTGCTGTTCGCCGTGTACGCCGCCCTGACCAGCTCCTACGTCGTCCGCCGCGAGGAACTGGTGCTCAAGCGGCTGCGCACCGGGGAACTGCGCGACCGGGAGATCCTCGTCGGCGCCGCGCTGCCGGCCTCGGGGATCGGGCTGGCGCAGTGCGTGCTGCTGACGGTGGGCTGCACCGTCTTCCTCGACCTGGGGGCGCCCACCGAGCCGCACCTCGCGGTGCTCGGCGTGCTGCTCGGCCTGGTGCTGTGCGTGGCGCTGGCGGCGGTGACGTCCGCGGTCACCAGAACCGCGGAGAGCGCGCAGGTGACGAGCCTGCCGATGCTGTTCGCGTCCATGCTCGGCTCGGGCGTCGCCGTCCCGCTGGAGATGCTGCCCGACCGGGCCGCCTCCGTCTGCGAACTGCTGCCCTTCACCCCGGTGATCACCCTGGTGCGCGGCGCGTGGACCGGCGACCTGTCGGCCTACGAGGCGCTCGGAGCGCTCGCCACCGGGCTGGCCTGGACCGCGGTCGCCGTGTTTGCTGTAGGGCGGTGGTTCCGGTGGGAGCCCCGACGCTGACGGACCGGAGAGGGGGCGGGATGCGGGTGGGCAGGCCCGAGCGGGAGCGGGAGCAGGTGCACAGGCCGGGGCGGGTGCGCAGACCGGAGCGGTGGTGGCGGGGGAAGAGCACCCCCGCGAAGGTCGAGACGTACACCCGGTGGTCCTTCCACTTCTTCGCGGTCGTGGAGTTCCTGACCGCGGGGCTCCCGGCCGTGGGGCAGGCGGGGAGCCGGGCCGGCGGGCCGTTGACGGCGATGGTGGCCCTGCACGCCGTCATCTGCGCCGTCACCGCCTCGCGCGCGCTGGACTGGGACCGCGGCACCCGTCCCCAGCCCGTCGCCCTGGTGTGGACGCTGTCCGTGGCCACCGCCGTGATCGCGGTCGCCGCGCTCATGATCGCCGAGCACGGACCGGACGCCGAGCGCGTCGACTCCACCGCCGGCGCCGTCTTCGCCGTCGTGCTGATCTTCGGCGCCGGGAACATCGCCCTCGGCGTCCGCGACCGGCGCCGCGTGCTCGCCCTCATCGGCGGATTCGCCGCCGGCGCCGGGCTGGTGACCTTCCCGCTCGGCGCGTCCGGCGTCGAGGCCCTGGCCACCGCCGCCGCGGTGCTGCTCGGCTCCGGGTTCGTCGCGTTCACCTGCATCTTCTCCGGCTGGCTGCTGGGCGCCGTCTACGAACTCGACGCCGCCCGCGAGACCCGGGCCCGCCTCGCCGTCGCCGAGGAACGACTGCGGTTCGGGCGCGACCTGCACGACGTGATGGGCCGCAACCTCGCCGTCATCGCGCTCAAGAGCGAACTGGCCGTGCAACTGGCCCGGCGGGGGCGGCCCGAGGCGGTGGAGCAGATGATCGAGGTGCAGCGGATCGCACGGGAGTCCCAGCGCGAGGTCCGGGACGTCGTCCGCGGCTACCGCGAGGCCGACCTGGGGGCGGAACTGGCCGGAGCACAGGGCGTGTTGACGGCAGCGGGCATCGGTTGCGAGACGTCCGGCGAGACGGCGGCGGCCGGGCTGCCGGGTGAGGTGCAGTCGGCGCTCGGGTGGGTGGTGCGCGAGGCCACGACCAACGTGCTGCGCCACGGGGACGCGCGGCGGTGCGAGGTGGCGCTGCGGGTGAGCGGGGGGCGCGTGGTGCTGACGGTGGAGAACGACGGCGTGGGCGAAGGGCCCGGTGACTGCGTGGGGCTCGGGTCCGGGCTCGCCGGGCTGCGGGAACGGCTGGCGGCGGTCGGGGGGACGTTGGCGGCGGGGGTCGTGGGAGGTGGAGGGGTGTTCCGGGTCATTGCCGAGGTGCCTGTGTCGGAGGGGATTCCCATGACTCGCGGTGTTCCGGAGGGCGGCGGAGTGGCCGAGGCCGATGGGGCGTCCGAGGGCTCCGGGGCCCCGGTGGGCGCGGGTGTGCCCGAGGTCGCCTCGTGACCGTGCGGCTGCTGCTCGCCGACGACGAGCATCTGATCCGGGGCGCACTCGCCGCGCTGCTGTCGCTGGAGGATGATCTGATGGTCGTCGCCGAGGCCGCCACCGGCCCGGAGGCGCTGGCGATGGCCCGGGCGCACCGGCCCGATGTCGCCGTCCTCGATCTGCAGATGCCCGGCGCGGACGGTGTGAAGGTGGCCACATCCCTGCGCGCCGAACTCCCCGGCTGCCAGGTCCTGATCGTCACCAGCCACGGCCGGCCCGGACATCTGAAGCGGGCACTGTCGGCAGGTGTGCGGGGTTTCGTCCCGAAAACGGTGAGCGCTCAGCGGCTCGCCGAGATCATCCGCACGGTGCACGCCGGAAACCGTTACGTCGACCCGGAGTTGGCGGCCGACGCGATCTCCGCCGGGGACTCGCCGCTGACCGCGCGGGAGGCCGAGGTGCTGGAGCTGGCCGCCGACGGGGCGCCGGTCGCGGAGATCGCCGAGCGGGCCGCGCTGTCGCCGGGGACGGTGCGGAACTACCTGTCCTCGGCCGTGTCCAAGCTCGGGGTGGAGAACCGTCATACCGCGGTGCGTCTCGCACGCGAGCGAGGTTGGGTATAGTGGCTGTCGCGCCACGGCGCATGCGGACGTAGCTCAGTTGGTAGAGCGCAACCTTGCCAAGGTTGAGGTCGCGAGTTCGAGCCTCGTCGTCCGCTCGCTGCAGAAGGCCCCCGGCTCTCACCGGGGGCCTTCTGCTCTTTCCTACGCCGCCGCTACGACCAGCGCGCTCCGGTCAGGCGCTCGTACGCCTCCACGTACTTGGCCCGGGTCGCCTCGACGACCGGCTCCGGCAGCGCGGGCGGCGGCTGCTCGCTCCTGCGGTCCCAGCCCGACTCGGCCGAGGTCAGCCAGTCACGGACGTACTGCTTGTCGTACGACGGCTGCGCGCGGCCCGGCTGCCACTGGTCGGCCGGCCAGAAGCGGGAGGAGTCCGGGGTGAGGACCTCGTCGGCGAGGACCAGGTCGTCGCCGTCGAAGCCGAACTCGAACTTGGTGTCCGCGAGGATGATCCCCCGGTCCCGGGCGATGTCACGGGCGCGCGAGTACACGGCCAGCGTCGCCTGGCGCAGCTCGGCCGCGGTGTCGGCGCCGACCTGGCGGGCCACCTCCTCGTAGGAGACGTTCTCGTCGTGCTCGCCGACCTCGGCCTTGGTGGCCGGGGTGAAGATCGGGCCGGGCAGCTCGGAGCCGTCGACCAGGCCCTCGGGGAGGCCGAGGCCGCAGACGGTACGGGACTCCTGGTATTCCGCGAGCCCCGAGCCGGTGAGGTAGCCGCGGGCCACGCACTCCACCGGGACCATCCGCAGGGACTTGCACACCAGGGTGCGGCCGGCCCAGTCGGCGGGGGCGCCCGCGGGCAGCTCGGTGCTCAGGACGTGGCTGGGCACCAGGTCGGCGAGCTGGTCGAACCACCACAGGGAGAGCTGGGTGAGGACCCGCCCCTTGTCGGGGATCTCGGTCGGCAGCACCCAGTCGTAGGCGGAGATGCGGTCGCTGGCGACCATCACGAGGTCGCCCGCCTCGTTCCGGTACAGCTCGCGCACCTTGCCGGTGTGCAGATGCACCAGGCCCGGAACCTCAAGCGGCTCGGGCTTTTCGACGAATCCGGACACGGTTCCTCCCCGTGGTTCTGTCCAAGTGACTCGATTCTCCCGTATGCGGGGGAACGGCCGGGGACGGGGGGTCAGTCGCGTTTGCAGATGCGGTCGAGCAGGTTGGCGGTGGCGCGCTGGATACGGGGGTCCACGTGGCCGGGACGGTCCAGGGCCGGCGACCAGGCGAAGGTGCCGGAGGCGAAGACCCATGCCCCGGAGGGCGCGCGGTACAGGGACGTCTCCTGGTGGCGCAGGACGCCGTCGCCGTCGGTGTACGGGGAGTGGGCGAGCAGGATGCGTTCGTCGTGGTCGGGCAGGCGGGTGCGCGGGAAGTAACGGTCCGCCTCGCCGGCGACCAGCCCTTCGATCTCGTCGCCCTCGTGCGCGCCGGTCGCCTCCCACAGCCAGTGGCCGGCGTTGCGGACGATCATCGGGTGCGGCTCGGGGACCCGGCCGGCGTACTGAATGCCGATCAGCTCCTGCTCGGGCAGGTCCACTTCGCGCCAGAGCACGGGCCGCCCCGGACCCTTGCGTTTGCGGCAGGTCAACAGCCGGTCCGGGGCGCCGGACGGGGACGGCCCCAACTCCACGCGCCAATACATGGAGTTGGAGGAGAGGAAGACCAGGGACGTGCCGTGCTCGCGGGCGCGTTCCGCGGAGCGGCGCATGTTCGCGGACCAGTACTCGTCGTGGCCCGGGAAGATCAGGCCCCGGTAGCGGGTGGGGTCCACCCGGCCGGCGTGCAGATCGCGGGCGTCGGCGTAGGCGAGGTCGTAGCCGTAGCGCTCGGCCCAGCGGATCACGTCGTAGGCGTGGCCGACGTGCAGCGGCAGGCCCGCGCCCGCGTACGGGCGGTCGAAGGAGACGGTCGTCGCGGCGTCGGCCTCGCCGAGGAGCCGGCCCTCCTCGTCCCAGGCGTGGTAGAGGCTCGCGCCGGTGCGGCCGTCCTCCGGGTAGAGGTTGTACGCCTGCCAGGTGACGTCCGGCAGCAGCAGGAGCAGGTCGGCCGGCTGGTCGTCGCGGACCGTGAAGGGGACGTGCGAACGGTAGCCGTCGGCCGTGGTGAGGACGGCGACATAGGCGCCGGTGCTCCAGTACGACGGGATCTGGAGCCGCCAGGACAGCCACCAGTGGTGGCAGGAGACCGTGCGGTCGGCGGTGAGCGGCGAGGGCTGGACGATGCCGGACAGGCGAGGGCTGCTGGTGACCTTCGCCGCGCCGTCGCCGCCGTAGTGGCCGATGCGGTAGACGTCGACGCCGAACTCCTGGGGCGGGTCGACGGTCACGTGGAAGTCGACGGCCTCACCCGGCGCCACCGCTCCGGTGGACGTGAACCCCTTGATCTGGAGGCGCACGTCGTCGGCGGTGCGGGGGCCGACGGGGCGGGGCGGGCGGGCCGCCGGGCGGGTGGCGTGGCGCGGGGACGGGAAGTGCGGGTACTCGGCGCCGGGCGCGGGGTCGGCGTACCAGGGGACGACCTGGCCGGTGTCGTCGAAGTACGTCTCGCTGCCGCGCAGCCACGGGAGAGGGCCCTGGCCGAAAGGATCCGTCACGGCATGCGCCAGTGCTCCCGACTCCCAGCGCCGGATCCGCTCCGATCCCATGGCCGCTCCCCTCCCCTGGTGTTCTTTTTTCCTTGCGCTTGCGCTGCTTGCTGTGCGCTTGGGGTTGTTTGTCGCGCTTGTGGCGCTTGTCGTACTTGTGGCGCTCGTCGTGCCGTTGCGCTTGTCGTGCTGTCGCGCTCGTACTGGTTGTACCGGTCGTGCTGGTGGTGGCCGTTCTGGTGGTTGGCTCGTTGTGGTTGATCGGCCGCACGACTGTCCTATGTCGACTGCGCTTGCCACGAGCTCGTTCAGTCCCAGCACATCACATACTGCGCCGAGTCCGTCACTGTTCGTTCTGAATTGACCAGAAGCGGAACGACTGGATCCGGGTGCCGTTGTCCGGCCGTCGGACCGGGCGGCCGTCGGTCAGAGCGTCAGCCAGACCGTCAGACCAGGCGTACGGGCTTCTCGGGGCGTATCCCCATCCGGGCCAGCCAGGCCCGCAGGGGTTCCGCGTCGCCGTCCTCTATGAGGCTGAGGACCTTCGGGGCCAGGTCGGTCGCGCGTTCGCCGTTGACCAGGAGGGACGGGCCGTCGAGCCAGTCCAGCCCCGGGGTCGCCCCGGCCGTGTCCATCGCGGCGCAGCAGACCATCGCGGTGACGTGGTCGGCGAGCAGTTCGCGGGGGGTGCGGGGCGGCTGGAGGGGGAACAGCGGGAGCGTCCCGTCGTCCCAGAGGGCGGGGTCGTCGGCGGCGGGGCCGGAGGCCGGGACGGTGCGGGGCGCCGGGCCGGCGGCTTCCTCACGGGCGAGTTCCGCGCTGAGGCCGGTGGCGAGGGCGGCGCAGCGGGAGCCGGAGGCGGCGCTCGGGGGGTCGTCGGCGGCGGCGCGGTGGGGGTCGGGGGGTGGCGGGTCGTCCGTCGTCCCGGCCGTCGCGGCTGTTTCGGCCGGTTCCTCGCGGGGGCCGCCCCGTACGGGCGGCTGGGCGGCGGCCGACGGGGCCGACGGGGCGGGGCCCGGCGGGGTGGCCGGGGCCGTGAGGTGGTCGAGGACTCGGGACAGGGTGGGGCCGCCGCCGTCTCCGTCGCCGTGGTGGCCGGTGGCGGTGCGACGGACGCCGAGGGTGTCCAGGACGCGGTGGAGGCGGGCCGCGTCGGTGCGCCACTTGCGGTCGACGACCTCCTCCGGGTACTCCTGCCAGTCCACCGGCGACCAGTCCGGGTTGGGCCCGGCGGGGCCGCCGTGGAAGAGGCGGGCGGCGAGCAGCGAGGCGGCCTCGTCCACCGCGCCGGGCTCTTCGAGCAGGTCGCAGGCGGGCCGCTCGCCGAGACGGGTGGCGAAGCCCTCGGCCAGCCGGTCGCGGCGGGACAGCTCGGTGAGGGCCGCGACGACGCCCGCGTCCAGCCGGGAGGGCCAGCGGCCCATCCGCCACGCGGGCAGCGCGACCCGCGTGAGCAGCCGGTCCCAGCCGGCGTACGCCAGCCCCACCTGTTCCTGCGCGACGATCCGCAGCCCGTAATCCACAGCCTGTGCACGCTCGGCGGCGGCCGCCGCGACCCCGCGCTCCATCTGCGCCGCGTGCTCCCGGCAGCCGCGCAGCAGCAGGCGGGTCAGCCAGCCGAGGCCGGCGCACACCGTGCGCACGACGGGCGGACGGCCCGGTCGGGAGACGGCGGCGACCGCGGCGTCCAGGCCCCGGACGAAGCGCCGGGCCGCGGCTATGTCGGGGTGCGCGGAAGGACCCGTGCCGGCGACGACCGGGGCGAGCACGGCACGCAGCTCACCGACGCGCATCCACCACAGGAACGGCGAGCCGATGACGAGGACGGGGGCGGCCGTCGTACGGCGATGCCCCGGTCGGCCGCCGGATATGCCCGAGCCGGGAGCGCCGCCCGGGTCGCCTCCGTGCGCCTGACCGCCCCGGCGGGCCGAGGCGGTCCGTGGAGGGGCGTGTGCAGGGTGGGTGCGGTCCTCCAGCCAGCTGTCGCAGTCCGGGGTCACGGCTATCGCGGAGGGGGCGGGGACGCCGAGGCGGTCGGCGAGGTCGCGCACCAGCCGGTACAGATCCGGGGCGGCGTCCTCGGCGATCGGGACCGTGGGGCTCATGGCGGGGCGGGCACGGGCGACCAGCAGCGCGAAGCCGCCGGCGAGCAGCAGTACGAGCAGCGCGAAGGCGCCCACCGCCCAGCGGGCGGCGTCCCAGCCGCCGCCCACGAGGTGGCCGGTGGAGCCGCCGGCGAGCAGGACCACCGCGGCGGCGCCCGGCAGCACGGCGGCGGCCAGCGCCCGGCTGCGGATGCGCAGCACGGCCAGCGCCCGGGATCGCGCGGCCTGCGCGCCCACTTCCACGTCCATACCGGTCACGATCCGTCCTCACCCCCTGCCGTCCTCACCGGTCCCGACGGTCCTGCCGTCCTGGCGTTGCTCACTCCCCCCACTGTGGCACCCGCCACCGACATCGCAATGCCGGTGGGCCAAGTGGCCACGCGGGTGGGCCAGGTGCCGGACCGCTTGCGCCGCACCCTAGTTGGGGGTGCGCCCCCAGTCAGCCGGATGGGACATCGGTCACTCGATGGAATGGCTTTGGGGAGAGGTGATCGACAGAGGGCAAGGATCAGGCCCCGGGTTCGGGTGAACTCCGGGGCCTGATGAGTGCCTGCCTGGTCAGCGCCCGTTACGCGCCCGACGCCGCCTTGGCCGCGATGTCCGTGCGGTGCTGGGAGCCGTCGAGGCGGATGCGCCCGACGGCGCGGTAGGCCCGTTCGCGCGCTTCGGCGAGGTCCGCGCCGGTCGCGGTGACGGACAGGACGCGTCCGCCCGCGCTGACCACCGAGTCGCCCTCGCGCCGGGTGCCTGCGTGCAGGACGTAGGCGTGCGGGGCGTCCTGGGCGGCCACCTCGTCGAGGCCGGTGATCGGGTCGCCGGTGCGGGGGGTGCCGGGGTAGTTGTGGGAGGCGACGACCACGGTGACGGCGGCCTCCTCGCTCCAGCGCAGGGGCGGCAGGTCGGCGAGGTTGCCGGTGGCGGCGGCCATGAGGACGCCGGCCAGCGGGGTCCTCAGCCGGGCCAGGACGACCTGGGTCTCGGGGTCGCCGAAGCGTGCGTTGAACTCGATGACGCGGACGCCGCGCGAGGTGATCGCGAGCCCGGCGTAGAGCAGGCCGGAGAACGGGGTGCCGCGCCGCCGCATCTCGTCGACGGTCGGCTGCAGCACCGTCTCCATGACCTCGTCGACCAGCTTCGGGTCGGCCCAGGGCAGCGGGGAGTACGCGCCCATGCCGCCGGTGTTCGGGCCCTCGTCGCCGTCGAGGGCGCGCTTGAAGTCCTGGGCGGGGCGCAGCGGGACGACCGTCTCGCCGTCGGTGACGGCGAAGAGGGAGACCTCGGGGCCGTCGAGGTACTCCTCGACGACGACCCGCTCGCAGCCGGCGGCGTGCGCCTTGGCCTGCTCCAGGTCGTCGGTGACGACGACGCCCTTGCCCGCGGCGAGACCGTCGTCCTTGACGACGTACGGCGCTCCGAAGGCGTCGAGCGCCTCCTCGACCTCGGCCGCGGTGGTGCACACGTAGGACCGCGCCGTGGGCACGGCAGCCGCGGCCATCACGTCCTTGGCGAAGGCCTTGGAGCCCTCGAGCTGCGCGGCCTCCTTGGAGGGGCCGAACACCGGGATGCCGGCCTCGCGCACGGCGTCGGCGACGCCCGCGACGAGCGGGGCCTCCGGGCCGACGACCACCAGTTCGGCGCCGAGCCGCCGCGCCAGCGCGGACACGGCGGCGCCGTCGAGGGCGTCGACCGGGTGCAGCTCGGCGACCTCGGCGATGCCGGCGTTGCCGGGCGCGCAGTGGAGCGCGGTCACGGCGGGGTCGAGGGACAGGGAGCGGCACAGGGCGTGTTCGCGGGCGCCGCTGCCGATGACGAGGACCTTCACGGGGTCAGCCTAACCGCAGGGGGCGGGCGGCATTTGTGGGGGATGCCGAGGGGGTGGGGGTGGAGGGGTTGTGGGTTCCTCCGAATGAGCATCGCGAGTAGCGGTCGCGTGGCCGCTTGCCGTCCGCCTACTCGTTCGTGAACTCCTCGACCACCGTCGCGCCCAGCTCCCGCACGATCAGCTCCTGCCCGGAGAGGGCCGACTCGTCGAGGTCGGGGTCGTCGTCCTCGGGGACGTCGTCCTCGGGGGAGACGGGCGGCGGCTCCGGGGCCGGTGCGGATGCGGGCGTGGGATGTGCGGCGGGGGCGGACGCCGTCGGGGCCGGGTGCGGGGGCGACGCGGCGGACGTCTGCTGCCGGGCCGGGGGCGCGGGGCGCTGCTGGACGGCCGTCGCGGTGCCGCCGTAGCCACCGGCGGTGGCGGGACCGTCGCCGTAACCGCCCGCGGGACCGCCGCCGCCGCTGAACCCGCCGGCCGGAGCCGGCGGGGGCGCGGAGCCGCCGCCCGAGGGGTCGACGACCGCCTCGATCTTCCAGTGGACGTTGAACTGCTCGGCCAGCGCCTGGCGCAGCACGTCCTCACTGCCGCTGCTCATGAAGTTGTCGCGGGCGCCGGCGTTGACGAAGCCGAGTTGCAGGGTCGTGCCGTCGAAGCCGACGACCTGGGCGTTCTGGCTGAGCAGGATCCAGGTGAACCGGCGGCGGTTCTTCACGACCTCGAGGATGTTCGGCCAGAGGGCACGGGGGTCGAGGCCGCCGGCGGACGGGGGCGGGGACGAAGGGGTGGCCGGGGCGACAGGGGCGGCGGGGCCGGGGGTGGGGGCAGCGGTGCGGGCGGGGGCGGGGCCTCCGCCGGGGGGTGCCGCGGTGGGCCAGCCGCCGGGGCGGCGGCCGGGGGCGGTGCCCGCTCCGGTGCCGGTGCCGGCTCCGGTGCCGGCGGATGCGGCGGTGGGCCAGGCACCGGGGGTGGGGGCCGGTGCGGCGGGCGGGGGCGCGGAAGGCGTGGCGGGGGCGGAGGGGGCGGCTTGGGCTGCCACGGGGGTGGCGGGAGTGGCGGGGGCGGGAGCACCGCCGGTCGGCACGCCCGGCGAGGGAACATGGCCCGCGCCCGTACCTGCCCCGGAACCACCGCTCTCGGGCCCGGGCCCGAGAGCGGCGGCCCGCGCCGCAGCGACCCCACCCGCGGGGCCGGCGACGGCCGCAGGCCCCTGCCCCGCTCCCCCGTGCGCCTCGGGACCGGGAACGTACGCCATCGTCGGCGCACCGCTCCCCGAGGAGAAGTTCACACCGCGCTCGATCCGGTCGAGGCGGGCCATCAGGGACCGTTCGTCGCCGTAGGCGGCCGGGAGCAGGACGCGGGCGCAGATCAGTTCGAGCTGGAGGCGCGGCGAGGTGGCGCCGCGCATCTCGGTGAGCCCTTCGTTGACGATGTCGGCGGCCCGGCTCAGCTCGGCGGGGCCGAACGTGCTCGCCTGGGCCTGCATCCGCTCCAGCACGTCGGCCGGGGCGTCGATGAGGCCCTTGTCGGCGGCGTCCGGCACGGCGGCGAGGATGACCAGGTCGCGCAGGCGCTCCAGCAGGTCGGCGACGAAGCGGCGGGGGTCGTTGCCGCGCTCGATGACACGGTCCACGACCTCGAAGGCGGCGGCGCCGTCGCCGGTGGCGAAGGCCTCCACGACGGAGTCGAGGAGGGAGCCGTCGGTGTAGCCGAGGAGTGAGGTGGCCATGGCGTACGTCACGCCGTCCGCGGCGGCGCCGGCGAGCAGCTGGTCCATGACGGACATGGAGTCACGCACGGATCCGGCGCCCGCGCGCACGACGAGCGGCAGGACGCCCTCCTCGACGGGGATGCCCTCCTTCTGGCAGACCTCCGCGAGGTACTCGCGCAGCGTGCCGGGCGGGACCAGCCGGAACGGGTAGTGATGCGTCCGGGACCGGATCGTCCCGATGACCTTCTCGGGCTCGGTGGTGGCGAAGATGAACTTCAGATGCTCCGGCGGCTCCTCGACGACCTTGAGCAGCGCGTTGAAGCCGGCCGACGTGACCATGTGGGCCTCGTCGATGATGTAGATCTTGTAACGGCTGCGGGCGGGGCCGAAGAAGGCCTTTTCCCGCAGGTCACGGGCGTCGTCCACGCCACCGTGGGAAGCGGCGTCGATCTCGATGACGTCGATCGAGCCGGGGCCGTTGCGGGCGAGGTCCTGACAGGACTGGCACTCGCCGCAGGGGGTGGGCGTGGGTCCCTCCTCGCAGTTCAGGCACCGGGCCAGAATCCGCGCGCTGGTCGTCTTGCCACACCCGCGCGGCCCGCTGAACAGGTACGCGTGATTGACCCGGTTGTTCCGCAGCGCCTGCTGCAGCGGGTCGGTGACATGCTCCTGCCCGATGACCTCGGCGAAGGACTCCGGGCGGTAGCGGCGGTACAACGCGAGAGACGACACGCTTACGAGGTTATAGGCGCGCACTGACAACGGGCCCCGGCCCGTCAGTGGCGAGCGCCACCGGCGACCGGCCGACCTCGCCCGGGAACGCAAGCGCCCCCCACGCACCCGCCAGAGCCAACCTACCCTTGCTGCCTTCCGGCCCTGGGGGAGTTCAGTCAGATAGCGCCGCGTGAGGGGCTCCGCACAGAGTACCCGATGCCGACCGGCACGAACGAGTTCGCGAGCACTCCTCCGGGTCATGTAATGTTTCCGACGGAGGATTCGCCTAGAGGCCTAGGGCGCACGCTTGGAAAGCGTGTTGGGGGCAACCCCTCACGAGTTCGAATCTCGTATCCTCCGCCAGTGCCTCACCGGGCACGATGTCGAAGGGCCCCCTGGAAACAGGGGGCCCTTCGACGTTGTCCTCACACCTCGTTGTCCTGGTCTTTGTCCACAGCGAAGTTGTCCGGCGCTCCCCAGATGGCGCGCTCGATCTTCCGGGCCGCTTCCTTGAGCATGGGATCGGTCACGTGCAGGTACCGCGCCCGCATCCGGGCGGCGCCGCCCGGCTCCCAACCCATGATCTGGTCAATGACGCGGTCCGGGACCCCGAGCAACATCAGCACGGTGCCCGCAGTGTGCCGCGCATCGTGTAGGCGACCGTCCCGGACGCCGGCGTCTTCCAGCAGCCGCTTCCAGTCGTGGTAGTCCGTGTTCGGGCTGAGCGGTCCGCCCAACGGCTTGGTGAACACGTACTCGGACTCGGTCCACAGATTCCCGGCCGCCTCGCGTTCCCGGGCCTGCGCCTCCCTGTGAGAGCGGAGCATCACGACCAGCGGGCCCGGAAGGGGCACGGCGCGGCGCCCGGCGCGTGACTTGGTGTTCTTCGTCTCGCGCCGCACCTGTACCCGGACCGGGCAGTAGCCAGCCTTCCGGCCGCACGGCGCCGCCTCACCACACCCGTGCTCGTACTTCGGCCGCAACCGGTTCCGGCGAAGCTTCAGGTACTCGTTGTCCAGGTCCACGTCGGACCACCGCAGTCCGAGCGTCTCTCCCTGCCGCAGCCCGAGGGCCAGTGCCAGCATCCAGCGGGCACTGTTGCGGCGCTTGTTCACCTCAAGCAAGAGGCTCTGTACCTCGTCAACCGAGTACGGCTCTACCTCCTTCTCGTCCTCTTCCAGCCTCGGAGCCTTCGCCAGCGCGGCGGCGTTCTTCGCCGCGTGGCCGCGCCGCACCGCTTCCCCCAGAGCCGTACGGGCCGTCCGGTGAACCTGATGCGCGGTGCCTGCCTTGCTGCCGGCGTTCTGCATCCGGCGGTACAAACTCTCCAGGTGTTCGGGCTCCAGGCGGTCGATGCGGTGCCGACCGATACCCGGCACCAGGTGAACCCGGACTGCCACCTCGTAGCCGGCGTACGTGTTCTCGCTCACGACAGGTCGGGCGATGTTCTCGACCCAGTGCTCAAGCCACTTCGCCACCGTCCACGGCTTGCCGGGCTGGCGCGCGGAACCTTCGTCCCGCTGCTTCTCCAGACGCCGGACTTCGTCCACCAGCTCTTTGCGCGTGGGGCGCGTCAGGTGGCGGCGGTAGGGCGTTCCGTCGTCCTTGTAGCCCATGGGTACACGGGCGTGCCAGCGTCCGTCCTGGCCCAGGTAGATGGCCGATTCGCCGTTGGCTCGGCGAGTGCGCTTTTTCTCCTCTGCCATTGGCAGTTCCTCCGGTTGGTGCGAGGTAGACAGACCGGGGCGCCGCCCGGATGTCGGGCGGCGCCCCGGAAGGGTGAGGTCAGGCGGCGCGCTGCTCGGCGCGGCGGCGGGCGAGGTAGGCGGCCGGCGCGTCGGCGGGGACGCGTCGGAGCCCGCCGATGGTCAGGGACTCCAGCTCTCCGGTGCGGATGAGGGCATAGCAGGTCGTGCGGCCGATACGGAGGCAGCGGGCGGCTTCTTCGACGGTCAACAGAACGGGGGCCAGGTCGCCAGCCTCAGCGAGTGGTGCGATGTCCACGGTGGCGATGCTCATGGAACGGTCTCCTCTGGGACTGTCCGTCCACGGTCGTGGCGGTGTCTGGACGGGGAGTAGACGTTTGTCCGAGGTGCGGATTTCTGCGTCACCTGCGTCATCTGCGTCATTCGCCGCTCTGACCTGCGGCTTCTCGGTGACGCAGAAGCCGGGGGCCGTGTCACCGGTGACGCGGGCCTGCGTCATCGGGTGACGCGGGTGACGTGGGGTGACGCAGGGATCGGCCGTCTGCGTCACCGCTGTTTCAGCAGGTCACACGCCGTTTACGGGGCGTGGGTGACGCAGGTGACGCAGCGTCTTCCTCCTTCGGACAAGAAGGGGGTGGTGTCTGTTGTGGTGCGCGGCTCAGAGCGTGAAGAAGGAGCCGCTTCGCGGCGCGACCATCGCAGGGCGGCGCCGCCGCCGAACAGCAAGAGGAGCACGCGGCGACGGGTGCTCCTCTTGCGTGTCCGGTCGGGCCGGTCCCGGGGCGGTTAAAAGGCCGCTTCCTGCTAGGGCGGGACTGGTGCGGTGGAGGGCCGCGCGATCTCGATGTAGCGGGCCGTGTTAGTGCGGCCCCAGTCGACGAGGACGCCCCGGGCCGCGAGGGTGGGCTGAAGCCGCTTGAGACGGTCTGAGAGCACCTTGCCCGTGGTCGGCCACCCCTTCGGCAGGGGACGGAAGTCCTCGCCCATGTAGAGGCCGGTGAGGCAGTGCAGCCATTCGGCGGACGTCATCCGCTGCTCGGTGCCCGGCTCGATGCCGGCGGCATGCTTGAGCACGGTCTGCGCCAGCAGGTCGCCCTCGATGACGTCGTCGTTGAGGTCGTCCAGGCTGGCCCGGTAGGCCGCGAGCGCTCCCAGTCCGGTCGCCTTGTCGAGCTGCGCGCACAGGTGGGCGAAGTCGGCCATGCGCAGGTCGGTCGGGGTCTCCGCCTCCGCCGCGCGTACCTTCACCGTGAGGTCCAGGAGCGAGCCGAGGATGACGGGCAGTGCCTCCGCGTACTCCGCCCACAGTTCGTCTTCGGTGCGCCGGACCTTTGGCCGCTCCAGCCGCAGGGGCAGGAGCCGTTCGGCGAGGTCGGGGCGGATGACGCCGACGTCGATGCCGGTCAGGAGCAGGGGGCGGCGGTAGCCGACGCGGAAGACGTCCCCGTCGGTGAACAGGGCGCGTTTGACGTTCTCGGCGCCGGTGACGATGCAGCACATCGCGTCGGAGAGGTCCGGGGTCATGTGGGACAGGTTGTCCAGCGCCGTGACCCATCCGGCCGCCACCGCTGCGATCAGGTTTTCCTCGTCCTTCGGTGCGCGGCGCAGGTCGCCGGTCATGCCCTCGATGATCCGCACGAGCATCCGGCCGCCGGTGGACTTGCCGGCACCCTGCGGGCCGGTGAGGAACGGGGCTGGGACGGGAACCGACGGGCCGAGGCAGCCGATGAGCCAGGCGATGGCCAGGCACTCGGTCTCGGCGGTGGCGAAGTTGCACAGACGCATCAGCAGGTCGATGCCCTTGCCGTTGGTGTCCTTGGCGGGCAGGGGCAGTTCCCCGGTGAGCTGGGTGCGCCGCCAGCACACCTCACGGGGGTCGGGGGTGCGGATGTCCCAGCCGGTGGGGTGGATGCGCACGGACTGCCCGTCGCTGCGCCCGAGGTCCAGCCACGTGGCCCCGTCGTATCCGGGGGCGACGCGGATGTGCACGGGCTGAACGTCCTCGGTCAGCGCCAGCGCTTCGATCAAGTCGAGTGCTTCCTTCATGGCGGTGCCGTTGAACACGCCGATGCCGTCGCGGAACAGTCCGACCATGAGTTCCTGCCGGTGGCTGCCGGTCGTGCCCTGCGAGCGGATCGGGCGGGCCACGGGGTGGCCGTTGCGCTGCGCGTACACGGTCCCGTCAGCGGTGCGGAAGTACCGGAAATGGGATTGCGCGTAGTCGGTGATGATCTGGCGGGCGGGGTTCTTTTCGTCGTCGGACATGCTCACAGTCCCAACGTGGTGCGGGCGTTGGCCCACGCGTCCGTGCAGTGCCGCAGCGTCTCGCCCTTGGCCTGCGCGGCGGTGAACAGGCGGCCGACGTGCGCGTCGGTGAGGCAGCCGCACCGGCCGTGCGTGGACAGCACCGCGAGGAACGTCCGGTACACGGTGGCGTGGATCGCGCTGCTGGCTTCGGTGATGCGCTGCTCGGCCATGGCGATACCGCGTTCCAGATAGGCGGGCGTGCGGTGCCGGCACTCCCCGCCACCGGCGGGCGCGCTGACGGCGTGCGGCGCCAACCGGGCCGGGGACGGCGCCTTGACGGCCAGGGCTCGGACCGTGTCCGGCAGGTCGGCCAGGCGGCCGGTGCCGGGACCGAGGTAGCGGGCGTAGGCCATGGTCGATTTGATGTCGACACCGGGACGCACCCCGTTGGACGACGCCATGATGCCCCGGTAGATCCAGTGCTCACCGCGAGTCGTCGCCACGGTCCGTGTCGCGGGCAGCGTGGCACGGGCCCAGGCGATGGCTTGCGCGTCGTCCAGGTCCAACACGGTGAGCCCGGCACCGCCGGGGTGGTAGGCGACGGCGACGGCCCGCCTCCATGCGGTCGTCCAGGCCGGGGAGGTGAGGACGGCCGTGTCGGTGGTGGCGGCGGCCCATCCGTGGCACGGGGCGAGGCACTGGCAGGAACCCGGCACCTTCATGTTGGGCCGGCCGCCGCACGCGTTGTCCGTGCACGCGTGGCAGTTGCCGAACGGCACCTTGCCCCGCCGCAGGGGCAGCACCGGCACCCCAGACGCCGCCAGGCTCAACGCGGTGCGGAGGGGGTAGGGCGTCTCGCTCATGCCGCGCTCCCTTCGGTCAACAGCGTCTGGCGGTGGGTGGGGATGGCAGCCACGACGCGCTCACGCCACTTCAGGGCGTAGTCGATGCAGTTGGCGCAGTTCTTGTGGGTGTGGCCGGGCAGGGCCGGACGCCATCGGGCGTGGGAGCTCCAGGCGGCGGAGTCGGCGGAGGCGAGCAGATGCCCAACCCGTTCGAGCCCCAGGATCTTGAAGCCGAAGCCGTGCAGCCGGTAGCCGCGGGCGGCCATCGCGGTGACGATCGCAGCCCCCTGCTTGGTGGACTGCAACCGGCACACCGAGCCCAGCCCGACGGTGGGCTCGCGGCGCAGGTCCACGCCGTAGCTCTCGTACAGGTCCGCACATGCGTGGTACTCGGCCACGGTGCGGCCCTGAAGGGTGGGAATGATCCGCAGGGTCGGGGCAAGGGAGCGCAGATCCAGGAAGTTGTGCACGGTGCGCCGCTGGTGCTCAGGCACACTCAGGTGGGTGCCGACGAACGTGAGCGGGCCGGCCTTGCCGCCGTGGATGATGAGGTCCTCGCACATCCAGTCCTGGCCAGCGGCCCAGTCGTAGGGGCCGACGTGCTCCCAGATGCGCCGCAGGTCGTCCACGTACTGGCGTGGGCTGCGGGTCCAGCGGCCGTGACGCTGGAGTTCCGAGAAACCGCCGGAGTCGACCGCGTACCGGCCGCGTGCCGGGTGCAGCTTGGCCGCGGCGGCGAAGTGCTCGGACTTCAGGAACAGCGGCACGTCGGTGAGCTTGACCCAGTGCCGTTTGTGGGTGGTCAGGTAGAACCGCATCCCGTCCGCGGCGGAAGCTCCCGATGGTAAGGCTCGCGTGTGGGTCGTGAGTTGCGTCATGCTGGAGACCTCCAACAGGTCTGTTGAGGACGGTTGGGCAAGGGCGGCCCCGCGGCTTTGGCGAGATGCGGGGGCCGCCCTTGGCGTAGCTAGGTGTGCTTGCTGCGGGCGAGCCGCAGGCCGATGCCGCCGATGCCGATGGGGCCGGCAGCGGCGCCGATGGCGGCGGCGGTGTGGGCGGCGAAGTCGAGCAGTGCGAGGAACGCGGCCACGAGTCCGAAGATGCCGATGATTCCCGCGCCGGCGACGGCGATAAGGAACAGGTAGTGCCGCAGGGGGCGGCCCGTGGGGTCGGTGTGGTGGACGACGATGACGACGGGGGCGCCGGTGGTTTCGGCGCGGCGGTAGGTGTCGGCGGGGATGTGCGGGGCGATGATCCCCGGCGGGTCGCGGTGGGTCATCAGTGCCTCCCTTGGGTGTGCTGCGGGCCCGCGCCGTTGCGTGGCGCGGGCCCGTGTGGGTGGGTGTGATGGGCGGGTGTGACGCGGGTGTGACGGGCCGCTGTGATGGCGCGTCACACCCGCGTCTGCCTAGGGGTTTGGGTGTGACGAGCCCGTCACGTGTGACGGGTGTCAGGCGGCCGCGAGGACGGGGACGATGCGCCACCGGCCGGTGATGTTCGTCGCCTGCAGACGGCCTTCCTGCGCTGCTTCCTTGAGCCGCTTGGAGACCCAGGACCGGCCCAGGTTGTGGCGGTCGCACCAGTCGGTGAAGTCCTTCGGGCCGACGATCATCTGCCCGTTCTGCTCGAACTCCTCCAGCGCGGCCGCGAACAGTTCCCGGGCTTCCTCCGGGGTGGGCTTGCGGCCGGTCTCCTGTCCGAAGATCGGGGCGTCGTCCCCGTCTTCGGCCCCGGGCAGGTCCGCTTCCGGGTCGATACCGGCGTCCTCGGGGTCGACCAGCAGCCCGCCGTGGTTCATGTCGTCCTCCTCGGTGACGGCCCGGAGCGCTGCCGGTTGCTGTGTGTCGGTGGTGCGGCCGGTATAGGCGGTGCCGGCCACGCCCACCGCCGCGCCGGCGGTGATCGGGTCGGCGGTGGCGCCGTTGCGCTGGACCCAGGTGGCCAGCAGCTCCATCACCGGCACGGCCCGGTGGGTGAAGCGGCGGGTGCGGCCCGGCGAGGGGTAGCGGTCCTCCGGGACGCCCGGGGAAACGACGAAGCAGTAGCCCGGCCGCCGGTTCCCCCACGCGCCAGGGTGGGCGCCCGCGGCCAGCACCTCATCCGGCAGGCAGAACCCCTCATCGCGCGGGTCGCAGCCGAGTGCGATCACGGAGGGCAGGGAGGCCCGGGTGGAGGTGGACATCTGGTCGTAGGACGGGCGCTGAAGCGACACGATCAGCGAGATACCGGCGGACCGTGCTTCCTGCGCGATGCCGGTGAACGCGTCGTCTCCCAGCGCCCGCAGGGTGTTGGCGGCTTCCTCGAACCAGGTGACCAGGAACGGCATGCCCGGGCAGTCGCACGCCCGGCCGTCGGCCCGGCAAGTGTGCTCCGGGCTGTTCTGCGGCTGCGCGGCGGCGGGGACCCACTGCCGGTAGCCGTGCGCACCGAGCCAGCGGGTGCGGGCGGGGATGGCCTCCTGGACGGCGGCCACCATGACCTCCGTGTCCGCGCCGCCCTCCGCACCCCAGTCCAGGCCCGGCCGCAGCGGGGCGAAGTCCTGGAACGCCTTGGGGTCGGAGAACCACACGATCACATCCCGCCGGGACAGGATCTCGGTCAGAAGGTTCAGGGCGGTGTCGCCCTTGCCCGAGCCGGTGCCGCCCGCGATGAGCACGTGCGTGGAGTTGCGGCCCGCGTCCGGGTCACCGGGCAGCCACATGACCAGCGGCGCGCCATCGTCGTAGCGGCCGATGACCAGCGGCTCGGCGATCGACCCTCCCAGGTTCGAGGGGCCCTCCCACTCCACCGTCTCGGCCAGCATGTCCTCGGGAACGATGACCAGGTCCCCGCGCCGGTTGGAGTCGGGATCGGGCGTGTAGCGCACGGCGGAGGTCGGCAGGTCCAGGGCGGAGGCGATGTTGCCCAGCGCCTTGGCCATGTCGTCGTTGGTCTGCTCCCCCGCCGCGAGCGCGACCGGGACGGTGACCCGGTTCGGCTCCACCTTCGCCGCCCCGATCTGCGCCCGCGCCAGACCCACCTTCTCCAGCAGGCCCTTGTCGGAGCTCTCGCCGGGGGAGTCGTTGTGGCGCAGGACCATCCGCACGTTCCACGACAGCGCCAGCGCCGGCCCACCCATCAGATACAGGTCGTCCAGCGGGCCGGCGGTGGGGCCGGCCAGGCACGCAGCGGTCACCCACGCCGATCCGGCGGCCACGGTGATGGCCGAGTGCAGGCGCCGCTGGGAGCTGGTCGACTTCCCAGCCCACCAGGTGACGCCGGTCAACGCGACCGACGCGAGCGTGAGCCCGACACCGGCCGCGGAACTGTCGGACCACCGCCAGTGCCCCAGCGCACCCGCCAGACCCACACCGCCGGCGGCGAGCCACGGCGGCAGGTGCGGCTTGGCCCGGTTCAGCAGGTACGCCCGGACGGAACCACCCGTGCCGGCATTCGTGTCGGTGGTCAGGGCGAGCGGGTACGCCCGCCCTTCCTGATCGGTCCACTTGCGTGCCATGGTCGTACCTCCTCTACTGCTGGGCCCAGTTCATGACCGGCTGCTGCGGCTTGCGGGCACGGTGGCGCACCCGGTTGATCTCCTCCTCGTACTCCTGCTGGAACACCGCGTAGCAGGCGGCGGCGTTCTTCGCCGCATCCCGCAACGCGTCCGCGGACCGCTGCATCTTGCGCGCCACCTTCGCCGCCCTCACCCGCGACCCGAACGCCCGCCCCTCCGGGTCCGGCACGGCCGCGAGGACGCCCTTGAGGATCTCGGCGCCCATCGCCACATCGATCGAGAGCGTCACGGCGGCGGCCCGCAGGGTGTTGCAGTAGTTGCGCACCTGCGCCGGCGAGGTGAACTCCGGTGCCGGCAGCAGGGACTCGGCGTGCGAACGGCCACCGCCCCCACGGGCGGCGCCCCGGTTGTTGTTCACGGTCACGTTGACCGGAGGGACGAACGTGCCGCCCAGGGCGCCGACGAAACCGCCCGCGGCGGCGCCGGCATTGGCGAACTTGTTGCCCTTGTTGGCAGCGCCGTTCGGGCCGCCGTTACGCGTCGGGGTTGCCATCGTGATGTCTCCCTCGGGTCAGTGGGTGCGGCGGACGAAGAGCCAGGCGGACTGTGCGGTGACCAGGGTGAGCAGCCACCACAGCTCCAGCGCTCCGGCGAGTGGCCCAAATCCGGCCGCGGTGGCGAGCCAGGCGAGAGCGGACGACGTGAGCGCGGCCAGGCCGATACGCCAGACCAGGACGGAGCCGGTGGCGGGGCGGCGTCGCTGCGTGATCAGCAGCCACACCAGCGGGCCGGCCGCGGCCGGGGCGAGCAGCAGACCGGACCACCACGCGATGACGTGCAGCAGCCCGGCCACGACCAGCGCCAGCACCGCGAGCCCGGTCGGGGCGAGAGCGCGGCGCGAGCGCCACAGCCACCCACCGACCACGGCCAAAGCCTCGCGGGCCAGGGAGGGCCGCTCGGGCACGACCACGACGAACGGCTCAGCGCCACGGCGGCCACGCTGGCGGGGGATACGGACGGTGTGGACCCCGGCGGCCGACGTGGCGCCGCGGGCACGGGTACGACTGGACACAGCGAAACTCCCAGGAAGTCGAAGGGTTCAGGCGGCGCACTGTTCGTCGGGAAAGGCACACGGGGTGCACATGCCGAGCGAGGACGGGATGACGTATCCGGCATCCCGCCCGCACTCCGGGCACGGGCGGCGGGCGGCATTGGCCTTGGCCAGCGCCGCCCGCCGCGCCGGCGTCATCGGCCGCACCGGCAGCGCGAGGTCGACGCGGTACAGGTAGGCGACCAGCGGGCCCCGCCGACGGCGGGGCCGTTCGAGTTGCGCGGCCACGTCCTGGCCACCCGGCCGCAGCCCGGCAGCGCGCAGCTGGCGGCGGGTGGCCAGTCCGTCCGGGGCGAGGCGCCACCGGTAGACGGGCAGGGTGCTCATGCCGTGCGACGGCGGCCTGGCCGGCGGCCGGTGACGGAGGCGAGCAGACGGTCCAGGGCGGCCCGGTGGACCGGGACGGGCGCCCGTTTGGCCGCGTACATGGCCTCGTCCGCGCGCCGCAGCAGCGCCGACAGATCCTCATCCGGATGGTCGGCCCGTCGCACCCACCCCAAGGAGACGCTGGTGTGGACCTCGGGCGCGTTGTCGACCGGGCGGGCCAGGATGCGGCCCAGGACGGCGAGTTGGTCGGCGGCGGTGCCGTCTCGGTCGACCAGGACGGCGGCGAACTCGTCCCCGCCCAGCCGGCCCACCACACCGGAGCGGCCCACCGCGTGAGCGAGCCGGGCGGCCGTGAAGGCAAGGAGCGCGTCCCCGGCGGCGTGGCCGTGGGTGTCGTTGACCTGCTTGAAGCGGTCCACGTCCGCCAAGAGCACGACCGCGTGCCGGTTGCGCAGCAGACGGCGGGCCTGGCGAGTGAAGGCGTCCCGCGTCCACAGACCGGTGAGCGGGTCACGGCGGGCGGCGCGTAAGCGGCGGACCATCCATCCCGCGTGCACACCCCAGGCTGTGGCGGGCAGCGCGGCGGCGGCCGTGAGTGCCAGAAGGCTCATGCGCGCACCTCCGTCCGGTCGGCCCGCTCAGCGAGCAGGGCGTCACGCAGCATGCGGGCGTTCGCCGGAGAGGTGCGGATGGCGCGGCGGATCCCCTCGGCCGTCACCTTCGCGTCCGGCAGACCGGCCATGGCCGTGCGCGCCTCGCTCAGTAACTGCTCGGGAGTACGCCGGGGTCGGGTCGACTTCGCCGCGTCGGGGACACGACCGGTTGCCCGACGGGGCGGGGTCGATTCCGCCGGCACGGCCCGCAGCCCGGACGTACCGGCGGGGGACGTGGTCGGGGTGGCGAGGGCGGGCAGCGGCTTGAGCGGCGGGACCGACTTACCCAGGTCGACCGCGACCGGATCGGGCACCGTGATCCGGGTCAACGTGACCACCGGCTCCGGAGTCGATTCCGGCAGGTCAGCCGTAGACCGTTTCCTCACGGTCTCGGTAGATTCCTCCGCATTCGCGGCCAGTGTGGGATCGAGGGCGGGGGCGGGGGCGGCGGGGGTGCCGCCGAACATCGACGCCAAGGCGGCTTCCGCTCCGGCGGTGACACGGTCGCGCTGGACGTCCAGCAGCCTCGATCCCAATGCCACGTCCCCGACCCCGACCTTGCGGGCCAGCCGCCACGACTTGCGCTCGGACCACTTCTTGACCCGGTCGCTGGGGTGCTGGGTGGCGCGGGCACGGTGGTAGGCCAGAGCCTGCACCAGATCGGCAGTGCGCCGCTCGTTCTCCGCGTCACGGCCATCGGTGTGGACGACGATCCGCCGGGCGAGGAACGCCATGCCCTCAGCCGAGACGGACATACCCATCGGGGTCAGGGCGTAGATGACAGTGCGGCCCGGATCGGGGGCGGCCATGGCGCCCATGACGGCAGCGGCGGCCGGCAGCACCCACAACCCCGCCCGCACGATCCGGGGCGAGGACTGGCCCAGCATCGTCAGACCGAGCAGGACCAGGGCGAGCACGGCGGTGGCACCCTCACCGGCGGCGAGAGCTCCCAGCGCGGTGCCCTTGCCGTAGGCGTGACCGATGTTGCTGTACGTGCCGATCCCGCCGAGCACCCCGGTGGCGAGCATCGGCACGAACGCGGCCGACAACACACCGACCTGCACCTTCGTGAGTTTGGTGTGGTTCACAGCGCACCTCCCGCGGTGAGCAGTGCGGCGAGGATGAGCAGGGCCCCGCCGGCGCGGATGAGGTCGACCGCGCGGCGCAGGCAGGTGAACTTGGTGACGGCCAGCCGGGACAGGCCGGCGATGTCGGCGGCCAGGTCGGAAGAGACAGCGGCGCTGATCTCCTCCGCCGTGAGCGTGGCCCACAGCGGGAAGCCGTGCCGGCCGCTGACGTTCGGGCGGACCGACCGCAGCAGCGCACCGACCGCCGCGACCAGCAGCACCAGACCGGCCCCGCCCACGACGACGACGGGCCAGTTCAGCGGCAGGTCACGGGCGACCGTCCACGCCCCAGCCAGCACCGCGCCGACGAACGCCAGCAGCAGCGCCGTCTTGCCGTCCGTGCGCGCGATCTCCGCCTTCACCTCGGCGTGCGCGGCGATCAGGTTCCGTTCGGTGGCGCTCACGCGGCGCCCCCGGGCAGGCTCGCGGCCGTGGTGCGGTTGAGCAGCGCGACGCGGGCGGCCAGCGCCCGGCGGCGGGCCCGGCGGATCCGGCGGACGTCCAGCTCGGTCGGCGTGCGGTCCAGCGTGACGATGTACGCGTCGAGCACGTCGACGTCCGCCAGGATGACGGGCATCTCCAGCTCGATTGCGTCCAGCTCCGCATCCGTCGGCTCCATGAAGTCGGCGAACGCGGTAACAGCGTCCTGAACAGTGACGATGTGACTCATTGGGTCGTGTTCCTCTCACAGGCGGAACGGCCCGAACAGCACCCCCGGAGTTGCCCCTCCGGGGGTGCGCGCCGTTGAAGTCGGAAGGCCCGGCTCCCCTCTGCGCTGCTCGTGCGAGACGAGCAGCGGAGGCAACCGGCCGCCGTGACCAGCACGGCGGAAGGGCTGAGTTTGAAGCGCGGCAGGTGCCGCGAAAGTTCTGCGGATGTCAGATCACGCAATGCCAGTCACCGCCCCGAAGGGCGGAACCGGGCAGGTCACCCGGCCCGACATGGGCGGTCGGGGTGGTGACCCGCACCCATCGACCGCACGTGTTCATGCGGCTGGGTCGGCACTCTGTTGAGTTCTTCGCAGTGCGGAATCCGGGCCAAGCCATCCGGGCACTGCATGAGGAACATGTAGTACGTGTTCCTCATCATGCAGAGAGGGGTTCGCCCCGTCAAGCCCTTCGACTTTGTGGAGTTCGGCGGCCCCCTCACCGCGACGTACCTACAGACTCGCGCCAGCGACGACGACGCTCGACTCCGCACCTGTACGACCTGGGTCGTTCTTGGCTAGCGTGAAGTCGTACCAAGTCGTCCCTGGGAAGCGGAGGTTGACGTGGCGAACGAGCGGCTGCGAGGTGCGATCGTTGACCTGGGGCTAACGCTTGACGAGGTCGCTGAAAGGCTTGGGGTCGCTGCAAAGACGGTCGAACGTTGGATCAATGACCCCGAGCGGAAGCCATACCGTCGTTTCCAGTACGCGACTGCCTCACTGCTCAAGTGCGAGGTGTCGTACCTGTGGCCCGACGAACGCACCTCGGCTGAGGTCACGGCGTCCGGCAACGCGGAGTTGGTGCAGCTGTATCCACATCGGTCAGTCATGGCACCATCGCTGTGGACCAGCCTCTACGCCAAGGCGACACGTCAGTTCGATGTGCTGGTGTACTCCGGGTTTTGGCTCACGGAAGACGCGGCGTTCCATCGCATCGTGAAGGAGAAGTCTGCCGACGGCGTCCCCATCCGTTTCATGCTGGGAGAGCCCACTTCAGCAGCTGTAGCCGTCCGCGGAGAAGACGAGGGGATCGGCACCGCGATGGCGGGCAAGATCCGCAACGCCCTCATCAACTACGGCCCGCTCTTCGGCCTGCCCGGCGTTGAGTTCCGGCTGCACGGGACCACCCTGTACAACTCCCTCTACCGAGCCGATGACGAGTTGCTGGCGAACGGCCACCTCTACGGTGTAGGCGCCTACATGGCTCCAGTGCTGCACTTGCGGCGAGTGCCTGGTGGCGAACTCTTCGACGCCTACGCTGAAAGCGTTGAGAGGGTCTGGGAATCTGCCCGCCCGATCTCCTCACCCGCCGACTGGGAAGGCCCGCAGTAATGACCCGTATCGACTACTTCCGCGACCCGAACGCGCCAGCGGCCAACTCGGTGGTGCCCTCGGTCACAGCGGTTGTCCGGGACGACGCGGGACGACTCCTGCTCATCCACAAAACCGACAACAACCTGTGGGCGCTGCCCGGCGGAGGCCACGACCTCGGCGAGCGCATCGGTGACACCGTCGTTCGGGAGGTCTTGGAAGAGACGGGGATTCAGGTGGAGGTTGACAGCATTGTCGGGCTCTACACCGACCCCGAGCACGTGTTGGCGTACGACGACGGAGAGGTCCGGCAGCAGTTCTCCATCTGCTTCCGCGCCCACCCCGTCGGCGGCGCGCTGCGTACGAGCAGCGAATCGAAAGAGGTTCGTTGGGTCGACCCAGCGGACCTCGACCGATTGGACATCCATCCGTCGATGATGCTGCGGATTCAGCACGGCCTGGATGAAGCTCGGCGAGAGCCCTACATCGGCTGACTGCCGGCGGAGACCTGCGCCACACGCTCCTCTACGCGCCTTGCGGCTGCGTGAATCTCGGGGGCGGCACGCTGGATGAATCGGCCCACGATCGTTTCCGGGCCGTATCGCTTCACGATCTCGTCCAGTCGTTCGCCTGGCGTGGTCCGTGTCCCGTCCGGCGTCGTCGTCATGTCGCAGTAGATCAGTGCGTCGACGAGGTCCGGACGCTCAAGCTGGAACTCGGTCTCCAGTTCCTCCCTCAGCCCGCGCTCCTCGGCCTCCAAAAGGGCGCAGGAGTGATGAGCGACCAGACGTATGACACGTTCGTCAGCCCCCATCTGGTTTCGGAGGAACCTCGCGCCGTCCAGTGGATGGAAGCCGGTGGCAGCAATGGCCGGCGAGTACCCGACGTCGTGCAGCACCGCAGCGGCCTCCAGGAGCTCCGCGTCGTCGCCCAGAATGGGGCGCAGGGAGCGAGCGCACTTGGCCACCCCGAGCGAGTGTGCCCAGCGGCGCGGCAACGGTTCGGACAACATCGCTTCGGACAGCGAGTACGCCCACTCTGTCAGTCCCATGGCGCCCAAGCCTACGGCCGCGTGGTCGGAGTCGGGAGGGCGCGCACCGTGCGCCCCTTGCCGTGAACCGTGGTGAGCAAGCCGTTCCCCTCCATCTGCGCAAGAACGCGCCGTACAGCGGTCCGTGACGCACCGAACCGCTCACACAGCTTGGCCTCTGACGGGTACGCGTCGCCTACGGACAGGGAGTCTTCCGCGATCACATCAGTCATGCGTTCGGCGAGGGACCGCCGGTCGCCGCCCCGTGCAGGGCGCCACCCGATCCCGGGCACGGACTCGACAATGCCGTCAGCTTCGAGAACCTTGAGGGCGCGGCGGATCGTGTTGCGGCCGACCCCGTGCGAGCGCATCATGGCGGCTTCCGACGGCAGGGCGCCGGTACCCTCCCGCTCTTGTATCTCAGCTCGCAGAGCCTCTGCGATGACCAGGTAGGTTCCGCGCGGACTGGCCTGCGGCACGTGGCCTCCCCTTCACCATCGGCGGCGTCCCGGTGGGCGCCTGGCAGATTCAAGTTTTCCACGTCCCGCGCAACCGCTCGATGGCCTCGCCTCCGCCTTCTAGCTCGGCACCGCTCATTGTCCTGCGACGGCCGCTCAACCGCTGTCACCCCCCTGGCTTCTTCTCTGCGCATGCACCGCGGGTGAAACCATCCCCGCGCCACTCCTGTGGTTGAGAGGCGCTCATCCTCGAAGGTGAACAGCATCAGGCACCTTGAGTGTCGTCTCGACGCACTACTCTCACCGTGCCGAGAGGCCATGAGATACCAGGTTCCCTGCGGCGACTCCGAGGGCGTGGCCGGCCGCGCCTTAGCGTGAGACCAAGCAAGCAAGCAAGTACTGAGGCCAAGAAAACGAGGTACCCGACCCACGTTCCTTTATCCCCACGAGCGGCGAGAAAGTGGAATGGCTTCAGAGGGATACCTAGAATTCCATCATCCTTGACCTTATTGGCGATGCCGAGTGTTTCATCGATCGCAGGCAGGCCGAGAAAGATAGCGACGATGAGAGCGACCCCTGCCAGCATATTAGCCCGCGTAGCAGATCTCTTCGATTCGGCCGCGACTACTAGCTGCTGAAGTTGATCAATGCTTTCAAGTACGTGACCATAGAGCCTATCGGCTCGCCACTCGACAAGCAGCCGATCAACCAGATCCCTGGCATCACCGAAAGAAATTGACGAGTCACGATATTCGCGCAATCCAAAGATCGCTTCTCGCTGAATCTCGCGCACGTGCCGAACGCTGTCATTCGCCACTCCGACTCGACGATCTAGCAATCGAATCTGCCAATACTGCAATAGGGCGCTTTCTAGGATCACGACCCTCTGCAAGTGCTGGGCAAACTGTCCATCTGGCGATCCGGGCCAGTTGATCTCTAGCGATGAGGACATGTTGCAATACCAGGAACTACTTTTAGTGAGACTGCAGTCTTCAGGAATCAGGCTAGATACGGCACCTTCTCGAACACTTGAGACGTCAATGGATCGTATGATCGCGTTCTTCAATTCGCGCTCATGATTTCTCCTGAATGACTCCTCAGAGTTACAACATACCACCTTATCGATAAATGCCGCCGGGTAGCAGAACCAATCCCCCGAACATGCGCTCTTAATGGTGAGGGCGATAGCTTGCTGATAAAGGGTAGAAAGTTCAGATATCGCCGCTGGGGATTCGTGCTTGATTATCCTCCACCTCACCCCTCCCTCTTGCTCCGCCTCCCACTCACCTTCTAGGTGGCGTTCTGCCCGCTTCCCGAAGGCGGCGCGAAGAATTGGCTCTGACACACGCGCAGCCGTCACGAATTCGGATGACCCGAATGACATTTCGAGATACTGGTCAACCGTAATGTGGTCGGGAAGCGACAATACGACCGTCAATTGCATCACGCCCGAACGATGGAGCAAGAGCAATATTTCCGCCCGAGTTCCCTCCTCCATACTCCCGGAAGGACGCGGTTCGCCGCCATTCATACGCGCAAGCCACTGTCCGGCACTCCTAAGCCGAAGGCGCAAGTATGGTTCACTGGCAAGGTAATCAGCTCGCAACAGGTCTTGTTCAATATGGTGCTGAACGGCATTGACAAACTGATACTCGGCAACGGACTGCTCAATAAGCGATAGGTTTTCCCTTAGGGAATCGGGAATCGGTGAGGGCGACTCGTTGGTTGAGGACCTCGAACGTCTAAGCGTAGGTCTCGCAAGGATTCGCGCAGCCCAAAACGGGTGGCGAATCATCCATCTGATTAGCCGATCTTCTTCAAGTGCATCATTCATGCCATAAAGAGCGTTGGTCTTACGCATGAGCCGTACTAGGCTCTGATACCTGTGAGCAACGCGCACTTGGCCGTCTCGGGGAGACACGAGAGTTTCAGCAATCCCGGATTTCAGGAGCTGATTCGCGGCCTTTCGGATATCAAGAGGGCGCCCCGCATCGAACGAGTAAATAAAATAGATCGTCCCCTCTTCAATAACCGCCTCATGGCTCGACTGCGTAATCACTAGAAATCCCCCAGGTCTGATGGGTCTTATCCATCGCGGTACCGTTGACTGCTCGCAGATCGGCTAGGACCTCGCGTCAGTCTAGATCTGGGCCGGCGTCGGACGCTCTTGGGATGAGATGGGACGATGTCTCAGCGCATCGAGTCGTTACCGGCAAGGCGATCACGCAGCCGGCACGCACCCGCCTACAGATCAGGTGAAAGCCCTGCACGCTGGGCTCCCATCGGCTGTCATGGATGGAACCGACCTGCCTGGAGGGAAACGTGCCTCAGAGTCACGAAGGGATCCTCGTGCCCGTGCCGCGCGAGGGCGGAGCGTGGAGCATGCAATGGCAAGTCAAGTGCCCCGCGTGCGGCATCGAAGAGGTGGAGCAGGGAGAAGGGCCCGACCATGAGGCGGTTACAGTGCATCCGGACCGGGACAGCCCCGGTAGTCCCCTCGGAACCAGGGGCGGCTTCGTCAGTGTGGAACTGACCTGCGCTGCAGGTCACGGTTTCGACTTCATCATCAGCAACCACAAGGGAGCTGAGTTCGTCGGTGTTGTCCCACGGACCTGATCTCGTTGTCCTGCTCGTTGTCCAGTTTGCCGACGGACGCCAGTGTCCGTCGACGTTCGCTCACACTCTCTGACCTGCTGCGCGAACGTCCATGAACAGTCCGGTACAGCTATACGCACAGTTGGAAAGCGTGTTGGGGGCAACCCCTCACGAGTTCGAATCTCGTATCCTCCGCCAGTGCCTCACCGGGCACGATGTCGAAGGGCCCCCTGGAAACAGGGGGCCCTTCGACGTGCCTGGTCTCAGCCGGTGTGATCGGATCGGCGCGGGACCTGGGAGGGACTGTCCGACATCTGCCGCCAGGCCGACGACCCGCAGGTCGTGCTCCGGTGGTGCTGGACCTCATCCCCAAGCCCATGGCGGAGATCGTCGGCCGCCCCGAACTGCTCGGCCGTCCGCCGGCCCGCGTCGGACGCGGTGTCGTTCACGACCCCAACGCCCGTACCGGTCACGAGGTCGACGTGGCGGTCGTCGGAATGGGGCAGGCGTCGGCCGCTCCGAGGAGGCCACGCCTTCGGTCGCCCCGCTCCCCGATGCGTCGGCTTCTGCGTACAGGGCCGGCGCGTCCGGCGTCCGCCCGGCGGTGTGCGGGGAAGGGGCGGACCCGGGATTCTGTGGGTGCCGCCCCTTTCGGCCGTCCGTCCGTGTGCTCAGGAGCCCGACATGACGCGCCCGAAGACGGGGTCGTGGCCCGGCTTTCCGATGCCCACGGACGACGCGCCGAAGTTCACCGCACCGGTGGTCGTGACGCCCTTGGCGGAGCCGCGCAGGACCCAGACGGCGCCGTCGTCGCTGTTCTCGCCGGCCGCGCCCACCGACAGATCGGCGCGGCCGTCCCTGTTGTGGTCGGCGAGGTGGACGGCGCCGCCGAACAGGTCCGAGGACTCGTTGGCGCCCGGGACCCCCGAGGTGCCCTGGTTGAAGGACTGGGCGCCGGTGGCCGTCAGGCCGGAGGCGCCGCCGCGCAGCACCCAGACGTTGCCCGCGTGGCTCGCGGAGCCGATGGTCTCGAAGTTCGCGCCGACGGCGAGGTCCGGGTGGCCGTCGCCGTTGACGTCGCCAGCCGCGAGTGAGCCGCCGAACGAGTCGTCGGACTCGTCCGCTCCCGGTACACCCGCGGTGTCCTGGCTGAAGGCGGCGCTGCGGGTGGTGTCGACGCCCGCGGTACCGCCGTAGAACACCGTGACGTAGCCGCCCTCGGCCGTCTGGTCGAAGATGTCGAGGAAGTCGGTGCCGACGACCAGGTCGTCGTGCCCGTCGCGGTCGAAGTCGGCCGCGGTGAGCGCGCCCGCGTACCCGGGGCCCGCCTCGGTCTGGAAGACGGGCCCGGTCGGGGTGCCCCGGTGGACGAAGTTGCCCGTGGAGGATCCCACCACCACGTCGTCCACCCGGTCGTCGTCGAAGTCGCCGGCAGCCAGCTCGACGGCGCCCCTGGGATACGCGCCGGACTCGATCTTCGCGTCGAAGCGCAGCTTGCCGGCCGCGCCGCCGGACTTGGTGAAGCCGCCCTTGAAGATCCACACGTCCTTGCCGGTGGAACCGACGGCCAGGTCGGTCCTCCCGTCACCGGTGAAGTCGCCGACCGCGAGGGACTGGCCGAACCGGTCGTGGCCCGACGCGTTCGGGTCGCCGATCACCGTGCCGCCCGACAGGCCGGACGAGCCTCCCCACAGGATGGTGACCGAACCGCCGTCGGTGTCGCCGCCGACGTCCTCCAGCGGTGTGCCCACGACGAGATCGCCGTAGCCGTCCTTGTTGAGGTCACCGTGCGCGAGTTCGGTGCCGAAGCGGTCGGAGGTCTCCGAGGAGCCCGGCACGCCGGCGGATTCCTGCGAGGTGGTCTTGTGGCGCGCGGGGCTGATGCCGCCGGCCGAGCCGTAGGTGACGACCACGGCACCCGCCTTCGCCTTCCCGCCCGCGACGGCGCCGGGGGCGCCGATCGCCAGATCGCGGTAGCCGTCGCCGTTGAAGTCGTCGGCGAGGCCCGACGGGGCGGCACTCGCCCCGCCGGGCAGGGCGACGAGCAGGCCGCCGGCGAGGGCGACCGCGACGGCGGTGGCGCCGAGGACGGCGCGACGACGGGAGCGTTCGTGGTGGGACCGGGGCATGAGTTCCTCTCCAGGCATACGTACGAGCCAGGATTTGACCTCTGGGGAGCCCGAAAGGTTGTACGGGAAAGGAGAGTTCGCCGATACGGAGGTCGTACGGCGTCCGGCGGGCTCGGGCGGCACACGGCCGCAGGCGCCCAGCGGGCTCCCGCCCGGCCCGCTGTTCCGGGGCGACGGTGGACACCGCCCCGCACGCCGGGGACCGGGGCGGAGGCGGCGGACGGCCGGGCCTCGGGGAAGGCGTGTTGCGCAGGCCGGTGTCGAGGTGCGTTCCGTCGTCGCCGGTCTCCGCTCAGGCCGGCTCCGGCGCCGGTTCCGGCTCCCGTTCCGGTGCGCGCGCCGGCGCCCGGTCCCGGGACCAGGTCGCCGTCGTCCGTGCGTACGCGTAGATCACCGAGGCCATCGCCAACAGGAGCAGCGGGCCGGACAGCCACGGGTGTTCGGCCATCTGGACCGGCAGCCAGCGGTACGACGTCAGGAGGGCGGTGAACACCGTCGTGCCGTGGGCGACCAGCCGGATGCCCGCGCGGTCCCAACCCTGGTCGTGGGCGCGCAGGGCCGCCTCGATGGTGAGGGTGAAGACCACACCGGCGACCAGGTCCACGCCGTAGTGGTAGCCGAAGCCCAGCGTCGCGGCCAGGGTGGCGACCAGCCAGAACGTTCCCGCGTGGCGCAGTGCGCGCGGGCCCTTGCGGGTGTGGAGGAAGATGGCGACCGCCCATGCCGTGTGCAGGCTGGGCATGCAGTTGCGCGGGGTGATCCCGTCGAACGGCATCGGCTCCGGGGCGCCGATCGGCGGCAGCGTCCGCGGCCACAGGTCGGCCACGGCCCAGGGCGCGCTGGGCGGCATGTCCGGCGCCCACAGGCTGACCTCCGCCCAGTGGGCGGCGCCGGTGCCGTAGGCGAAGATCGGGCCGACCACCGGGAAGATCATGTAGAAGGCGGGGCCGATGAGGCCGATCACCAGGAACGTGCGGACCAGGTGATGGCGGGGGAAGCGGCGTTCGGCGGCCACCTTGCGCAGTTGGTAGAGGGCGGCGAGGACCGCGGCCACCGCGAGGTTGCCGTAGACGAAGTCGAGGAAGTTGAAGCCGACGGAGCCGCTCGCCGTCACGATCCGGCCGGCCAGCCACGACGGGTTGCCCAGGGCGTGGTCGGCGGTGGCCACGTACTGGTCGAGGACGCCGGGGCGGGTCTTGGAGGTGAGGAGCAGCCAGGTGTCGCCGGTCTTGCGGCCGGCCATCAGCAGGAGGCCGAGCCCCGCGCCCTTCAGCAGCAGGACGCGTTCGGGGCCCGCGCGGCGGGTGACCGCGACGACCGCGCAGCCGAGGATCGCCCACAGTGCCCCGTTGCCGAAGGGGTGGCCGCCGTGCGTCTCGATGCCGGCCGCCCACCGCACGGCGAGGAAGACGGTGTCGATGCCGAGGGCCGCCCCCAGGGCGATGAACCGCTGCCGCCAGGGGAGCACCACCAGCGTCAGCGCCAGGGCGGCGTAGAGCAGACCGGCCGACTTGGGGGCGTGGATCACCTCCCGCGCCTGGGTGGTGATCGGGCCCGGTGCGCCGTAGTGCCGTGCGGCGACCTCGAGCGCGACGAGGAACCCGAGGGTCACGACGGCGGCCAGGGACCAGAGGACGAACCGTGCGCGGCCGCCCGCGGGCCGGGCGGCCGCGGCGCCCTCGGGTATTCGCCGCGGGCGGGCAAGGTTCTGCGGTGGTATGTGTCTCAACTTCTGTCAGCTTCGTTCGGCGGTGAGGTGCTCAGGCGGGAAAGCGCGGGGTGGGGTGGGACGGGGCGGGCGTCGTCGCGCGGAACGGCCGCCTCGGACGGGTCAGTCGGGGTGTTCGGGCCGGCCCGGCCCAGGCGGACGGCGGCCGTCAGGTGGCGGACCCCATGCCGAAGACACCTCGTACCCCCCTGTTTCGCCCCCGCACGCCATCCGTGCCCCTGCAGTTTCCCCCGGAGCGGACGGCCGTGGTCGTCGGCGGTGCCCCCAGGTTCTCGCGCTGAGCGAAGCACAGCGCATCTGCGCAGGTCAATAACCATGCGGGTGCGTGCGGGTACGTCGGCGGCGGTGCCGTACCGGGGCGGGCGGGATCACGTCGACCCGACCAGCGTGTCAGGGACATGTACCCCACCTCGTGATCATGGACCCGTCCGACTGCTACGATCCGGCCACTTGGCCGGGGGGTGTCCGAACGCCATGTCCGTCCGCCGGTCACGACCTGCGGCTCGGCGGCGCGCACGCGCAAGCCTCTCCCTGCCTTCCGCCCCCGTCCCGGAGAGGTCCGCATGGGCAGACGTGTGCTCGTACGAGGCGCCACCGCCGCCGTCGTTTCCTTCTCGCTCGCCCTCGGGCTCGGCCCGCTGACGGCCGGCAGCGTGCACGCCGCCCCGGCCGCCGGGGAGGTGGTCGTGCCGGCGACCACGTCGGCGCTGCCCTCCACGAGCCTGCTGAGCGCGGGGCCCTCGGGCTTCCTCCGCTACGAGCAGGGGCGCGGTCACCTGTGGACGGGCTACGACGGTGTCGACACGGTCGTCGACCCGGACGGCTGGAACACGTACCGGTCCTTCGGCTCCGGCGCGGGCTCGGACGTCGTCGCCCGCCTCGACGGCTCCCGGAGGACCGTCACGCTGCGGAACATGAAGTCCGGCGAGGTCAACGAGGTCGCGCTGCCCGAGGGGCACTCCTACCTGAGCACTCTCGGCTCGACCGTCGTCACGAGCACGGGCACGTACCGGACCGGCACCACCTGGCATCTGCTGGACGTCCGGGACGACGGCTCCGTCGCCGTCCGCACGGTGGAGGGGGCGCCCGCCGGCGCCTACCTGTGGAACTCGACGCTGACCGACGCGGACGGACAGGTGGTGCGGTACGAGAAGGACGAGAAGACCTTCACCGCCTGGCTCGACGTCGAGCAGGGGCGCCTGATCACCCTGCCGTACAACGTGGAGCCCTGGTACAGCCAGGTCGCGCTCAGTGCCACGCACCTGGTGTGGTGGTACGACGGCGCCCTGAACATCGCCTCCCGCGACGACCTGACCGCCGCCCCCCGGAAGGTGCCCGCGGACCCCGGGTCGGTGCTCGGTCTGGTCGGCGACACCGTCCTCATGGCCCGGCACGAGCCCTCCCTGGGCTGGCACCAGGAGCACCTCCCGGTGTGGCGGGTCGACGCCGTGCCGCTGGACGGCTCCCCGTCCCGCACGGTCATGGCCAGGTCGTCCCACCACGCCATGGCCACTCCGGACGGCGGGCTCCTGGTGCCGGGCGGCCCCGACACGGACGGGTGGGGCGTGTCCCTCGTCGAGGCGGCCGAGGGCGGCGGGGTCACCGTGCGCCGGATCGCCGACGCGTACCCGCGGCAGGCCGTGCACACGGTGTCCCAGATGACGTACGACCAGGGGCGGCTGACCACCGTCGAGGAGGACCCCCTGGGCGAGATGACGTACCTCCACACCCGTGAGACCGGTCTGACCGGCGCCCCCTTCGTCGGGCCGCGCGCCAACCTCGGCCGGATCGCGGCGGTGGACTACACCGAGGGCCGCCCCCGCATCTTCCCCACCGGCGACGGACGCACCGTCATCTCCGGCTACGGCACCTCCGCCGCCGAGCAGCCCCGGCTCCTCGGCCCCGGCCAGTCCCTGCCCGGCACGCTGATCGACGGCTCCCGCACGTACCAGACCGTGGCCGCCGCCAGTGGCCGCTTCGCCGCCCTGACGGAGCCGTGGGACAGCGACGGCAAGGCGCTCACCCGCGTCGTCGACCTGGACAGCGGGCGAACGCTGTACACGACGACGGAGAACGTCGCGGCCATCTCGGGCACCACCCTCTGGGTGCGGTCCGGCGGCGGCTCCGTGACCGCCGTCGACCTGCTCACCGGGCAGGAGGTCGACTGGGTGTCGTTCGGGCGCGGCTGCCTGCTGGAGGGCTTCCAGGCCGTCGGCCGCTGGCTGCTGTGGCACTGCGTGCTCAACTCCGAGGGCCAGGGCGTCTACGACACGGTCACCGACCGGAACATCACGCTGGCCGACGGCGACAGCTGGGAGCAGGCGCGGCTCGGCGACGGCTTCGTGGCGACCGTCGAGGACAGCCGGCTCAAGGTGATCGACGTCCGCGGCGGGACGCCCGTGCCGCACTTCGCGGGGACGTTCGAGTGGGGCACCTGGGACGTCGACCCGTACACCGGCGTCATCGCCCAGCTGCGCTCCGACAACGGCGTCGTCCTGACCCCCAGCGGCGTCCCCGTCTCCCCGCTCGTCCAGCGCGACGCCACGGTCGCCGCGTCGGCCGACGTCAAGGGCGGGGCGGGGCGGTGGGCCCCTAAGTGGTGGCTGAACAAGGCGGCCGCCTCCTGGCAGCTCGTCGTCAGGCACAAGGCGACGGGCACGGTCGTGCGCACCCTGTCCGGCGGCCCGGTGCCCGGCGTGGTGGCCGCGTCGTGGAACGGGAAGGACACCGCCGGCCGGCTGGTCCGCAACGGGGCGTACACCTGGTCGCTCACCGTCGACCCGGCGGACGGGCAGGGCGCGGCCCTGACGAAGACGGGCACGGTGAAGGTCTCGGGCGCCGCGGCGGCCTGGCGTGACTTCGTCGCCTCGGACGGTTTCGGCGAGGTGCTGACGCTGAACGGCTCGGGCGGACTGACGTACCAGTACGGGTCCGGCAAGGGGACGTTCACGGGGAAGCGGACGGGCTCCGGGTGGCCCACGACGGTGAAGGCCGTGCCGTTCGGCGACCTGAACGGCGACCGGTGCAACGACGTGCTCGTGCGGTACAGCAGCGGGACCCTGCGCGCCTACCGGCCGGCGTGCGGCGCGGCGGTGACGCCGTCGACGCCGTACACGTCGCTGGGCACGGGCTGGGACCAGTACAACGTGCTCACCTCGCCGGGCGACGTCAGCGGCGACGGCCGCGCCGACCTGATCACCCGCAAGTCGTCCACCGGCGACGTCTACCTCCACAAGGCCACCAGCACCGGCAAGTTCGCGACCCGGGTGAAGATCGCCTCCGGCTGGACCGGCTACAAGAAGATCGTCGGCGCCGGCGACCTCAACGGCGACGGCCACGGCGACCTGCTCGCCCAGGACGGGTCCAACGAACTGTGGCGCTACGACGGCACCGGAACCGGCAGGTTCAAGAGCCGGGTGAAGGTCTTCAGCGACTGGGGGTCGTCGTACAACGTGCTGGTGGGCGTGGGCGACGTCACCGGGGACGGCAAGGGCGATCTGGTGGCCCGTGACACGTCCGGGGCGGTGTGGCGGGTCAACGGCAACGGCAAGGGGTCCTTCGGGAGCCGTACGCGGATCGCCACGGGGTGGCAGGGGTACAAGGGCGTTTTCTGAGCCCTCCGCCTCCCCTGCCGTCAGCAAGTGGACCTCCCCCTTTCCCGTCAGCCGTGGACCATCGACCACGGGCGCGGCGCCTCGTCCGGCGGCCTCGGGGCGCCCTCGCGTCCCGAGGCCGCCGTGCGGTCGCGGGTCGAAACCCCGGCCGCCGGCTCCGCGGAGAAGTGCTCCTGCTTCGTCCCGGGCACCCTGAACTCCCCGCCCGCGGAGCGTCCGAGGACCATCGAGGACCTGCCCGAGGGCGACACCCTCGTCTTCCAGGTGACCGTCGGCGCGGACGGCCCGTCGGCGTTCCTGACGGGGGCCGGCGACTTCTCCGAGCGGGCGGTGCGGGGCCTCGGTCCCGACCTCGCGACGATCGCCGTGCCGAACAGCACGTACACCCACCGCTGTGTGCCCCGGCTGCTCAGCGCGCTGGACCGTCCTCCCGTGGCCGTGCCCGTGCACCGGGACGACTTCGAGGTGGCCCTGAAGGGTTCGCCGCAGCCCGATCCGTCCATGGACGTGGCGGACTTCGTCGCCCGGATCGGGCAGGCGTCCCCGGACACGCGGGTCGTCGTCCCGGACTACCGCACGGTGTACGACGCCGCGATGCGGCCGGTGACGGAGGTGGGGTGACGGGGCGCACGGCGTGAAGCGGACGTTGCGCCACGGCCGTTCAGCCCGCGCACGGCTTGCCCTGCTTCTCGCTCGACTCCCCCTGGCGGTAGGCGCCGCAGACCAGGACGGCCTTCGGGTGGTTCCCGGACTGGCGCAGCAGGACGAGGGTCTTGTCGTCGGGCGGTGCGTTGGCGCCCTCGTAGGAGACGTACCCGGTGGCGCCGTTGAAGGCGACGCCGTTGCCGAGGACCAGCAGGACGGACTTGCGGTCGACCTCCGGGTCGGCCAGGCCGGCCTCGCGCACCGCCTCCGACAGGACGTGGAAGGCGTCGTACGAGACCGCGGAGTGGCCGTCCTGCTTCCAGGGGTCCGTCCCCGTGGTGGTGGTCTCCACATAGGCGACGTAGTCCTCGACGAACCTGTCGGTCCGGTCGCTGGCGTCGGGATGGTCGTCGGGCAGCCGGTGCGCGGAGTAGTACAGGCGCAGCCACTCCTTGTCGGCGAACGCGCCGGTCTGCGCCACGTTGGTCAGCTCGTTGCCGCCGAGCACCGTCACGTCGCGCTCGGTGCAGGTGCCCGCGGTGTCCATGGAGTTGATGAGCGCGGTGAAGTCCTTGGCGCGCGCCGACCAGAAGACCACCGACCGGGGCTTCTTCTCCAGCGCCTCGCACAGTGACGCCGCCAGCAGATCGGCGTCGGGCTGGGTCACCGCCCCGCTCACCGGGTCGGGGCTGAACTCGCCCTCCTGGTTGAAGTCGAACACCTGGTGTGTGCCGTCGAACTCGTCGACGAACCGCTGGGCGAGGCTGTGGCTGTAGAGGTCGGCGGAGCTTTCGATCACGATGGCGTGCTCGGCGGGGGTGCAGCGGTCCTCGTGTCCGCGCTCGGCCACGATGTGCCGCGTGTGCGCGAAGTCCGCCTGGATCCTGGCCTCACGGGAGTTGAACGGGGTGGAGGGCCAGTAGGTGCGTGCGGCGTCGCCGCCGAGCATCTCGTCGGCGGTCGCGGTGGTGCCGATCGTGGGGATGCCCGCCCGGCCCAGGACCTGGAGCGCCGCCTGGGTCTCCTTGCGGCTCTGCGCGTAGCCCAGCACGCCCACGATCCGCCGGGACGCCGGGAGGTTCCGTTCGTCCGCCATCTCCGCGACGAGCCGCTTCGCCTCGCGCTCGGCGTCGCGGAAGGCGACTCCGGCCTGGCGCACGTCCACGTGCAGGGGGATCAGGGAGTTGTTGGCCTCGGCGTCCTCGTTCAGCCTCTCCTGCCACATGGCGATGCCGCGCAGCTCCGGGATCGTCCCGTCGAAGCGGGTCTGCTCGTCGGTCCTCGGCCGGTCGGACACGAAGACGACGACCCTGCGCACCGTGCGGCCCTGGGCGGCGTAGTCCGCGACGCGCTCGTTCTGGACGCGGATGGTCTCCAGGGCCGCCTCGTACCAGTCGGTGGCCTTCACCGGTGTCGGTTCGGTGGGGGCCGACTCCGCCACGGAGCCGGTGCCGCCCAGGCAGTCGCGCGGCGGGGGGAAGAGGACGGGCGGGAGCAGCAGGCCTCCGGCGAGCAGGGCGAGCATGGCCACCCCGCTCGCGAGGGCGGCCGGGACGCGCCGGCCGAACCGGAACGTCCGCGGCGCGACGGGCAGGACGGGCACGCCGCGCGCGGCGAGGGCGGCCTCGGAGACGTCGACCAGGACGGCGGGCTCGCCCGGGCCGGCGTCGTCGGCGAGCCGCACGCTCGCCTCCGGGAAGGTGCTCTCCTGGGGGTCGCCCAGGTCCCGCAGCAGCGCCGCGGAGGGGACGCCCACGGCGACGACGAGCGGGCCCGGCGGACGGGCGGTGGCCCGGGCCAGGACCAGGGCGCGCAGGAACCGCTCCGCGGCGCGGGCGCCCGGCTCGCCCGGCGGGGGCAGCTCGACGAACAGGACCGGGCGGCCGGTTCTGCGGCGGCGGCCGGGCAGGAAGCGGCCTATCGCCGGCCGGCGCAGATCCTCCAGCAGCGCGCGCAGCACCAGCCGGTCGAACTCCTGGAGCGCGTCTTCGTGACCGGCGTCGTCCATGAGCTGGACGGCGCGCTCGGCGGCCACGTGGTCCAGCACGCGGAACAGGTTGTTGCTGCCCTGGGCCACCGGTTCGGCGCCGAGCCAGCCGCGCATGACCTTGCGGGAGACGCGGCGGGCCCATAACCAGCGCGGGAACAGCTGGACGAACGACAGCCAGCTGAGGCCGGCCAGGAAGCCGGCGAGCCCGTCGAGGGCGGGGCCCTCCATGCGGGTGAAGGCGAGCGGGCCGCCGCGTGCCGCCCGCTGTTCGCCGGCGTACGCCCGCAGTTGCGCTTCCTGGTCGGCGTTGGTCGCCCACTCGTCGGGGTGCGCCCTGATGTAGTCCACCAGGTCGCACATGACGTGGAAGTGCGGGAAGCGGTCGGGGGTCATGTGCTGCGGGGCGCTGCGGTACAGCTGCGTCCCCGCGCCGGCCGACAGCAGCCGGGCGTCGGCGTCCGCACCGGTGCCGGCCGGGAGGTGGGCGAACGGCACCCGCTGCCGCAGCGCTCCGGTCAGGGCGGCGACGACGCGGTCCACGCCGCCGCGGTACGACTCCTGCGGCACGCGTAACAGGAACAGTGGTGGACTGGTCGCCAGTTTCGCCCGGTTCTCGTACGCGGGGGCCACGGTGACCCTGAACTCCCGTACGAACTCGATCGCTTGATCGTTGGGGAATCTGGGGCCGTCGATCGGTGCGTTCATCTGCGCAACTCCCCCGCGGAAAAGGAGTTGAAGGATAGCGGCGTTGTGGCGGGCGTCACAACGGGGTCGTCCCGAACCGGGCAGGAGGCCGGGACCGGGATTGACGGCCCGGCCCGACCGACGGCCGGAGGCGGGACCGACCGACGGCCGAAACCTGGACCGACCGACGACGGGGACCGGACCGACCGACGGCCGAAACCTGGACCCACCGACGGCCGGGACCGGACCGACCGACGGCCGGGAACCTGGACCCACCGACGGCCGGGACCGGACCGACCGACGGCCGAGACCGGACCAACAGCCCGTCCCGGCCCGGGGCTTGGCTTGTGTGTCGCCCCGGGCTTCGGCGTCGTCCGGGGCCTCCGTTTCGCTGCGGGCCCCCGTCCCGCCCCAAGCTTCCGGCTCAGCGGGTCTGCAGCCACACCGCCAGCAGGCCCACCGCGGCCGTGCCCGCTCCGTAGCACGCGCCCCGGAGGAACTGATCGGCGGCGACACGGCGGCGGCGTGAGAGCCACCGGGCCGCGTCGCGCGTGACGCGTCGCACGTCCATGGCGTCGCACCTGCTTCCGTCGGCTCACCGGCCGGCGTACGCCGGGACCGGGTGGGGTGCCTGGGCGGGGCGGAGGAGGGTGAACGCGACCCGGCCCGCGGCGTCGACGCGGACGCCGTGCACGGCGGGCTCGGGCAGGCTGTTGTAGTGGAAGGGCGTCGAGAAGTAGTAGGCGCCCGTGTCCGGTACGACGATCAGGTCGCCGGCGTCGAGGAGGGGCAGGGCGCGGTCGCGGGCCAGCAGGTCCCCGGCGAAGCAGCAGGGACCGGCGACGTCCTGCGCGACGGGCGGGCCCTGCTTGGCGCGGCCCTCGGCGTCGTGGGCCTCGATGCGCAGCGGCCAGGCGTCGGGGGCGAACACCGTCCTGGTGGCGACCTGCGCACCGGCGTGGGTGATGGCGATGGGGCGCCCGCCGACGGTCTTGGTGTACTCGACGTACGCCGCCATGAATCCGTTCTTGGCCAGCACGGACCGGCCGAACTCGGTGACGACCTCGTACCTGCCGGAGAACAGGGCCGGCGCGTGCTCGCGCAGCTGCTCGACGTAGGCGTCGAAGCCGGGCGTCGTCTCGTCGTCGGCGAAGTTGACGGGCAGTCCGCCGCCGATGTCGATGCCGGTGACCTGGCGGCGGCCGAGGTGCGCGTTGATCTCCTCGGCGAGGTCGACGGCCTTCGCGATGCCGCGGGCGATCAGGTCGAGGGGGCAGCCCTGCGAGCCGACGTGCGTGTGGACCCAGGTGAGCCAGGGGCGGTCGCGGTACGCCTGGAGCAGCCGCCGCCGGTTGCCCTCGTCCTCCAGGGGGATGCCGAACTTGGAGGTGGCGGTCGCGGTGCTCATGGCGGAGATCGCACCGGCGCCGACCTGGGGGTTGACGCGCACGCCGATCCGCGAGTCGGAGGGGCGGGTGGCGAGGATGTCGTCGATGCGGTCGAGCTCCTGGAAGCTGTCGGCGTTCACCGCGACGCCGAGGCTCAGGGCGTGGACCAGTTCCGCGCGGGTCTTGGCCGGGGAGTCGAACACGATGTGCGCGGGCTCGAAGCCGGCCTCCAGCGCCTGGGCCAGCTCGCCGGCGCTGGCGACCTCGCAGCCCATGCCGTGCAGACGCACCTGCTCCAGCACGGGGACCAGGCAGTTCGCCTTGGCCGCGAACGCGTGCAGGACCCGCAGCGAGTCGGGGAAAGCGCCGCGCAGGGACGCGACGGTCGCCTCGACTCCGTCGAGGTCGACGAAGCCGGCCAGCAGGGCCGTCTCGGGGTCCAGGAGTCCCTGCCGTACGGCCGCCCGCAGAATCAGCTCGCGCCGGCCGGCCTTGTCGGAACCAGTCATCGTGCACTCTCCCTGAGTCGGGTTCTCACCGCCCACTGCTACCGCGGGCGGTGTCATCAGACTCGCGCCGAAGCGCCACGGGCGTCTTCGTCGGGAGGCCCGGTGTCGCGCCGCGCGCTTCTCGCCCCGGGGCGCGACCGCGGGCGTCGCACAGCCTCCGTCGTGCGCGGGCACGACGGAGGCGGCCGTTCATGGTGGCGGCGTCCGAGAGGGCCCTCTCCCGACTCGGAGGACTAGGCGTCGCCGCGGTCCAGAAGGCGCAGCTGGAGGTGGGCGAGGAGGCGGGCGTCGGGGTCGCGCAGGTCGAGGGCGGACACCTCGGTGAGGCGGGTGATCCGGTGCCGGAGGCTGTTGGCGTGGACGCCCAGGGCGCGGGCGGTGTTCGGGACGTTGCCGAAGTGGTCGAGGTACGCGCGCAGGGTCTCCACCATGGTGCCGCCGCCCGGTCCGGCGTCGTACGCCACCAGGCGGGCCACCGGCGTGTCCGGAGCGGGGTCCGGGCCGGGCAGCGCGTCGAGCATCTGGTGCAGGGCGATCGTCTCGGCCACCTCGCTCGCGAAGGCGACGGTGCGGTCCCCGCCCTTCGTGAGCAGCGCGCTCAGCGCCAGGTCGGCCGACCGGCGGGACTCGGGCAGGCCGGCCAGGCCGTCGGCCACCGTGCCCAGACCGATCCGCGTCTCGGGCCCGAACATGCGGGCCACCTGCTCGGCCAGCGCCTTGCCCAGCCGTGCCACCTGCTCGACGGCCCGTCCCGCGTCCCGGTGCAGCGCGCCGACGACGACCAGCGCCCCCTGGTCGACCGGCACCACGACCGGGGTGAGGCCGGACGAGCCGCAGCGCACCGCCAGCAGCGCGCACAGTCTGCCGCTGTCCTCGCCCTTGCAGGGGGCGCCGGCGCGCACCGCCAGCACGGCGCAGTGCCCCCGTACCGGGATTCCGGTGTGCTCGGCCACCGCTCCGGCGGAGCCGCGTCCGTCGAGCAGGGCCCGGGCCGCGTCCTCGACGAGCCGGGCGTGCGTGCGCCGGGAGCGGTGGTGGTGGAGCAGGTGCACGGCGGCCACCCGCGCCGCCGACCGCAGCGTGTCGGCGGCGTGCGACGGGAAGCCCTCTCCGCCCGCGGCGGCCACCCAGATCGAGCCCAGGTTCTCCCGGCCCGCCGTGACGGCCACGACGAGCCGCTCGGGGTTGTCGCCGTGCGCCGGCCGGTGGATGACGTCCCCCGAACTCCACAGCGCCTGGAAGAAACCGTCCTCCCGCATGGCGGCCACCCGCCACTGAGGCACCCGCCGGCCGAGGATCGTCAGCCGGCGCAGCTCGTCCACGTCCTCGCGCGTGGAGGAGTAGCCCAGCACCCGGGACTCCACGTCCTCGATCGTCACCGATCCGCCGACCAGCACGGCGATCGCGTCGGCCAGCCCGTTCAGGTCCCCCGGCGCGACGGCCGCCACCGCCGGGTCCGCGGGGACTCCGCACAGGACGAGACCGGCCCGCAGCGCGCCGATCAGCTCGGTCCACTCGCACCACGCCGTCCGGAACAGCACCGCCGCGCCGGCCTCCTCGGCCGCCGCCCGTAACGCGTCCGGGGACCGCCCCGGCCGGCTCCCCGACGCGTCCGGGGACGGCCCGGTCCGGCCCGGGCCGAAGACCACCGCGACGGCTCCCGACCCGGCGGCGTCGCGCACGGCGTCGACGGCGGCGGCCGACCGCGGATCGACGCCCACCGCCAACAGCACCTGCCCCCGCGCCGGCCGCGGCTCCAGCGGGTCGAGCACCGTGACGCCCTCGACCACGTCCCCGAGCCCTCGCGGCGCCGCGTACGTCTCCAGCGTCCCGGCCCCCATGACCGCCAGCAGTTTCTCCAGCGTCGGCCCCGCCGCGGCGTCCCCCTGCCCGCCCGCACCGTTCGGCACCATCCGGCCCCCCTCGCCCTTCGGCCCCCTTGCCCTGGCGCGTAGCGTAGCGGGGCGGGCGGGGGAAATGACCGCTGTATCCGGATACTGCTCATCATGCGTTTCCGCCATCGGCGGGCGGGCGTCAGGGCCCGTGCGCGTATCGGCACGGGGCGGCGGGGTACAAGAACCTTTGCCGACAGGGGACATGACCCCGCATCGAGTGGGAATCCGGGCAATCAAGTCAAAAGTGCGGATCACCATCGACAACCGGGAGTGTTCCATGACCAGTTACGGCGGTTCCCCTTCCGCGTCCTCCGGCTCGCGCACCAACGGCATGGCCGTCGCGAGCCTGTGCTGCGGCGTCGTCGGGCTGTTCTTCCTCAACATGGTGCTGGGCCCGCTGGCCATCGTCTTCGGTATGGTCGCCCGCCGTCAGGCGGGGGCCGGGAACGGCGCCGGCATGGCCAAGGCGGGCATCGTCCTCGGTGTCATCGACATCGTGCTCTGGCTGATCGTCCTGCTCGTCGCCGCGAACAACGGCGGGTTCGGCTGGTACCTGAACGGCTGACGCCTCCGGGTGACCGAGCCACCATGGGCGACATCCTCGTGGGGACGTGTTCGTGGACCGACCCGGCGCTCGTGCGCAGCGGGTGGTACCCCGCCGGGCGGCGGGACGCCGAGGGGCGGTTGCGGTACTACGGGGAGCGGTTCCCCGTGGTGGAGGTGGACGCCTCGTACTACGCCCTGCCGGGTGAGCGCAACAGCCGGTTGTGGGTGGAGCGCACGCCGGACGGGTTCGTGTTCGACGTGAAGGCGTTCTCGCTGCTCACCGGGCATCCGACGCGCAGCGCGGTGATGCCGGACGGGCTGCCCGCCGACGCGCGGGACCCGGGGGTGCTGGACGAGGTGTGGGCGCGGTTCGCCGCAGGGATCGAGCCCCTGCGGCGGGCCGGGCGGCTCGGGTGCGTGCTGTTCCAGTTCCCGCCGTGGTTGCGGCCCGGGGCGCGGGCGGAGGAGGTTCTGGCGGACACCGCACGGCGGTGCGAAGGATGGCCCCTCGCCGTCGAGTTCCGGCACTCCTCGTGGTGGCGCGAGGAACGGGCGCCGGCCACGCGGGCGTTGCTCGCGCGGTACGGGATGGCCGCCGTCGCCGTCGACATGCCGCAGGGGTTCGCGGCCTCCGTGCCGCCGGTCACCCCCGTCACCACGCCCCGGCTGTCCGTCGTGCGGTTCCACGGGCGCAGTGCCGCGTGGCAGCACGGGAACAAGGAGGAGCGGTACCGGCACGCGTACGGGGGGCACGAACTCGCCGAGTGGGTACCGCGGTTGCGCCACCTGGCCGGGCGGACCGGCCAGGTGCACGTCCTGTTCAACAACTGCTGCGGCCCGGCGTCCGTGCGGGCCGCCGAGGAGATGACACGGCTGCTCGGGTCCACCCCGCCCGCGACCGGCCGTTCAGGTGCGCTGGAAGAACTCCACCTCAGCGAGGGCCAGATGACGACCCGCGGTCAGACCGACGGGTGAACGCAGGACCAGCCGGATCGACTTCACGTCGCTGAAGCCGGTCCGGAACGGCTGCGGGCCCGGTTTGTCGCTGAGCGCGAGCTTCCTGGTGCGCTGCTCGCCGTCCGACGTCGTCACCACGAGGTCCATTTCGAGTGCGCGCGCCTGGCGGGCGTACTGCCGCGCGTTCTTGGACGGGCCGTTGGTGATGATCACGTCGACCAGCCGGAACGGCTTGCGGAAGGTGTACGTCACCGAGGCGCCCGGCGCGGGCGCGCCCCAGTAGCTGTTGGTCACCCCGTCCGTGGTCCTTCCCACCGGGTGCCCGGAGACCTCGGCGCTCGCCCGGCTGGTCGCCGGCGTCACGGGCCTGGGCTTGCCCAGCTTGTCCCGGGTGTCCTCGAACAGGGCCCGGCCGGCCGGCAGCAGCGCCACGCCGGCCGCGCACAGGGCGGCCACCGCCACGAGGATCACCACGAGACGGACCCCGCGGCCCGAACCCGCCCGCACCCGGCGGCGGAACGGCCACACGGTCCGCCACCACGGCAGCGGGGCGGGCTTCGGCGCGGGGTTCAGGGGCGCCGCGCAGCGCCGGCAGAAACGGCGGCCCGGCAGGTTGGGCACACCGCAGTCCGGGCAGGGCGCGCCGTCCGACTCCTCCGGGGCCAGCAGGGGCCGTACGACGGGACGCGGGGCCACCGGCCTGGCGGGGCGGACCGGCAGCACGGGGGGCGGGGACGAAGGCGGGGACGGGGACGAAGCCGGGGATGGGGATGGGGGTGGGGGCGCGGGTGCGGGGGTGGTTGCCGAGGTGTCGGGGTGGGGGTCGTCGCCGGGGGCGCCGCCGGTGGGACGGTGCCGGCGGTCGGGTGCGGCGGGTGCGGCGGGTGCGGCGGGTGCGGCGGGCGTACGGTCGGTGTCCGCGGCGGGCGCGGCGGCCGTCCTGCCGGTGTCGTCCGCGGCCGGCGCCGGGTTCGCCGCCTCGCCGTCACCGGGTCCGTGCCCCGTCGCCGTCGTCCGGGCCGCGGTCGTCGAAGCGGGTCCCGGTGACGGGTCGGGACCGGGCGACGTCCCGGGCCCCGGCGCCTCCGGGGACCCCGCCCCCGCGTCCGACCACCCCAGGTACGCGCCGCAGTTGCCGCAGAAATCGTCCGTGGCGCCGTTGGACGCCCCGCACGCGGGACACGCGCGCATCCGCGTCACCTTCCTTCGGGGGCGGGCGGGCCCGTGAGGATCTCCACCCGGCAGACGGTGTGCGCCGGGCACAGGGCCCGGACGATGTCGTGGACCCGGCCCGCGTCCGGCGCGTCCGCCCCGGGGTCCGGCCACACCCGGACGAGAGGTCCGGGAGGACTCTCCGGCGGCAGGCCGGCGCCGGGAGCGGCGGACCAGGCCGCGCCGCCGTCGCCGGTCACCTCGGCGTGCACGCCCAGTGCGAGCCGCAGGCCCTCGACCAGGCCGCGGCGCGTACCGCGCCACCGGTGCAGCTCCACCGCGCGCACGACCGCCTCGCGGCGCCGCTCCAGGGGCCGGCCGGGGTCGTCGGCGACGGCCACCCAGGACGCCAGCCAGGCCACGAAGTCCGGCGGGGCCACGCGGGGGTCGAGGTAGGCGGTCAGGTTGTCGAGGGTCGCGAAGACGGGGGCGAGGACGGTGTCGAGGCCGGCGGTGAACCGCTGCGCGAAGTCGTCGTCGGCGTAGAGGGCGGGCAGCTGCGCGCCGATGGGGTGGCGGCTCGGCAGGCCCGGTACCGCGGCGCGGCTCATCGGCCCTCCTCGGGTCCGAGGGCCGTGACGACCACCTGGTGCTGGTACGAGAAGACGAGCGCGCCCGCGGCCACGTCGACGCGGTCCGTCGGGGCGCCCCGACGGCCGGTGACCGGGTCGGCGGGGAACAGCCGGATGTCCTCGATCAGCGCGTCGCCGGTGGCACGTTGCAGCACGCCGAACACCTCCCCGTACTGCACGGCCCGCCCGAACGGCCAGCCGGTCCCGTCCGGGCCGCCGCGCAGCGGGTTGAGGTGCCGGAACAGCGCGTCGAGTGCCGCCTGGCGCACCCGGTCGGCGTCGGCCGGCGGGGCGGCGAGCCGGGCCACCACGGTGACGCCCTGGTAGACCGGCGGCTCCACCACCAGGCGGGTGCCGATCAGGCGGCGCTCGTCGAGACTCGCCGCGATCGCCGTCAGCACCTGGTCCGAGGGGATCAGCTGCTCGAAGCGGAGCCGGTCGTCGCCCTCGTCGGCCACCGCGTCCGGCACCACCAGGATGCGCACGGCGCCCGCGCCGCCGTCCGCGGCGGGCACACAGCGCACCCGGCGCACCGAGGGCGCCGCGCGGCGGGCGATGATCTCGTGGTCCTCGGCGGTGACCGCCCGCTCCTGCGTGCGCAGCGCCTCGGGCGCCCGCAGCTTGGCGTTGGCGACCGTCTCACCGGCGACGCCGCCGCGCGCCGCCTCCCGGTTGACCACCTGGGCGACGTACGGAACCGAGCTGCGCAGCACGGAGATCGCGCCGCGGGGCACGTTGCCCGCCGGGCCTCCGCCGGTGCGGTAACGGGCCACCCGCACGTGGGCGCCCTTCGGCGGCACGGCGCCGCAGTGCCGCAGCGTGCCGTCCGGCTCGCGCAGCACCGGCGGGAAGAGGAACTCGCCGGTGGTGGCGTCCACCCGGACGTGCCGGTCGTCGGGAGAGGAGCGGCCGAAGTGCTCCACGACCTCCCAGCGGACCCAGCCGTCGTCGGAGGACACCTCCACCACCGGGGGCTCGCCGTCGAGCAGGACGGGCGGGCGGCCGAGCCGGAACGTCTGCCCCGCCACACCCTCCGACACGCCGAGCGGCACATCGGTCACGGTCTCGGCGTGCTCCACGGACATCGTGCCGCCCACGGTGAACACCGCCGCCTCGCGGACGGTCGGGGACTCCGAGTAGAACGGCTGGCCCGGTTCCGGTTCGGTGACGCGGCAGCGCAGCCAGCCCGCCCGGGCGCCGCCGATCACCGACGCGGTGTGCCCGGCCGGCACGTACAGGACGACCTCGCCGGGCCGGTTGAGGCCGCCGGTGGTGTCCGTGCCGGTCTCGCACGGCCGCCAGCCGCCGCCGTCCCACGCCTCCCACGCCAGCGGCGGCTGGCGCGGGTCGACGCCGACGCCCTCCACGCGGCTGTCCAGGCGCACGGCGACCACGCAGCGCGGCACCGCCGTCGGCAGGCCGAACAGCAGCGCGTCGCCCGGCTGCGGGGCCGGCTGGAAGCAGCGCACGTCGCGGCCCTCGCCGAGCTCCCCGGTGCGGTCGGTCTGCTCGCCGGTCCGGGGCGCGGTCACCAGTCGGATCAACTCGCTGGGGACGATGCGCAGTTCGCCCGTGGTCGCGAACACGACGGCCTCGTCGCTCTCGTCGGTCTCACCGCGCGCGGTGGTCACCTCGGTGCCCGCGGGCAGCACCACCGTGTCGGGCTGCGGCGCCGACAGCCAGAAGTCGACGTCGGTACCGGCCGCGGCGGGCGGGAACAGGCCGATGCCCAGCAGGTCGAGGAACGCGGTGTAGTTCTTGTCCGGCACCCGGTTCAGCCGGTACAGCAACTGGTCCACCAGGTAGGCGAACGTCTCGATCAGGGTGACGCCGGGGTCGGAGACGTTGTGGTCGGTCCACTCCGGGGCGCGCTGCTGGACGTACCGCTTGGCCTCGTCGACGAGTTCCTGGAACCGCCGGTCGTCCAGGTTGGGCGAGGGCAGGGCCATCAGTCGGCGCCCCGTTCGCCGGGCGGCTCCTCGGAGGGGATCGTGTAGAAGGGGAAGACCAGGTTGCGCCGGTCGTTGGTGGAGCGCACGGTGTAGTGCACGTCGATGTAGAGGGTGCCGGCCTCGACCGCGTCGAAGGCGACCACCACGTCGTCCACCGTGATGCGCGGCTCCCACCGCTCCAGGGCCTCGCGCACCTGCCGTCCGACCCGTCCCGCGGTGGCGCCGTCGCCGGGGGCGAAGACGTGGTCGTGGATGCCGCAGCCGAACTCGGGGCGCATCGGGCGCTCGCCGGGCGCGGTGCCGAGCACCAGCCGGATCGCCTCCTCGATCTCCTGCTCCCGTTCGGCCATCGCGATCCCGCCGGTCGGCCCGACCCGCAGCGGGAACGCCCAGCCGCGCCCGATGAACCGCTCGCTCATCACACACCGCCGATCAGGACGTTCGGGGCGCCGGTCAGGATCATCGCGCCGCACGTCGTCCGGTCGCGCGCCCGCGCCGCCGGCACGCCGCCGATCAGGACGGCGCCGGATGCGGCGGCGGCGGGGTTGGGCAGGACGACGTTGCCCGGCCCCAGGAGTGCGTGCGGCGGCGTCGCGCAGGCGTGCACACTGCCGACGACGGCGGCGGGCCGGCCGCCGATCAGCACACGCGCCACCGCGGCGGCCGCGGCGGGCGGCGGGGTGGCGATCACACCGCCGTGGTCGGTCGGGTCACCGGTACGGGCTGCGGCCGGCATGGGGTGCTCCTCTTTCCTGGTTCCTCGGGCGTCACGGCTGTGACTCTTCCTGTTCCTCGGGCGTCGGTGACTCTTCTCGGTCCCTCGGGCGTCGGTCGACCCGGACGCCCCCGGGTGTCAGTTGATCCGGACGAGGCGGGCCTTGAGGACGCCCAGCAGGCCGCCGTCGACCGTGACGCCGGTGCGGCCGGTGACCTCCACCGAACGGCCGCCGATCCGGACCCCGGCCGTGCCGTCGATGTCCACCTGCCGGCCCTTGACGCTCACGTCGCCCGCCCCCGCGTCCAGCGTGATCCCGTTCCTGTCGAGCTGGACGGAGGTGAGCGGTCTGCCGCGCCCGGCGTACACCGTCAGCTCGATCCGGCCGAGCCGGTCGTCGAGCCGTACCTCGAGCCGCTCGTCCCCGGTGACGAGCCGCAGTCCGGAGGGGCCCGGCGCCCGCGCGTCCAGCAGCTCCACCCGGTGTCCCGAACGGGACGCCACCGAGCGGCGGTTCACCCTGCCGCTGGTCCTGTCGATCAGCGGCACGTCGTGGGGGGAGGGCCGGTCCACGCCGTTGTAGAGACCGCCGATGACGTACGGGCTGTCCAGCAGCCCCTGTTCGAACCCGACCAGGACCTCGTCGTTGACCTCGGGGCTGATCACGCCCCCGCCGCCCTTGCCGCCCCACTGGACGGTGCGCACCCAGTCGGTGACGTACGTGTCGTCCAGCCAGGGGAACCTCAGCCGCACCGCGCCGCGTTCGGCGCCGGCCGGCTCGCGCACGTCCGTCACCACGCCGATCGCCAGTCCCGGCATGCGCGGGCCGCGGGCGGGCGCGTTGGCGCCGGTCACCAGCCCGGTGAGGGAGCGGTCGGGGCTGGCGCTCACCCACACGGTCGTGCGGTAGCCGCCGTGCGGCTCCAGGACGTGCTGCACCGCCGTCGCCGTGTACTTGCCCGAGAACGCCCGGCCCACGTTGCCGAGCGTCACGGGCAGGCCGGCCCGCAGCCGGGGGTTGCCCTCGGCCGTCGCCTCCAGCTCCGCGAAACCCGCGGCGACCTGGCCGGCGACCGCGCCCGCCGCCGCGGTCGTCTCGGCCTGTGTGCGGTACGGGGTGTCCGTGACGGTCACCTTGGCTGCCTTGCCGAACCGGGCGGCGGCCGTGGCCGGGCTGAGCCCCGGCAGCACGGTGTCGGCGTTCACCGACGGGTGCCGGGCCACCAGCGGCCGCTTCGTGGTGACGTCCCAGCCGCGCACCTCCACCGACGACGCCCCGTCCGCGGCCGACAGCGAGGCCCGCAGCGACAGCAGGTTCCGCCCGTACTCCAGCACCATCGGGTCGCGGGCCGCGGTGGTCGACGGCGCGGGCGCGCCGGACGCCTTCCGCGGCCGGGTGAACTGGAGCAGCCCCTTGTCGTCGACGCGCACCTGCGCGCCGCTCTCGCCCGCGAGGAACTGCAGGAAGTCCCAGTCGGACACGTTCGCCTGCGACAGCTGCCGGTAGGTGACCGGCGCGGCCTGCACGGTCCCGCAGGCCAGCCCGGCCCCGGCGGCGACCTTGCGCACGATCGCCGCCGCCGTCATGTTCCGGTACGCCACCACCTTCCGGCCCCGCTGGAGGCGGTGCGCCTTGGAATAGGCGCGCACCACCGTGAACGAGCCGGTGCCGTCCCGGTCCAGTTCCAGCGCCGTCACCTCACCGCTGAACAGCCGCTCGCGCGCCCGCCCGTTCACGGTGACGACCGACACCCGCAGCGGGGTGCCGATCGTGATGCCGGTCGCCTGGAGGAACTCGTGGTCGGGGTCGCGGAAGGACAGCACCGCGGCGTCCGGCAGCCCCACGTTCTCGTCGACCACGCAGCTCACCAGCTGGGCGGCCCACACCGGCGGCAGTTCGGCGGGCGTCTCCACGATCGGGTCCGCCGCGAACGAGCGGGCTCCCCGCGACTCGGCCTTGGTCACCGTTCCTCCTCCCCGCCGGCGTCCCGCAGCCCCGGCACCACCAGTTCGGCGCCGGGTTCGAGCACCATCGGGTCGTCGATTCCGTTCGCCTCCGCGATGGCCCGCCAGGCGGTCGCGTCGCCGTACTCCCGCCAGGCCAGCAGGGCCAGGCTGTCGCCCGCGACGACGGTGTGCGTGCTGCGGCCGGTGCGCGCGCCGGACGTCGGGTTCTGGCCCGGCGGGTCGACGCTCGCCTCCTCGATCGACAGGGCGCAGGTGGCCCGCAGCGGCCTGCCGTCCACGTCGAACAGCGTGTACGTCACGGACAGGCTCGACAGCACCCCGTCGAACGACGTGGTCCGCGCGGTGCCCCACTCGAAGCGCACCCAGGGGCTGGCCGGCTTCTTGCGGCCCAGGCTGGCCGGCGTCGGCACACACGCCTTCATCAGCTTCTCCACCGCCCGTTCCACGGAGTCGTCGTGGGTGGCGGTGGCGTCCAGGAACACCTCCAGGCTCAGCGCGCGCGGGCCGCTGCCGACGAACTCGGGCAGCGCCGACTCCGCCGCGTTCCGGGACGGGGTGCGCCGCCACTCGGTGGTCTTGCGCAGCTCCAGGGTGGCCGGGTTGAACTGGAGGTCGAGCCGCGCGATCGTGCCGCCGGGCTTCGCGCCGACCGAGGCGGGCGGCTCCTTCAGGGTCAGCTGGGCCCTGGCCCGACTGGCGCGGACCGCTGGGGACATGCGGAACCTCCTTCCGGGTGTGCGGGGTTCGGGATCGGGGAGAGGCGCGTCGGCCGCGTGGGGGTCAGACCGGCCGCAGTCCCTCGTGGGCGATCTCCAGGGTCTCCACCGCCGCCTGCGAGGTGGCGGGGTCAAAGGACGGGCCCTGCCAGCGCACGGGGACGATCCCGAACACCTGCCAGCTGATGATCCGGGTCAGGTCCGGTTTCAGCGCCACGATCTCGCCGTCCTTGGGCTCGACCCGTCGCAGCGTCTCGTCCAGCCAGCGGCCGATCTTCGCCGTGTCGGCGGTGACCGGCCGGGTGAGCGTGATGTTCGACCAGGTGACCCGCCCCGGCAGCTGCCAGGCGAAGCCGTTGTTGCCGCCCTCGGCGTAACTCTCGATCTCGACCTCGGCGCCCATGCCGGAGCAGGTGTGGAAGGCGCCCAGGTCGTTGCCGCCGATCGCGAGCCGGAAGAACACGCTCGTGGCGAAGATGCTGTCGGTCATCGGTGCGTCATCCGTCCGTCGTCGTCCGTCCCGTGCCCTCGTCCCATGCCCTCTCCCGTGCCGTCGTCCATTGCCTCGTCCATGGCCCTCAGCGGCGTCCGTCGTAGGGGCGTCCGGTGCGTTCCCGGCCGCGCCGCAGCTCGGCGCGGAGCAACCGGGCCACCGGGTCGAGCAGCCGGCGCGCCAGGTCGTCGAGGTCGAGACCGGGGCCGAGAGCGGGGTCCGGTGGCGGGGCGGCGCCCTTGCCGGGGGAAGGGGCCGGCCGGGCGCGGGGTGCGGAGGCCGCGTGGGGTACTGCTGTGGGTGCGGCGTGCCCGCGGCGGGGCGCGTCGCGCGGGACCGGCGCCGCCGGCTTGCCGGGGGCTTGTCTGCCCACGGCGGGCGCCTGCTCGGCCCTCGCCGCCCGCTGGACCACGGGGGCGGTGAACGCCTGGGCCGGGGCTGTGGGCGGGTGCGGGTGCGCGTGAGGGGTGGTCGTGGGCGGCGGGGAGCCGGGCGGTACGGGGGTGAGAGCCGGGCGGGTTGCGTCGCCGCGGGGCGGTGCGGGGCGGACCACGGGGGTGGGTGCGAGGGCCGTCCGGGTGGGCGGGCGGGCCTTGTCCCGCGCGGGCCGCATCGCGGGCGGGCCGCTGTCCGCTCCGGTGGATGGTGCGATCGCCGGCAGGGGGCGGGCCGGTACGCCGGTGGGCGCGGGGGCCGTCGCCGAGGTGTCCGCGCGCGGCGGGGCGGGCCGGACGACGGGCGCGGTGCCCGCTCCGGCAGGGGTGCTCGCCGGGCGGGGCCGGGTCCGTCCGGCGGTGGGTGCGGGGGCCGCGGCGGGCGGCGGCGCCGGCCGGGTCGCGGCGGGCGGGGCAGCGGCCCGCTGGACCGCGGTCGCCGTCGCCGTCGGTGGGGCGGATTGAGGTGGGCCGTGGTGCGCGGGTGCCGCCGGAGAGGTCCCGGGTCCGGGGACGGCTCCGGAACGGGGGGCGGTCCCGGGTCCGTGCGCCGTGTCCGCAGCGGGTGCGGCGGGCCAACGTGCCGCCACGACCGGAGGACGTCCGCCGGCGGGGGTCGTGGGAGCGCCTTCGGGCGGCCGGGTGTTCAGGACGAGCGGGCGGGCGGCGATCAGCGGGAGCGTGCGGGGCGGGGTGGGAGCGCGCCGGATACCCGGAGTGCCGGCGGTGCTCGGGGCGCGAGTGGGCCGAACGCCCTGGGCACCGGCAGGACTCGTGGCGGGAGCAGGCCGGACGCCCGGAGCACCGGCAGGACTCGACGCCGCTTCGGTCGCGGCACGCTGGAGGACGGCCGGCGTCAGAGGGGTGGGGCGATGAGGCGGCTGCTGTCCGCCGGCGCGTCGGGCGTTTGCGTCCTCGCCCGTCGGCTTCACGACGGCTTCCGGCGTCACCGGGCGGGTCACCGGGCGCGCGTCCGGCGGCCAGGCACTGGCGGGAGCCGCCTCCGCCGGGCCCGGTTCCGCGGCGCCCCCGGCGGGAGGCCGATCCGCGAGGCTGCGCCGGACGTCGGACGCCCCCAGCAGCGGCGCGGCGGGCGTCCGGCCGGGAGACGGGGCGGGCGGCGGTGCGGGAGCGCGCCGGGCGTCCGTGCTCGGCCCGGTGTCGCCGGGTACGTCCGCGGTCGGGGGCAGCGCCGGAAGGGGTGCGCCCAGACCGCTGCGTGTGCGAGGTCCGGGTCGGCCGGGGGTCGTCGCCGGTGCGGCGGGGCTCTCCGCCCGACGCTGGACGACGGGCAGCGCCGGGCCGGTGGCGGGAGGGGTCGGCTTCGGCGCCGGCACGGCGGTGGAGGGGAGTTCGTTCAGCGGGGCGCCGAGCGGGGCGCGGCTCGCCGGGCGGGCGGCGGCGCGCCGTGCGGGCGTGGCGGCGCGCTGTGAGGAGGCGGCGGACTCCCCGGTCCCGGCAGCCGGCGCCGTCGTGGTGACGGGGGGCGGGACCGCGGGGAGGCGGCGCGAGGGCCGGTCCGGGCGCGGGGCGGCGGCCGGCGAGGGCCCCACCGGGCGGGGCCGGACGACCGGCGGGGCGGCGGCGGACGCTCCTGCCGCGTCGGCCGTGGCGCGCCGGCCGACGGGATGGGCGGGCGCAGCCGGCGACCGGGAGGCTCGCCCGGAGTCCGGTCCGTGCCCACCGGGGATCACCGCCACCCGCCGTACGGGCACAAGGCGCGGGGCAGCGGGCCACCGACCGTGGTCGGCGGGGCTCACGACCGGCCCGGCGCCCGGCTGCGCGGCCCGTTGGACGGGAGGGAGCGACGGGGAGAGCACGGCGGGGGATGCGGCGGACGCGAGTCCACGGGTCCGGGGAGTGCCGTCCGCCTCGGCCGGAGTCCCGGAGTCACCGGAGGCGTCACGCGACGAGGGGGCCGCCCGACGAGACGCCTGCACGGCGTCCCCTGTCGCCGTTCCGGCGGCACGCTCCGCCACCGGCCCCGGCCCGGAATCCCGGCCCGCCGCACCGCGGCCACCGGAGGCCCCGGAGCCGGAGGCACCCGGCGAAGACGCGGCCGCCCGGTGGGAACCCCGCACGGCGTCCGGCGCGCCACCCCGCCCCGCAGCGGACCCAGCTCCCGAGCCCCCGCCCACCGCAGCCGAACCGCCGCCGGAACTCCTGGAAGACGCCCGCGTCCCGCGCGGAACCCGTGCGACGCCCTCGGAGGCCGGCCCAACCGCCTCCGCCTCCTCCGCCCCGTCTTGCCGCAGCGCGCGGAGCAGCAGAGGCCCCCCGCCGGTGTGGACGGGCCGCGGGGCGGCGGGGCCGGTGACGCCGTGGACCAGGCCGGCCGGGGCGGTGGGCAGGACGGCGTGACCGAGGCCGGTGTCGAAGGACGGGTTCTGCCAGGCGGCGAGGCCGGCGCGGAAGGCGAGCCCGTCGCTGACGCCGAGCGGCGCCCGGGACACGGTCGGCCGGGGCGGGCCCACCCGACGCCAGCCGCCGTCCCAGTCCCGGGGCACGGAAGAATCCCCGAGCTCCCAAGGGGCTCCGGACGCCGAAGAGGTCCCGGACGCGGGCGCGGACGTACCCCCGCCCCCGGCGGAGCCACCCCGTTCCACGCCGCCCGCAGGTCCCGCCGGACCCGCAGGCCCCGTGGCGGCGGCCCGGCGGCGGCGCAGTCGGTCCCGCCATGCCATGTGCTCAACCGCCTTCGTTGACGCGCTGGTTGATGCGAGCGATCTCGGCGACCCACTGACGGCGTTCGTCGTGGGTCAGGTCGAGGATCTCGTCGCGCTGCCAGTGGAAGTGGTAGGCGATGTACGCGATCTCCTCCCGGAGCCGGGGAAGCGCGTACGTCACGATTCCCCCAGGCGCCCACCCGACAGGTCGACCTCGAAGCCGCCCTCGCAGTGCGGGCAGGTCACCGCGGCCCGGGTGTGGCCCTCGCTGTTGACGCGGCGGTAGAAGTCCTGGAGGAAGGCGACGTCGGTGGCGTACATCCGCTCCACGACCCCGGCGTGCACGTCGGTGATCGTGCCGAGCCGGGTGATGACCTGGCTCAGCAGCACCACGCTCAGGTACGCCGGGTTCTCCTTGACCCGCAGGTCGATCTGGGGCCGCAGTTCGTCCCGGGCGGTGGCCAGGCGCATCGCGCCGTGCCGGTGCAGCGTGCCCGACTCGTCCACGTACCCGCGCGGCAGCTCGAACTCGAACTCGGTGCGCAGCCCGTGGTCCTGCCGGGGCGGCGGGGCGGCCTCCGGGGCGGCGGCCGCCGTCTGCTCCTGCCCCTGGGCGGGCGCCGTCGCCTGGAGGAGTTCCTCCAGGTTGCCCGCCGTCACCGTACGACGCCTCATTCGACGACGATCTCCTCGAACACGATCGTGACGGTCTCGGTGGCCGGGGAGGACTCGCCCGCCTTCAGGGACGGGCCCTCCCACTTGGAGGCCCAGCCCTGCAGCAGCTGGATGCGGCGGACGGTGGCGCCCTCGGAGTCCTTGATCTCGATCGTGAGGTTCTGGCGCGCGGAGTTCACCGCCCCGTTGTTGAGCGTCTCCTTGATCCAGTTGGTGAACTCGCTGCTCTGGTCGAGCCCCCGGGTGATCGTGATCTCACCGGCCTGCCGGGCGCCCGGCTGCTTGCGGATGATCTGCTTGCCGTCCGAGGTCACCTGCTTGACCTCGACGACGTCCTCCTCGACGGTGAAGCCGCTGATCTCCTGGATCGACTCGACCAGGTATCCGCCGAGCTGCACGCCGAAGACGTGGGTGGAAAGAGCGTCGCCCGTTGCCATGACAGTCTGTCAACCTTCCCTTGCGGACCCGCAGGTCACTCGTCGATGAGACTGGTGGTGTCGGAGAACTGGGCCAGCCGGAACACCACGAACTCCGCGGGCTTGACCGGCGCGACACCGATCTCGCAGACGACCCGGCCCTGGTCGATGGACTCCTGCGGGTTGTTGTCGCGGTCGCACTTCACGTAGAACGCCTCGGCGGCGGTACGGCCGAACAGCGCGCCCCGGCGCCACTCCTCCTGGAGGAACGCGGTGACGTTGCGCCGGATGCTCGACCACAGCCGGTCGTCGTTGGGCTCGAAGACCACCCACTGGGTGCCGAGCAGGATGGACTCCTCGAGGTAGTTGAACAGCCGGCGCACGTTCAGGTAGCGCCAGGCCGGGTCGGAGGAGAGGGTGCGGGCGCCCCAGATCCGGATGCCGCGGCCGGGGAAGGCGCGGATGCAGTTCACGCCGATCGGGTTGAGCAGGTCCTGCTCGCCCTTGCTGAGCCGCAGCTCCAGGTCGACCGCGCCGCGGATCACCTCGTTGGCGGGCGCCTTGTGCACGCCGCGCTCGGCGTCGCTGCGCGCCCACACGCCGGCGACGTGGCCGCTCGGCGGGACGGTGGTGTTGCGTCCGAGGGCCGGGTCGAAGACCCGCACCCACGGGTAGTAGAGGGTGGCGTAGCGGGAGTCGTAGCCCGCCTCGTCGTTGCGCCAGGCGCGGACCTGCTGGGCGTTGAGGCCGGGCGGGGCGTCGAGCACGGCGACGCGGTCGCCCATCTGCTCGCAGTGCGAGATGACGGCGAGCTGCACGGTGCGCACGGCCTCGGCGTCGATGTCGCCGCGCTGGTAGGCGCCCATCAGGTCCGGCACGGCGACCATGGTGATCTCGTCGATCGTCTCCAGGCCGCCGAACCCGGTGCGGGCGGCGGCGTCGCCGACGTACTCCCCGGGGTCGATGCGCGACACCGTCCCGGGACCGGTCGCGGCGGGGGCGGCGGGCGCGTCCGGGAGCGCCACGGTCTGGGCGGCGGGCCTGCTCTGGGCGGCGCCCCGCTGCTCGGTGACCTCGATCAGCCGGGAGGCGCGGGCCTGGCCGACCAGGTAGCTCTTGACGTTCTTGCGGGTGGAGGCGTCGTACGTCTCCACGACCTGGTCGCCCTGGCGGACCAGCAGCTTGAAGCGGTCCTCCGGGGCGTTCTCGCCGTCCGCGTCGGCGATCTCCACGGACACGCCGGTCACGCCCGGCCGGGCCGCGATCAGGAAGCCGCCCAGCTCCACGGGCGCCGCCGCCGGCCGCTGCGTACCGTCCGCCGCCGGGGCGGAGGCGTCCTCGGCGGACCCGCCGATGCGCACGACGTACGCCGCGCCGCCGCCGTTGGCGAAGTAGCCGTAGACCGCGTGAGCCAGGTAGGCGCCCTCGGTGAAGCCGCCGAAGTGCTGGGTGTACTGGTCCCAGCCGGTCACCAGGGTCGGCTCGTGGAAGGGGCCCTTCCCGGCGAAGCCGACGAACGCGGCGACGGCCGTGCCGACCCCTTCGATCGGCCGGGCGCCGGACTGCACCTCCTCCACGTACACACCCGGGGTGAGGTACGTCGGCATGCTCGCTCCTTCGCGTCCTGACGGCGGTCACCTGTGTCCAGGCCGAGTCTGTGGGAGGACCGGCGCGGGCCGGCAGGGACGCGGGGACCTGGCCGGGGGCAGGGCGGCTGCCTTTCCGTACTCCCCGCGCCGACCGCCCGGGGATCACCCGGCCCTGCCCTCGCGTTGCCCGTGCGGACCTGGACGCCCCCGGGTCCGGCCGCTCCACTGGAGGCGGCAGGGATGCTCCGGCGAGGAGGGGCAGATGGGGACGTCCAAGGCTCACACGGAGAACGCCGACGCCCGGCAAGCGGCGCGCGGCCGGCCGGCCGCCGCGCCACGGGAGACGTCCGGGAGCGGCGCCGCCCGGCGTGAGACGCCCGCGAGCGGCGCGGCCGTAGCGCCCCCGCTCACCGCCGACGCGCTCCGGGCGGCCCAGCGCGACGCGGGCAACGCCGCGGTGACCGCCATGATCGCCCGCCGGGCGGCCGCCGCACCCGCCCCGCAGCAGCCGGACACCGGGGTGCACGAGGTCCTGCGTTCGACCGGCCGCCCGCTGGCCGAGCCGGTACGCCAGGAGATGGAGTCCCGGCTCGGGGCCGACTTCTCCGACGTCCGCCTGCACACCGGCGCCGCCGCGGCCCGCTCGGCCCGCGCCATCGGGGCGCGCGCCTACACCAGCGGGAGCCATGTGGTCATCGGGGAGGGCGGCGGCGACAAGCACACCCTGGCCCACGAGCTGACCCACGTCGTCCAGCAGCGCACCGGCCCGGTCGCGGGCACGGACAACGGGGCCGGGCTGAGCATCTCCGACCCCTCCGACCGGTTCGAGCGGGAGGCGGAGGCGAACGCCCGCCGGGTGCTGACCGGGCCCGTGCCGGCGGCCCGCACCGCCGACGCCGCGACCACGGCTGCCGGCCCGGGACCGGCGGCGGCGCCGGACGCCCACCAGGTTCAGCGGGCCGTCGGGTTCGAGTTCGAAGTGGCCGACGAGGGCTGGGAATTCAAGGAGGACGGGCACAAAAAGAGCGATACGAAGAAGGAACTCATCAAACTGAAGCAGGACCTGTCGTACGTTGCCGCCGACAACGGCAACGTGGAGTTCGTCACCAGGCCGCTGGACACCCTCGACCAGGTTCGCGCGGCTCTGAAAGACATCGTCGAATTTCATGACAGGCTGGCGGCCGGCAAGCGGCCTTATCGCGAAGGGGCTTACACGATCACCGCGCGGGGCGAGGGGCAAGCCAGACCGCAGGCCACCTTCGGCATCCGGATGCAGGACATCGGCGCTCTGGTGGAAACGCTGCGCCGGCGGATGGAGCAGGAGGACGCGCCGCCACCGGCGAAGAGTACACGCTTGCTGCGCTCCGCCGGCGCCGGGAGCAAGGAACAGCGGGAGATCAGCAACCGCGTGACCAGCGGGCTGTCCAACCTCCAGAAGAACAACGAACGCGCCAAGCGAATCGTCGATGCCGTCGCCGTTCGGACCGCCGACGCCCTGGCGGACGACTCCGTGAAGGAGGTGACCGGGTTCCTCACCGTGGTCATGAAGACTCTGGACGACGCCGGCGGCACGAACGAGGGATTGGTGGATCCCAAGTACTTCTTCTCGATGATGCCGCGCACAGATTTCGTCACCATGTTCAAGAGCATGTCGGACGCGGCGACCACATGGCTGTCGGGCCACCGTGGCGACGTCTACACCGCCATGACGGACGAGGGTTTCCCTGTCGACGAGCGCGTGTTCGGCGGCCGGTACAAGATGGAGGTGCCCAACGACGGCCGCGATTGGCGGTTGTCGCGCCGCACCTGGCTGGATCCGGTCCTCAGCGGGGACGCGTCGGTCGCCAAGGACGAGCTCTCACCCCCGCCCGGGTATCCCCGGCACACGGGAGAATCGACGGACCAGGGGCTCGGCGCCATGTCGACCGACGGGGAAGGGCTTTCCCTCTTCGAGATGCGCGCCCTGGGAAGGAAATCGTACGAAAAGATGCCCAAAGAGCAGTGGACTCCACTGGCCGAATTCATCGCTCGGTTGGTCGGTGAGGCGACCGGCGACGAACGGCTCAACCCCCAGGAGACGTGACGGCCGGCGAAAGCGCCGCCACTGCCCCGCACCGCCTCCTCACGCGTCCAGGGCCATCCCCAGCCACGCCCCGAACTCCCCCTCCAGCACCAGCCGTCCGAGCTTGCGGTACTCCTGGGCGATCGCCGTCACCAGTTGTCCCATCGCGAGCGGGCCGCCGGACTCCGCCGCGAGGTAGGCCGCCGTCACCGCGCAGGCGCGGATCGAGCCGCCGGCCAGTTCGAAGCGGTCCGCGCAGAAGGCGAGGTCCAGGTCGGCGGCGCGGGGCAGCCGGTCGCCCAGGCACCGTTCCCACAGGGCGAGGCGTCCGGCGGCGTCGGGCACCGGGAAGTCGGCCACCACGTCCAGGCGGCGGGTGAACGCCTCGTCCAGGTTGGCCCGCAGGTTGGTGGTCAGGACGGCGATCCCGTCGAAGGACTCCATCCGCTGGAGCAGGTACGCCGACTCGATGTTGGCGTGCCGGTCGCGCGCGTCCTTCACCTCCGAGCGCTTGCCGAAGATCGCGTCGGCCTCGTCGAAGAGCAGCACCGCGTTGACGGCGGACGCCTCGGTGAAGATGCGCTCCAGGTTCTTCTCGGTCTCCCCGACGTATTTGTCGACGACCGTCGACAGGTCCACCACGTACAGGTCCATGCCCAGGTCCGCCGCGACGACCTCCGCGGACATGGTCTTGCCGGTGCCCGACTCCCCGGCGAACAGCGCGATCACGCCGCGTCCCCGGCCGCCGCCGGGCCGCATCCCCCACTGGCCGAGGACCTGTTCGCGGTGGCGGGCGCGCAGCGCGAGTTCCCGCAGCCGCCGGTGCGTGGCCGGCGGCAGCACCAGGTCGTCCCAGCCGACCGCCGGTTCGATGCGGCGGGCGAGGCGGTCGAGTCCCGCGCCGTTCTGGGCGCGTACGGCGGTCCGCAGGTCGTCGGGGCCGACCGGGCGTCCCTCGACGGCGGCCGTGCGCGCCGCCACCTCCGCCGCACGGTGCAGCTGCCCGGAGTCCAGGCGGTGCGCGGCGACCGCGTCGGCGAGCGCCCCGGCGTCGCCGACGACGCCCGCGGCCTGTTCGAGGGCGTGCCGCCAGCGCGCGGCCTGCCGTTCGGGGGAGGGCGCCGGCACGGTCAGCACGACGGGGCTGTCGGCCGCCCACGCCGGGTCCCAGCCGACGCCGCCGTGCGTCAGCAGCGGGATGCCCCGGAGCGCCGCGCACAGCGCCGCGAGCGTGCGGGTCCGTTCGGCGGGCTCGGCGGGCAGCGCGTCCAGCGGGCCGAGGACGACCCCGGCGCCGCTCAGCCGGGCCTCCAGGGCGGCGACCCGGGCCAGTTCCGGTGCGTCGCCGGGGCGCCGGGCGACGGCCGCGGCGTCCAGGACCAGCGGGCGCAGTCCGGCCGCGTGCAGGGCGGCGCAGGCCAGGCCCTCGGCGTCGCCGCCCCGGCCGCGCAGGTGGACGAGGCCGACGCCGGTCGCCGCGGCGGCGGCCGTCCGCCGGATCTGCGCCGCCTCGGCGGTCGGGTCGGGCCGGGCTTCGCCGAGCACCGCCGCGAGCCGGGCGTCCGGCCGCGCGTCGCCCAGCAGATGCCCGGTGACCCGGTCGGGGACCGCCAGCACGCGGGAAAGCGGCGGCCGTTCCGGCTCGGTGACCTCGACCAGGCCGCCCGCGATCAGGGGCGCTCCGGGGGCCAGCCGGAACCGCGCGGACGCCGCCCCGGCGAGCCCGCACAGCTCAAGAGCGAGGCCGACCGTCGGCCGGCGGCGTGTCAGGTCGTCGTTGAGATAGCCGTACAGCCGCTCGAACCGCGCGTCCAGGTCGGGCGCCACCGCCACCAGGAGCAGGTCCAGGTCGAGCGGGTCGAGGCCGAACCGCCGGGCGAGGCCGTCGAGGACGGAACCGGCCGGCGGGCGGGACGGCTCGTGCGGGGGTACGTCGAGCCCGCCCGGCTCGTCCAGGATGCGGGCGACGGCGTCGGGACCGAGGTACTGGCCCCGGTACGGGTCGTCGGGATCGGGGTCGGCCGCGCGGCGGGCCGCCACGGCGAACCGCACCCGCTCCTCGACCAACCGCAGCCGCGCCCAGAGGTGCCCGGCGCCGGAGGGACGGGGCCCGGCGCCGGCGGCGGGCACGGCGGAGCCGCCGGTCCGGGCAGCCGCCCGGCCCTCGGAACCGGCGTCGGCCTCCGTCGCCGCGCGGGCGCCGACACCGGCGCCGGCGTCCGCGCGGGCGGGGACAGGGTCGTCGGCGAGCGCTCCGACGGACGGCGGGGTCCCGGGGTCGGCGGCGGGCACGGCAGGGCCGCCGGGCCCGGCAGCCGACCGCCCCTCCAAACCGACGACAGCCTCCGCCTCCACACCAGCCCCAACCCTCACGCGGGCGGCGACAGCCTCGCCGTCCAGGACTCCCACAGGCCGCAAAGGCCCAAGGTCGGCGGCCGGCGCGGCAGGGCCGCCGGGCCCGGCAGCCGACCGGTCCTGCGAACCGGTGTCGGCCGGAGCGCCCTCGGGGAGGGCCCCGACGGGCCGCCCCGCCCCGGCAGGATCGTGAGCCGGCCCCGTGGCCGGTCCGGGCGGGGGAATCACGGTTGGCGGTCCCCCCTGCGGCGGCGGCCCTGTGCCGCCCCCCGCTCGCGCGGACCGGCGAGGCCGCCCGTCGGGCCCGGGTCGGTCGTCTCCGTGTAGCGCAGCCGGCGGCCCGGCGACGCGGTCCCGCCCTCGCGCCGGGCGGCGCTGCGCACGACCAGCCCCTCGGTCACCGGCGGGGCGACCGCCGTGCTCACCCCGGCCAGCGGCGCCCGCACCCGCACCCCCAGCGACGCCTTCAGCTCGCCGCCCAGCGCCGACCACACGTCGGAGACGGCGGGCGAGTCGGGGCCCGGCCCCGCGGTGTCCAGGGTCACGGTCAGGCCGAGTTCGGCGAGCGTGCCGGTGAGCAGGCGGGCGGGCAGCGTGTCCGTCGCCACGAGGGTCGTCAGCACCTGGGAGAGCAGCCGGTGTTCGTCCTGCGGGCGGTTCGCCCACGCCGTGACCAGGTACGTCAGCTCGAACCAGCGCGGCGGGTCGCGCCGCGCCACCAGTCTGCCGTCCGCGTCGTACACCTCCCCGGCGCCGCTGCCGCGCCGCCCGGCGTCCTCCCTGATGTCGTACAGGAAGACGCAGACCGTCGGGGCGTTGCGGCGGGCCGCCCAGTCCCGGGTGGGGGCGTCGAAGACGACCTCGACGCCCGACGCCTCCAGGCCGGACCCGCCGAGCAGCCGGCGCAGCCCCTCGTCGACCTCGTGGATCACCGGCGGCTCACCTCGTCCGGCGGCTGCACGCTGCCGCCGACCACCAGGAAGTCCGTCCTCGCCGACGCGAACCCGGCGCCCCGGGCGGTGATCCTGCGCGGCCCCGTCTGGTCCTTGGCCAGGATGAGCAGCTGCCCGATGAACGTGCCGTCCGGGCCGGGCACGGTCGGCGCCGCCGCCGCGGTGATCCCGGGATTCCAGGTGAACCGCACCGGCACTCCCGGCGGGAAGTCCCTGCCGCGCACCGAGGTGACGAAGCCGGGCTTGCCGACCTTCGGCACGGCGACGATGCGCGGCCGGAGGATCCGCAGCCGCTGCCGGGCGGTGTTGTCGCGCGGGTCGGCGTCCGTGCCGGTGGTGGTGAGGGTGCCGGTGACCCGGCCGGTCAGCGCCCTGTCGGGGCTGAGGACCACGCTGACGACGGTGCTCTGGCCGGGGTCCAGGTCGGGCAGCGCGCACACCCAGGAGCGGTCGCAGCCCGGCGGCGGCCCGTTGTGCGGGACGCCCGGGGGCAGGCCGATGCGCAGGCGCAGCCCGGTGGCCAGGGCGTTGCGGCCGTTGCGGACGGTGTACGTCACCACCACGCGCCCGCCGACGTAGCCGGGGTTCGGCCGGGCCGTGACGCGCACCCCGGGCCCGGCGTCGGGCTCGGCCGGCGGCGGGGGCATGGGCCGGGGCGGGGCGGGCGGCGGCGGAACGGGCGACGGAGGAGGAGTCGGGGTGGAGGTCGGGGTGGGAGTCGGGGTGGGGCTCGGCGCCGCCTCGCGCACCGGCACGACCGTCCGCCCCGCGTTGTCGCCCGGCCGCGGATCCACGACCGCCCCGGTGACCGACCAGTCGACGGGCGCGTCGCCGACCAGGACACCGGTGAGGGTGACGTCCACCGGCACGGCGCCTCCGGGCTGCACGACCCCGACGTCGCACTGCAGGGAGGCGGCGTCGCACCTCCCCCTGGGCCGGGTCAGCCGGGTGACCCGCACGCCGTCCGGCGGGGTGACGGTCAGCCGGGTGCCGGGCGAGGCGGCGGGCCCGTTGTTGACGACCTCCACGCGGACCGTGGTGGAGCTGCCGACGGCGACCGCCGGAACGGCGCCGGGCGCGCGGACCGCGAGGTCCACGGACTGCTGGACGGCGGGTTCCTTCTGCCGGCCGGGGAGGGATGCGGTGAGCGGGGTGAGGGCGCCGGACGCGACGTCCAGCAGGCTCAGCTTCTCGGGGCTGTTGGCCGCAAGGCCGGCGCGGGAGCTGATCACCATGCCCGCGCCGTCGGCCGTCCAGGCGGCGTCGCGCGGCTGGTGAGGACCGGTGACGGAGGTGTCCGGCAGCTCCTGCCGGCAGGCGCCGGGCACGTCGCGCGCGGCGGCGGGCAGCAGCACGCGGCAGGCGTTGCCGGACAGGGACGTCAGCAGGATGCCGTTCCGCTCGTCGACCCGTCCACCGCCGTTCTTCCGGTTGAAGGCGATGGTCCGCCCGTCCGGGGAGAAGGCCGGGCTGTCGTCGATGACCCGGCAGCCGTCCGGGCAGATCCTGGCGCTCAGGTCGTCCTGCTGGTCCAGCTTGTCCACGGGCACGGTCCAGACGTGCTTGTTGGCGCCGTTCCCGTAGAGGACGTGGTTGCGGGTGAAGGCGAGGGTGGTCCCGTCGGGGGACCAGGTGGGCTGGGCGTCGCCGCCGCGGAGCTCTCCGGCCGGCGGGACGATCTCGCCCTGGATCGCGCCGTCGGCCAGGTCCGCGACGAGGATGCGGCTGGAGTCCGCGGCCCCGCCCGTGCCCGGGGTGGTCCGGGTGAAGGCGAGGCGGGTGCCGTCCGGGGACAGCGCCGGGTCGGTGTCCCGGTCGGTGGGCCCGCGCCCCGCGAGCCGCAGGGGCGCCGCGTTCGCGCCGTCCGCGTCCGCGAGCCAGATCCGCTGGATGCGGCTGCCGGGCTCGCCCTCGAAGCGGGTGACGACGATCCGCCGCCCGTCGGGCGTGTAGCTCTGCCGCTCGGTCCACGGGTCGTAGCCGGGACGGGGCCGGAACAGCGCGTCCCGGGCGGGGTCCGTTTCGGTGTCGGCCTCCGGGTCCTCCCGCAGGATCGTCAGGCCCAGGTCGCGCGGGTCGGCCCCGTCGGTGCGGACGTCCTGCAGCGTCACCTGGTGCGGCCCGTCCGCGGAGGTGCGCTCGACCACGGCGCCGCCGCCCTGGAGGGGGCCGAGCCAGGTGGGCGACAGGACCTCCCGGTCCTCGCTGAGCACGAGGTCCGGGACCCGGTCGGAGTGGGCCGGCACCCGGTACACGTGGTCCCAGTCGCCCTCGCACTCGCAGGTGCGCTCGGGGCTGAGGAACAGCACCTCGTCCCCGCCGGGCAGCCAGGCCGCCCCGTGGGTGCGCCACCCGGCCTGCGCGCCCGCGAGCAGCGGCCCGTCCGTGGTCCCGTCCGTCACCCGGAGCCGGCGCACCTCCCCCTGCCCGTAGACGGTCGTGGTGGCGGTGTACGCGATGCGGTCCCGGTGCGCGGGATCGTCGACCGGGTTCCACACCGGCTCGGTGGCCGTGCCGTTCTCGGGGCCGGTGATGCGGGAGGCGGGGCCGCCGGCCAGGGGCCGTACGTAGATCTGCCGTCCGGCGGCCGGTTCGGCGTTCCCGGAGTACGCCAGCCGCTGCCCGTCCGGGGAGACCGTCGGCCACTGCTCGTCGTGCGGGGTGTGGGTGAGCCGCGTCATGCGACCGCTGCCGTCCGTGCGCACCAGCCACAGGTCGCGCTGGTCCCGGCCGCCCGGGCCGCCGGGCTCGGCCGAGTCGAACACCACCGCGCGGCCGTCCGGCGTCAGCCGCGGGTGCGCCGCGTCCCGGCCTCTGGTCAGACGCAGTACGGAGCCGTCGGCGGAGCGGAGGTAGATCTGCGGGTCCGGCTCGTCGCGGCGGCTCGCGAAGACCAGCGTGTCGCCGAGGGCGGACGGCTGGACGTCGAAGTGGGCCGGTCCCTTGTCGAACAGCGGTGTGCTCAGGGTGTCGCCGGTGACCCGGCCGAGGCTGCGGTGCCGGGTGCCTGCGTACGCGATCCGGGTCTCCGGGGCGTCGGCCGTCCCGACCGCCGGCGCCCGGGAGGCGGCGTCCTCCCGACCGCCGGCCGCCGTCGCGCCGACCAGCGGGATCAGCAGCAGCAACGCCGTGCCGAGTCTGCCCAGGCGGTCGTACCGTCCGCCGGGCCCGGCGGTTCCCCTCACGGTGCCCCCTCGCGGTTCCGGTGCGGCAGTGCCGCGGATGTGCCCCCGCCACCTTGCGACGGCCACGCGCGGCACGGCAGGGCGGCGGGGCCGCATCCGGGGGAAACGCCCGGTGCGCTTTCGGGCAGTGCGAAGGGCCCGGCGGGCGGCGGCCGGCGTCGGACGAGCCCGGCGGCCCATCGGCCCGTTGGCCCACGGCGCCCGCGTCACCGGTCGCGGCGGCATCGCCGGGAGCGCCGCATCACCCGTGCGTCCGTGCCCCCGTGTGCCCGTGCGCCCGTCGTGCCGGTTGTGCCCGTCGCTCAGCGGCGGGGGCCCGTCCGTCGCCGGCCCGCCGTCAGATCAGCCCGTTGCGCAGCGCGTACCCGACCGCGTGGGCCCGGTTGCGCAGTTGGAGCCGGGTGATGATCTCGTGCAGGACGTTCTTGACGGTGCGTTCCGAGTACGCGGTCTTGCGGGCGATCTCCGCGGTGTCCAGGCCTTCCGCCACCAGGCGCAGCATGTCCGCCTCGCGGGTGGTCAGCGTGGACAGGGACAGGGCGCGCGGGTCGAGGCCGGAGCGCTGCGGGCTGCCCATGTGGGCGAGGAGGGTGCCCAGCAGGTCGCCCGGCAGCACCCCCTCCCCCTTCGCCATCGCCAGGACCAGGTGCAGGAGCCGGTCCTCGTCGGCCTCGACGCGGCGCAGCACCGCCACGACGCCGCACTCGATGACGCGCTGGAGCGCACCGGCCCCGAGGGAGCCGACCACGAGGCCGGTGCGGGTGTCGGTGTTGCGGCGCAGCCGGTGCAGGAGGACGGTCGTGTCGTCGTCGACCTGGTCCACGACGACCAGCGACACCCCGGCGCGCTCCGCGTCGGCGTCCCCGAGCAGGTGGACCTCGGGCCGCTGGCGTAACTGGTGGACGACCCCGACGCGCAGCACGGGGTCGGCGGCGTAGACGGCCACGCCCACCCGTTCCGGGCGTGCGGAGCCGGCGGTCCGGTGGTCGGCCCGGGCCTGGGCGGGCGCGGAGGGCACGGACGACGTCGCGGGCGCGGATGACGTCGCGGACGCGGATGACGTGGCGGGCACGGATGACGTGGCGGGCACGGATGACGTGGCGGGCGCGGATGACGTCGTGGGCGGCAGGGCGGGACGGTTCTCGTCGGCACGGGACATGGGGCACCTGTTTCACGTGTTCGCGGGGTGGGACTCGTGCGGGGCGCACGCGCCTGGACCGGGCCACGGCAACGGCGGGGCGGGCGGCGGACGCGCCTGGGCCGGGGCGGCGGCAGCGGCGGGGCCCGCTGACGGACCGGGCCGGCGAGGGGGCCGCCCCCGGCCCCCGGGGCACCGCGACTGCCTCGGCGTTGCCCTCCCGTTCCTCGTCGTGCCGACGGGCCCGCTCCTACCGTGGCGACGTGACGCCTTCCGCATCCACTTCCGGCCCCGGCGCTCCCGGCCTCGACATCCCCGCGGTGACGGTGACGCCGGGCGACACCGTCACGACGAGCCTGACCGTCCGCAACGACGGCGACATCGTCGAGGCGTACAGCCTCCAGGTCGTCGGGGACTGCGCCGCCTGGGCGACCGTGGAACCGGCGCGGATCTCCCTGTACCCGGGCACCTCCGAGACGGTGACGATCCGCCTCTCGCCGCCGCGCTCCCCGGAGGTCCGGGCCGGCGAGGTGCCGCTCGGCGTGCGGGTCCTGCCCGCCGAGCACCCCGAGTCGGTGCGCGTGCCCGAAACCACCGTGCACGTCGAGGCGTTCCACGAACTGCGCACCGAACTGGCCCCGCGCCGGCGGCGCGGCTGGCTGCGCGGCCGTTACCGGCTGGCGGTGCGCAACCAGGGCAACACCCCGGTGCGGGTGGGCTTCACCCCCGGACAGGCGGGCGAGGAACTGGGGTTCGCGTTCGCCCCGGCGGAACTGGCGCTGGAGCCGGGCGAGTCGGCGGAGACGGGGCTGCGGGTCCGCACGGGCAAGCCGGTGTGGTTCGGCACGCCGGTGGTCTGGCCGTTCACCGTGGGCGTCGCCGGGACGACCGCGTCCGACGCGGCGGACGCTCCCGACGGAACGGAGGCGGCCCGACGCGAGGAGGACGCCGTACGGCCGCCCCTGGACGCGGAGTTCGTGCAGATCCCCGTCTTCCCGAGGTGGCTGCTCGCGGTGCTGGCGGTGCTCATCGCGCTGCTGATCGCCTGGTTCACGCTGGTGCGTCCGGCGGTGCGCAGCGCGGCCAAGGAGGCCGCGACCGAGGCGGTCCAGCCTCGCCCCACGCCCGCCGGGGAGGCCGGGCAGGCCCCCGGCGGCGGGACCGACGCCGGTGCGGACGCCCGGCCCGGCGGCGGCCCGGCGGCGGGCGCGTCGACCGGACCCGGCGGCGAGGCCGGCACGGCGGGCGACGGGGCCGGCGGTGACGGGGCCGGCGGTGACGGGGCCGCGGCCGGCGACGGCGCCGCGGCCGGCGTGGGCCGGCAGCACTCGGCGACCATCGACGTGCAGACGTCCGCCGGGGAGACCAGCCCCGGCGCCTACCCGGTGCCCGAGGACAGCGTGTTCGAGGTGACGGACATCGTCGTCGCCAACTTCCAGGGCGACGAAGGGGTGCTGACCATCACGTTCGGGGAGCGCAAGATCACGACGATCGCGCTGGAGACCTTCCGCAACCAGGACTACCACTGGGTCACCCCCATCGAGATCCCCGCGAACGACACCGTCACCATGGAGGTGACCTGTGCGGAACCGGGCACGCCGGCGACCGGCCGACGGGCGCAGCAGTGTCACGAGGTCCTGCACGTGAGCGGCACGCTCCGCAGCACCGCGCGCTAGATCGGGACCCGCCGCCCGGCCATTGTTCGCCGGTGAAGGCGCGGCCTGTAAAGGGCCGCCCTTCCTTCCGGCCGGAAATCATTAACGCCGTTTCCAAAAACGGCCCTCCGCCCCGGCGACGACCGGCGCTCCCGTTCTTCGCCGACTGTTCACCCGCGCGCCCCGTCCGCCCTCCTCCCCCGTGCGACGATCCGCTCCGCCGTGCACGACACCGGAGGAACGATGCTCCCCAAGAGAACACCCGCCGCGCTCGCGGCCCTGGCCGTCACCGCGGGCGCCCTGTCCGCGGGACTGGCCCACGCGGACCAGCGAGGCGGCGCGGACCACGCACCGCGGCGGCCGGCGGCGTTCGAACGCACCGCCACCTACCCCGTCTTCCAGAACCGTCCGGCCGGCGAGGACGCCGCCTCCGAGACCGTCGCCGAGATCTCCGCGACCAGCGAGGACGGCCGCACCCTCGTCTACACGGACGCCGCCGCCAAGCGCATCGGCTTCCTCGACCTCGGCGACCCCCGCCGGCCCCAGGGCCTCGGCACGCTGTCCCTCGCCACCCTGGGCAACGCCGACGACGAACCGACCTCCGTCTCCGTCGTCGGCCAGTACGTGCTGGTCGTCGTGAACACCAGCGCGAGTCACACCGAGCCGTCCGGCCGACTCGACGTCATCTCGCTGCGGGGCCGCGAGCGGGTGGCGAGCTTCGACCTGGGCGGCCAGCCCGACTCCGTCGCGCTCAGCAAGGACAAGCGGTACGCCGCCGTCGCCATCGAGAACGAGCGCGACGAGGAGGCGACCCCGGCCGGCGGCGAGGAGGGCGACCTGCCGCAGGCGCCCGGCGGTTTCGTGCAGATCGTGGACCTCAAGGGCGCCTCGCCCACCGGCTGGAGCCTCCGCGAGGTGCCGCTGACGAACGCCGACGGCTCCGCGCTGCCCGTGCTGGCCGACGCCGGGATCGCCGCGCCCGCCGACCCGGAGCCGGAGTACGTCTCCGTCAACGGCCGCGGCCAGCTGGCCGTGACGCTGCAGGAGAACAACGGCATCGTCACCGTCGACCTCGCGTCGGGCCGCGTCACCAAGGCCTTCAGCGCGGGCACCGCGTCCCTGACCGGCGTCGACACCGTCGAGGACGACGTCATCGACCAGACCGGCTCCCTCACCGACGTGCCGCGCGAGCCCGACGCCGTCGGCTGGATCGACGACCGCTACCTGGCGACCGCCAACGAGGGCGACTGGAAGGGCGGCACCCGCGGCTGGACCGTCTTCGACAGCCGCACCGGGAAGGTCGTCTGGGACGCCGGCAACACCTTCGAGCGGATCGCCGCACGTCACGGCCTGCTCAACGAGGGCCGTGCCGAGAACAAGGGCACCGAGCCGGAGGGCCTCGCGATCGCCGAGTACGACGGGGTGCGGTACGCCTTCGTCGGCTCGGAGCGCAGCAACTTCGTCGCCGTGTACGACCTGAGCAAGCCCACCGAGCCGGTCTTCCGGCAGGTGCTGCCCACCACCAACGGTCCCGAGGGCCTGCTGCCGATCCCGTCGCGCGGCCTGCTCGCGGTCTCCAGCGAGGAGGACGACGCCGGCGCGGGCGTGCGCGCCTCGGTGAGCCTGTTCCGGCTGGGCAAGAAAGCCCCCGCGTACCCGACGCTGGTCTCGGCCTCCGACGCCGCGGGCACGCCGATCGGCTGGGGCGCGCTCGGCGCGCTCTCGGCCGTACCGGGCCGCCCCGGCGAGCTGTACACGGTCACCGACGCCGCGTACGCCACCACCCGCATCCTCACCGTCGACACCCGCAGCAAGCCCGCCGTCATCAAGCGGGAGCTGACCGTCAAGGACGCCGCGGGCAACCCGGCCGCCTACGACGCCGAGGGCGTGCACGCCCGAACGCAGGGCGGATTCTGGCTGGCCGTCGAGGGCAGGACCGGCGCCGGCAACCAGTTGGTGCGCCTGGACGCCGACGGCGTCACCCGGCAGGTCGTCCCGCTGCCCGCCGACGTCGCCGCGGGCCTCGGCTCGCAGGGCTTCGAGGGCGTCACCGCCACCACCGGCGCCGACGGCCGCGAAATCGTCTGGGCCACCCTCCAGCGCGAGGTCAAGTCCGACCCGGCGGGCGTCGTCCGGATCGGCCGCTACGACGTCCGGGCCGGCGCCTGGAGCTGGTACGGCTACCGCATCGGCACGACCACCACGGCCGGCGACTGGATCGGCCTGTCCGAGATCACCGCGGTCGGCGGCGAGCTGGCCCTCGTCGAGCGCGACAAGCTGAACGGCCCGGCCGCACGGGTCAAGCGCGTCTACACGGTCGGCATCCCGGACGCCGCCGCCCCCGCGGGCGCCCTCCCCGTCCTGCCGAAGACCCTCGCGTACGACGCCCTCCCCGACCTGCGGGCCACCAACGGCTGGACCCAGGAGAAGCTGGAGGGCCTCACCGTCGCCGGCAACGGCCGCGTCTACGCCGTCACCGACAACGACGGCCTGGACGACTCCACCGGCGAGACGGTCCTGCTGGACCTCGGCAGCAGCCGCAAGCTGTTCGGCCGCCACTGACCCGCCGGGGACGCCCGCCCCCGCACACGACGAAGGCCCAGGTCGGTGACCTGGGCCTTCGTGCGTGGGCTGGGCCGGGGGGTGCCCGCCGGGCGCGCTGCTCCCGGCGTACGGCCGTCAGGCCTCCAGGTCGTACAGCACGAACTCCTCCCACGACCCGGTGATGTCGGTGGAGCGGGCGCGCAGGGCGTACTGGAGGGAACCGGCGTAGTTGTTCTCCATGGTGACGAACATGCCGTTCAGCTCGGACTGGAGCGCCCAGCGCTGCTCCGTCTCGTGGACCCACAGCGTGAACCGCTCCCAGCCGCCGACGCTCGTGGAGCGGGCGCGCAGCACGTTCCGCGCGCTGCCGGTGAAGTTCTTCTCCACCGCCACGTAGCGGTTGTTGGCGAGGGACCTCAGCGACCAGGTGTCGGTCGTCTCGTCGTACTGGAAGCCGAAGCTCTCCCAGGAGCCGCCGACCGCGGCGGAACGGGCGCGCAGCACACCGGTGTTCGGCGCCGGGTAGGTCACCTCGGCGGCGACGAAACGGCTGTTGCGGACCGACTGGATGGCCAGCACCTCCTCCTCGGCCAGAGCGGAGACCTTCTCACCGGCGGCGGACGGGGCCCGCAGGGCGCCCCGCTCACCGGCGATCCGCTCCAGTTCGGCGGCGTCCACGGCCTGCCACCCGCTGGGCACGCCGGCCGGACGGTCGGTCGCCGGGGCGGCGCCGGCCGCGGGAGCGACCAGCGCCGAGCCCGCCAGCAGGGCGCTCACGGACAGGAGAACGGAAGTGATGCGTCGCACAGGAATTCCTCGCCGTCGTCGTTGTCGTCGAAGCCCGCCGAGGCACACAGAATTCCGTTCCGGAAATCGGCAGGACGATGCGTTTCTCCACGCAGGAATTCCTCCGCGCGCGGCGACGCCGTCCCCCGATGTACCCCCGCTCCGAAAACCGCCGCGGGCACCCCTCCCTGGGCGCCTCGACGGCCGCTGCCCCTCCTCGGCCGAGCGACTTCAGCGTAACGGCGGGGTGCTGTCGTCGCAGCGGATTAAGGGAAAAGCAGACACGCCGGAACGGCGCCATCATGAATTAACCCTTCCGTCGCATTCCCGTACGCCGGATCACATCATTCCGCCGAACCGCCGTCGCGCATTCCCGCGGCCCGCGGCGTCACCGGCAGTCGTACGCGAACCTCACGCTCGCCGTACGGGGATCCGGCGTGAGGATGCGCAGTTCGGCGCGGGCCGGGTAGCGGCCCCTGCCCTCGAAGGTCCACAGGAGACGAAGCCGGGCCTCCCTCTGCCCCCGCGTCACCTCCTCCTCCAGGACCTCCGAGTCCGTGCCGTCGCTGCGGACCCAGCGGTAGGTGAGCGTGCCGGGGCGGCCGTCGGTGGTGACGCGGGCGGTGATGTCCGCGGTGGCGTCGCAGCCGAGGACCGTGGGCGTGACGGCGACCGTCGCCTCCCGCACCGCGACGGACGGGCCGAGCCGGTGCCAGGCGAGGAACGCCAGGACGGCGACGAGCACCAGCGCGGGCAGGGCGTGGCGCCGCCACCCCCGACGCCGGGACGCGGCCTGCGACGCCGGTACGACGGGCAGGGTGCGGTCGGTCCGGTCGGCGCCCTGGGGCCACAGGGCCCCCTGGGCGCCCTGGGTCCGGTGGGCGCCCTGGGTCCGGTGGGCGCCCTGGGTCCGGTGGGTGCGCCGGGCCACCGCCGCGGTCACTCCGGGCCCGAAGCGCAGCACCGTGCCCTCGGTGCGGTCCGGCTCCGCCGGCGGGACGCCGCTCGGGAGGGTCGGGACGGGACGGGTCGCGTCCGGGTCCAGGCGGGCCGCGTCCGGATCGGGACGGGTCGCGTCCGGGTCCGTGCGAGCCGCGTCCGGGTCCGGACGAGCCGCGTCCGGGTCGGGGCCCTGGATCCAGTGGCTGGCCAGGACCGTGGCGCTGTACTCGGGGTCGTCCTCGGCGGCGGGTCGGTTCACTGGAGGTCGCACCCCCTGGTCAGCAGTTGCTGCGAGGCGCCGCCGTCGGCGGAGGCGGGCGCGGTCGTGGAGCGCACGGTCCAGTAGCAGCCGGCGCTCCGGAAGGCGTGGGTGACGGTGAGCGTGTACTGGGTCGCGCCGCTGCGCTCGTACGTCTCCGGCGCGCCGTCCTGGACGCCGGGCTGGCCCGCGGTGCTGCCCGTGAACCAGGCGAAGGTGATCGACAGCGGTCCGGGCCCGTCGGCGGTGACGGTGACGGTCGCGGTGGCGGTCGTGGGGCCGGTCTGGCGGAACTCGGAGACGGTGACGTCCTTGACGGCGGGCGCGGAGGGGGCGGACGGGGGCGCGGGGGTGGTCGGCGGGGCGGACGTCGGGGCCGTCGCGGGCGGGGCCTCGGCGGGGTCCGTCGTCTCCTCCGCGGGGACGGCCGTGGTGGGAGCGGTGGACTCCGGGTCCGAGGGCGACGGTTCGGCCGGCTCCGCGGACGAGGGCGAGGACGACGACGCGGACGAGGACGGCAGGGGCGAGGCGGCCGGTCCCGCGGGCTCCTCCCCGCCGGGCGCCGCGCTGGTGGTGGCCAGCGCCCGCGCCGCCGTCTCCTGCCGGTCGGCCGCCGCCGGGAGGTACGCGAGGCCGTACGTCAGGAGGAGGCCCAGCAGGACGGCCGCCCCGGAGACCAGCATCCCCGCCGGGCCGGGCAGCCACGTCCCCGCCCCGCCCGGCGTGCGCCCCAGCACCGTGCGGGCGGTGTCGGTGGTCGTCCGCGGGCTCCGGGCCGAGGGCAGCAGCAGCGCCAGCAGGGCCACCAGCCCGGCGAGCGCACGCCGGCCGCGTTCCTCCCAGCCGGGACCGTAGGAGGCTGCGGCGGCGGCCTCCAGCTCGGCGACGAACGCCTCGGCGTGCGCCGGCCGCAGCGCCGGGTCCTTCGCCAGTCCGTGCCGGACCAGGTCCCGTACGGACTCGGGGACCTCGTCGGCCGGGATCGGCGCGTCGACGTGCCGGAGGGCGAGTTCGGCGAGGTTGTCGCCCGCGTAGGGCCGGTGACCGGTCAGGCACTCGAAGAACGTCGCGGTCGCCGCGTAGACGTCGGCGGCGGGCGAGGCGGGCGCGCCGGTCCACTGCTCCGGGGCCATGTAGGGCGGGGTGCCCGCCACGCCGGCGCTGGTCCCGGCGTCCGCCGCGATGCCGAAGTCGACCAGCTTGGAGCCGCCGTCCGGCAGGACCAGGACGTTGTCCGGCTTGTAGTCCCGGTGCACGACGCCGACCCGGTGGGCGTCGGCGAGCCCGAGCAGCGACCCCTTCAGCACCACCAGCGCCGCCTCGGGCGGCAGCGGCCCCCGCGTCTTCAGCAGGGCCCGCAGCGAGACGCCCTCCACCAGTTCCATCACGATGGCCGCGCCGTCCGGGCTCTCCACGTACTCGTACAGCCCGGCGACGTGCGGACTCTCCAGCCCGCTCAGCAGCCGCGCCTCCGCCCGGAACCCGTGGACGAAGCCCGGCCGCGTGCGCAGCGACTCGCTCAGGTACTTCACGGCGACCGGCACCCCGGTCTCCTCGTGCACGGCCAGCACGACCCGCCCGCTCGCCCCGGCCCCGAGCTGAAGCGACTCGGCGTACCCGGGCACCGCCCATGTGCTCATTCCAGCCCCCCCACGGCCCCGCCGCGCCGCGGATTCTCCTCCGCGCCGGGGCCGTGGGCCATGCCCTGGAGGACACACATTTCGGCCACCGCGGTTGCAGCTCCCGTACACCGCTCCCGCGGAGGGCGGTTGACGTGCGAGGGAGGGCGGTGGAAGGCTCGCGGGGCAGCTTTGGGAGCGCTCCCAAAGCTGTGCGGCGGACGTTTTCGGGCCACCGCGCCTACGCACCGACCCGGCAGGGGAGAAGAACACCGTGAGCAGCATCTTCATCACCGGTTCCGCCCAGGGCATCGGCCACGAGACCGCCCGGACGCTGATCGGGGCCGGGCACCGTGTCGTCGCCCACGCCCGCGACGAGGAGCGCGCGACCGCGCTGCGCGCCTCCCTGCCGGACGCGGCGGCCGTGCTCACCGGCGACCTGGCGTCCCTGAAGTCCACCCGCGCCCTGGCCGCCGCGATGGCCGAGGCGGGCCCGTTCGACACGGTGATCCACAACGCGGGCCTGGGCGGCGACGTCCCCGAGCGGGTGGTCACCGCCGACGGCCTGGGCCAGATCTTCCAGGTCAACGTCGTGGCGCCCTATCTGCTGACCGCGCTGTCCCCGCGTCCCGCGCGCCTGGTGTACCTCACCTCGGGGCTGGAGTCCGAGGGCCGCCTCGACTTCGACGACCTGACGTTCGAGAAGCGGCCGTGGGACGGCATGCAGGCCTATTCCGACAGCAAGCTGATGGACGTGGTGCTGGCGTTCGCCGTGGCGCGGATGTGGCCGGACACCGTGGTCAACGCGGTCGACCCGGGCTGGGTCCGCACCCGGATGGGCGGCCCGAACGCCACGGACGCCCTCCCGGACGGCGCCGACACCCCGGCGTGGCTGGCCTCGTCCGACGACCCGGAGGCCCTGCTCACCGGCCGCTACCTCAAGCACCGCGTCTCCCTGAAGGCCAACCCCGCCGCCTACGACCGCGCCGTCCAGGACCGCCTCCTGACCGTCCTCGCCGACATCACCGGGGAGACCCTGAAGGCGTCCTGAGCCTGCCACGGGCGGCTCCCTGCCGTGACCGAGCCCGCGACGGGCGGCTCCCGGCCCTGCCCGGGAGCCACCCGCGCGTGCCGATTCCGTATCGAACACCCCACACCGGCACCGTCCCCCGGAAATGCGGAGACCCCCGCCCGCACCCCGCCGCACCGCCCCCAATCCCCTTTCGTTCCCCGGAATTAACCTCCGCCCTCTTGGCGATCCCGCCTCTACGCGCGTAACTTGAGCCGACTCCCCCACCCGGCAGCATGCGGCCTCGCGCACGAGTCAGCGAGCGCGCGGACGTTGCCGTGCACGACGACGTACCCGAAGTACGAGGAGACCGCCAGCGTGTCCAATTCCGCAGGAAGCCGACCCCGCGCGTACCGCACCCGCCACGCGCTGATATCCGTGGGGGTGACGGGCGCGTTCGCGTTCACCGCGCTGCCCTCCGCGTTCGCCGCGCCGTCCGCCACCGCCGTGATCGCCGAGGTGTACGGCGGCGGCGGCAACTCGGGCGCGACGCTGGTCCGGGACTTCATCGAGCTCGGCAACGCCGGGTCGGGGGCGTACGACCTCTCCGGGCTCAGCGTGCAGTACCTGTCCGGCTCGCCGTCGGCGTCCTCCCAGTGGCAGGTGACCCCGCTCAGCGGCTCGATCGCCCCCGGCAAGCGGTACCTGGTCGCCGAGGCGGCCGGCAGCGGCGGTACGACGGCCCTGCCGACGCCCGACGCCACCGGCTCGATCGCGATGAGCGCCTCCAGCGGCACCGTCGCCCTCGTCTCCGGCACCACCGCCCTGACCTGCAAGACCGCCGCGGACTGCGCCGCCGAGGGCCGGATCGTCGACCTCGTCGGCTACGGCAGCGCCGTGGTGCGCGAGGGCAGCGGCCCCGCCGCCGGCGCCTCCAACACCGCCTCCGTCGCCCGCGCCGCGTCCCTCGCCGACACCGACGACAACGCCGCCGACCTGGCCGCGGGCGGGCCCTCGCCGGTCAACTCCGCAGGTCAGACGCCGGGTTCCGGCGACGGCGGCGGGGACGGCGGCGGCTCCACCGAGCCGGGCGCCGTCCGGGTGCGCGACATCCAGGGCACCACCCGCCTGTCCCCGCTCAACGGGCAGACGGTCACCCGGGTGCCGGGCGTCGTCACCGGCGTGCGCACCAGCGGCTCCAAGGGCTACTGGATCCAGGACCCGCAGGCCGACGCCGACCCGCGCACCAGCGAGGCCGTGTTCGTCTACACCGGCTCCGCCGACCCGGCCGTCGCCGTCGGCGACTCGGTGCTGGTCAGCGGCAAGGTCACCGAGTACTACCCGAGCAGCACCAGCCAGTCGGTCACCGAGATCACCGGCCCCACGCAGACCGTCCTGTCCAGCGGCAACGCCCTCCCCGGCACCGCCGTGCTGAACGCCGCCACCGTCCCGGACGCCTACGTGCCCACCGCCGGCGGCGGCAGCATCGACACGCTGCCCCTCGAACCCGCCACGTACGCCCTGGACTTCTACGAGTCCCTGGAGGGCATGCACGTCGAGGTCTCCGACGCCCGCGTGGTCGGCGCGACCACCCAGTACGACGAGCTGTGGGTGACCGTCAAGCCCGACGAGAACCCGAGCGCCCGCGGCGGCACCCGGTACTCCTCGTACGACCAGCCCGGCACCGGCCGTATGAAGGTGATGTCCCTCGACACCGCCGCCGCCTTCCCGGTGGCGAACGTCGGCGACGAGCTGACCGGCACCACCAGCGGCCCCCTCGACTACTCCACCTACGGCGGCTACAACCTCCAGGCCACCCGCCTCGGCACGCTCGCCGACGGCGGCCTGGAGCCCGAGGTGACCCGGGCGCAGAAGAACAAGGAACTCTCCGTCGCCACGTACAACGTCGAGAACCTCGACGCGCTCGACGACCAGGAGAAGTTCGACCGCCTCGCCGAGGGCGTCGCGGTCAGCCTCGGCTCGCCCGACGTCGTCGCCCTGGAGGAGATCCAGGACGACAACGGCGCCGTGAACGACGGCACCGTCACGGCCGAGCAGACCCTCACCCGCTTCACGGACGCCATCGTCGCGGCCGGCGGCCCCCGCTACTCCTGGCGGTACGTCGCCCCCGAGAACAACCAGGACGGCGGCGAGCCCGGCGGCAACATCCGCCTCGCCTTCCTCTTCGACCCCGAGCGGGTCGACTTCGCCGACCGGCCCGGCGGCGACGCCACCACCGCGACGAGCGTCGTGAAGACCAAGAAGGGCGCCCGGCTCAGCCACTCGCCCGGCCGCATCAACCCCGCCTCCGCCGCCTGGGAGGACAGCCGCAAGCCTCTGGTGGGCGAGTTCGTCTTCCGCGGCGAGCGCGTCTTCGTCATCGCCAACCACTTCGGCTCCAAGGGCGGCGACCAGCCCCTGCACGGCCGCTACCAGGAGCCGAACCGCAGCTCGGAGACCAAGCGCCACGCCCAGGCCGCCGAGGTGAACACCTTCGTCAAGTCCCTGCTCGCGGCCGACCGCGACGCCAAGGCCGTGGTCCTCGGCGACCTCAACGACTTCGAGTTCTCGAAGACGCTGACCACCCTCACCGACGGCGACGTGCTGAACCCGCTGGTGAACACCCTGCCCGCCGCCGAGCGCTACACCTACGTCTTCGACGGCAACTCGCAGACCCTGGACCACATCCTGACCAGCCCGGCGATCACGCATTTCGACTACGACATCGTGCACATCAACGCCGAGTTCGCCGACCAGGCGAGCGACCACGACCCTCAGATCGTCCGCATCGACGTCAGCAAGTGCCGTAAGTAGTCCCGGCCTCAGCACGCGCGACGGCGCCCGCCACCGGCGGGCGCCGTCCCGTTTCCCGCCTGTGGCGCAACAGCGGCAACGGGCGGTGACCATTCTCCGGCCGGGTCAGGATCGCCACCGGATGGCAGAGCTACAAGGCGCTTTTCTCATGATCCCTCACTCATAACGTCCGCCGAGAACACCGAACCAGCGCCGCACGACCCGACACTCGGAACTCCACTTTCGAGGGACACCGGTTCCCCCGAATGCCCGGCACCTCGGCTCGTGCGGCGCTCGTTAGTCCATCGTGAAACGGACGGAGACACACCCAGCCGATAATCATCCGACTGATCCCCTGGCACCGTCCGAGCACTGCTCGGACCTGCTGGATGATTTTCTGAGAAGAATCAGTCAGATGGAAAGGGAATACCTCCGGGCCATGGCTGATTCGCGTCCCGGCGCGAATCCCGCGCCTCGGTGTGAAGGGACGGTCGGATGGACAGGATTCGCGGCGAAGCCGGCCTCGACGACCTTGGGTACACCCTGAGAGCGGGCCACGATCCTTTGAGTACGCACCGCTACGACACCGGCTACCCGATCTCCGTCGACACCCAGCACATGTGGGCCGTACCCGACCAGGACGGCGCCCCGGGCGGCTGGGACCCGGCCGAGGAGCTGGCCGAGATGCTCGCCGGCGCGGCCCGGACGCAGACGGTCTCCGGCCCGATGACGGGTCCGATGACGAGCCCGCTGAACGGCTCGCTCCACAGCCCGCTGAACAGTCCCCTCAACAGCACGCTCACGAGCCCTTACAACGGCCCGCTCACCGGTCCGCTGAACACTCCGTTGAGCGGCTCCCTGAACGGCCCGCTCAACGGCCGCCCTCGGCGCCGCCGCAGCCGGCGCAGGCTCCCCCCGGACTCGCACTTCCTCGACGGCGGCCGGCGCGTCACCCACATCACCCTGCTGATCGCCGCCATCACGGTCAGCTCCGTCGCGATGCTGGGCTGGTCCATCGCCTACTCGTACGACCAGCTGCGCGGCGTCGCCTCGTCGGTGCTGCCCGGCCGGATGGCGGTGTGGTGGCCGCTCACCGTGTTCGGGCCGTGGTTCGTGGCGGCCCTGTCGATCCTGCGGGCGACCATTCAGCACCGGTCCGCCGTGCGGTCCTGGGCCGTCATCCTCACCGCCTCCGCGATGGCGATGGCGCTGTGCGTCGCCCATACGTCCCACACGCTGCTCTCCCTGGTGATCATCGGAATTCCGCCGGTCACCGCCCTGGTGTGCTTCTGGGAACTCATCGGCCAGGTCCCCTCCCCGGTCCGCCCGAAGCACGCCGCCCCCTCCACCGGCCCGGGCAGGACCCGCAGGTCGCACGGCCTCCACTGAGCCACGGCCCGCACCGGCACAGGACGGCCGCAAGGCCCGGGCCGCCGAGACGAACGGCGGCCCGGGCCTCTGCGACGTCGGCCGGCTGCTACCGGAAGTTGACGTCGCTGCAGATGAAGTACGTCTGGTCCATGTGCGACGCCTGCCAGATCGTGTAGACGATGTGGCGGCCGCTACGGCCCGAGGCGCTCACGTCGACCAGGTAGTTCTGGCTCGGCGCGTACCTGCCGGTGCGCTTGACCAGCTCGAGGTCGCTCCACTTCAGGGGCTGCGTCGTGGCGTTGAAGCCCTGCTTGGTGACGTAGACCAGGAGGTAGTCGGCGCCGTGGCTCGCCTGGTCGTGCAGCTTGATCGTGAAGTTGCTGCCGACGTCCTGCATCTTCCACGCGCCCGGCGAGTCCAGGGAGTTGTAGCGTCCGCCCTCGGTCCGGCCGCCGCTGCACAGCTGGCCGTCGGGGACCACCGCCTGGAAGTTGCCACCGGAACCATTGCGGTAGAGGCCGTTCCAGTTCCACATGCCGTTCGGGTTGTACTGCCATGCCTGCCAGCACATGGGGTCCTGCTGGGCCATGTTCGGGTTCTGGAAGTCGCTGCCCCAGCGCTGCCAGCAACCGTAGTTGCGGGACGCCGGGTCGACGACCGACCCGTGGGCCGTCGCGGTGCCGCTCCAGGGGATCATCAAGAGCAGAAAGGCCGCGAGGGCGCTGAGGAGAGGTGTCGCGGTACGGCGCAACACGGTCTCCCTCCTTCCAGTGGGGGTGGGGAGTGGGGGGAATCCATGGGAGCGCTCCCAAAAGCCAGGCTGAGGGCCCCACGCCACACCGGCAACACCTAAAACAGGCCACTTTCGAAACGATCACCAAGTGTGGCCTTCGTCTCGGTACGGCGCCTCCGACGCCGACCCCGGTCCCGCCGCCCCGACGGCATCGGGGGAGGTCACGCGCGCGGGCCCGCGCCCGCGCCGGGAAGGCTGCGACCGGAGCGGAGCAATATCTGTCCCGGTGACATGAGAAATCGATACCGGTCGCCGGGAATATTCCCCGGGCGGCACCCGGCGGCGAATTGTCCGCCGGGCTCCGCCGAACACGGCATGCTAGTGTCGTTCTCAGTTGCAGTTGTGGTTGCCTAGAGGTTTGTCCGACGGGTTGATCATCACGGCGACCGGAGCGGGCACAGGGTCCGCTCCGAGCACCGTCCCGAAGGAGAAACAAATGGCTTCCGGCACCGTCAAGTGGTTCAACGCGGAAAAGGGCTTCGGCTTCATCGAGCAGGACGGCGGCGGCCCCGACGTCTTCGCCCACTACTCGAACATCGCCACCCAGGGCTTCCGTGAGCTGCTGGAAGGTCAGAAGGTCACGTTCGACATCGCCCAGGGCCAGAAGGGCCCGACGGCCGAGAACATCGTTCCCGCCTGACTCTGACGCATCACACTGACGCGTTACTTCGCAGCTGGGGCCCGCACCTTGGGGTGCGGGCCCCAGCTCGCTGCTTTTCGGGGCACGCCGGCTGCCCCCGACGGAAAGAAACACCCGGAGATCTCCTCCCGGACATCTCCGCATTCCGATCCGGCCCTCGTCATCCGGCTCGTTCTTGCGATTCTCCGCGCTGTTCCTTCGCTGCGGAAATTCCTTGATACGTGCCATATCAAGGAAGGTTCTGCATGAACCGCGTACGAACGAACGATCGCTACACCCGTACCCGAAGCCGCGGCGGCGCCGGTGGTTCCGGTTCCGCCGGACGCTCCGGCGGCGCCCCGCGCCGCTCCGGTTCCAAGGGCGGCTACGGCGGCGGCCGCCAGTCGGCCGTGCACGGCGAGTTCGCCCTGCCGCAGACGATCACTCCCGCCCTCCCCGCCGTCGAGTCCTTCGCGGACCTCGGCATGCCGGAAGGGCTGCTGGCCGCGCTCGGCCACGAGGGCGTGACCGTGCCGTTCCCGATCCAGGCGGCGACGCTGCCGAACTCGCTGGCCGGCCGTGACGTCCTCGGCCGCGGCCGCACCGGCTCCGGCAAGACGCTGGCCTTCGGTCTCGCGCTGCTGGCCCGCACCGACGGCCGCCGCGCCGAGCCCCGTCGCCCGCTCGCGCTGGTCCTGGTGCCCACCCGCGAGCTGGCCCAGCAGGTCACCGACGCGCTCACTCCCTACGCCCGCTCCCTGCGGCTGCGACTCGCGACCGTCGTCGGCGGCATGTCGATCGGCCGCCAGTCCAGCGCCCTGCGCGCGGGCGCCGAGGTCGTCGTCGCCACGCCGGGACGGCTGAAGGACCTCATCGACCGCGGCGACTGCCGGCTCGACGACGTCGCCATCACCGTCCTCGACGAGGCCGACCAGATGACCGACATGGGCTTCATGCCCCAGGTCACCGCGCTGCTCGACCAGGTGCGCCCCGACGGTCAGCGGCTGCTGTTCTCCGCGACCCTCGACCGCAACGTCGACCTGCTCGTCCGGCGCTACCTGAACGACCCGGTGGTGCACTCGGTCGACCCCTCGGCCGGCGCGGTCACCACCATGGAGCACCACCTGCTCCACGTGCACGACACGGACAAGCACCGCACCACCACCGAGATCGCCGCGCGCGAGGGCCGGGTGATCATGTTCCTGGACACCAAGCACGCGGTGGACCGGCTCACCAAGCACCTGCTCGCCAACGGCGTCCGGGCGGCGGCCCTGCACGGCGGCAAGTCCCAGCCGCAGCGCACCCGCACCCTCACCCAGTTCAAGAGCGGTCACGTGTCCGTGCTGGTCGCGACGAACGTCGCCGCGCGCGGCATCCACGTCGACAACCTCGACCTGGTCGTCAACGTCGATCCGCCCAGCGACCACAAGGACTACCTGCACCGCGGCGGCCGGACCGCCCGGGCCGGCGAGTCCGGTGTCGTCGTCACCCTGGTCACGCCCGACCAGCGGCGCGGCATGAGCCGGCTGATGGCGGCGGCCGGGATCTCCCCGGTCGTCACCGCGGTCCGCTCCGGCGAGGCCGAGCTGAGCCGCATCACCGGCGCGCAGGCCCCCTCCGGCGTGCCGGTCGTCATCACGGCGCCGGTCGCGGAGCGCCCCCGGCGTTCCGCCTCCTCCTCGTCGTCCTCCCGCGGGCGTCGCGGACGCGGCCCCGCGCAGAGCGGCGGCGGCCAGGCCGGGGGCCAGGGCGGACGCGGCGGCCAGACCGGCGGCCGTCCCGCCGGCGAGGCGGCCCGCCGCAGGCCGCAGCGCCGGACCGTCTCCGACCCGGCGGCGTGAACGTGACCCTCATCGACGACCGGAACAGCCCGGACCCGCGCGTCCTCGACGACATGACCGTCGAGGTGGCCCTGTCCGTCATGGTCGGCGCCCGGGTCGAACGGCTGCTGGTGTGCGACGGGGACGACGAGTGCACGGGCTCGGTGACCCTCGCCGAGCTCGCCGCCCTGCGCGCCGGCGCCGACTGCACGGACCGGACCCGGCTGCGGGACGTCCTCGCCCGGCCGGTCCCCGCTCTCTCCCCTCTCCCCCTGTGATCCCCCTGTGAGGCATCATGCGCTGCGTCATCGCCCGGTACCCGTTCGATCTGACCAAGACCGGTGTGCTGGAGTCCATGAAGGGCGTCACGCCCGAACTCGTCACCGCTGAGTCGGTGACCATCGGCCGCCGCCGCTACCCCGTCAAGCAGGTGGGCGAGGTCATCACCCGCCAGGACCGCCGGGACTTCTCCGCCGGCGAGGTCGTCCGGGCCATGGCCCGCCTCGGCTTCACCTGTCACCCGCACCCCGAGGCCGTGCCGGCCGCACCCGCCCTCACCCCGCTCCAGACCGCCTCGGCGCTGCTCGGCACCGCCGACCCCGAGCCCCTGGACGCCTAGAGGGCGCACCTGACCGAGGGCCCTGCCGACGCGCGTCGGCAGGGCCCTCGCCGCTGTCCGGCCACCGTCGGGCGGGGCGTCCCGGGCCGCGGCGGGAGGGCTGACGGAAGTCCGTCGCGGGGCGTCGGGAGGCCGTCCGAGGACTGTCGCGGGGCCGTCGGGGAACGAAAATCTGAGCTGCGGAAGGAAGGAAAGGTCCCCGGATGGTGTTGAATTCGTACGGGGCTCTGGCGCCGTTACGGCATCAGAGCCCCTGGACGCGTTGCACTACGAGGTGACATGACAGCAGATTCTCCGCTCAGCGATCGACTCGACGACGACGACTACCCCGCCTACACGATGGGCCGGGCCGCAGAGATGCTCGGCACCACCCCGGGCTTCCTGCGCGCCATCGGGGAGGCTCGTCTGATCACCCCGCTGCGCTCGGAGGGCGGGCACCGCCGCTACTCGCGGTATCAGCTGCGGGTCGCCGCACGCGCCCGGGAGCTGGTCGACCGGGGCACGCCGATCGAGGCGGCCTGCCGCATCGTGATCCTCGAGGACCAGCTGGAGGAGGCCCAGCGCATCAACGCGGAGTACCGCCGCGCGGTGAACGCCCAGCGGGGCGAGGCGCCCGGCGGTCCGGGGCCGGACGACGCCGGCGCGCACTGAGCCGCGCTCGCGCCCCCGGTGCTCACTTGCCGCGGTCGGCGGAGTCCTCGGCGAGGGTGTGGGCCACCAGGGCGTTGGCATGGCCGTGGCCCAGGCCGTGCTCGGCCTTGAGCCAGGCGACCAGCTCCATGTGCTTGACCAGCGGCGAGGCGCGGATCAGCGTCTTCCACTCGGCGACCGGGCGGCCGTACTTCTTCTCGATCGACGGGAAGTAGCTCGCGGGGCCCTTCACCGGTGCGCTCATGGCGGTCGTCCTCTCCCTGGTGTTCACGTCACGAGGTGTGCCGTGAGGGAAGACCGGGGGACGGCCGGAAAGTCATCGGTTCCGCGGAAAGCGGGCCGACGTCGTCACAGACCCGGTTCGGGGGACGGCTGAGGGGCGGGCGCCGTGTGGCAGGCGAAGCCCAGTCGGGTGAGCGCCCTGGTCATCTCGAACGCCGTGAAGTCGCGGCGGTCCTGCCGGGTGATCACCTCGCCCACCTGCTTGACCGGGTAGACCTGCCGGCCGATGACGACGCAGGCGCCGGTGGCGGGTTCGGGGGCGACGCCGTGCATGGACGCCTCGACCTCCGACTTCACCAGTTCGAACGGGTAATGGGCGATCACACAGCGCATGGGTGCCTCACCAGGGTCGGGGCCGGTCGGGGGAGCCGATCGTGGAAAACGGACAGGGCCCGCACCCTGGGTGCGGGCCCTGTGAAGCCGTCAGCTCATGCGGAATTCAGGCGACGTTCGTGACGTCACGCCTCGTCGCGTCGGACGAGGTGAATACCGCACGCGATTCGGACGCGTCAGGCGGGAACGATGTTCTCGGCCTGCGGGCCCTTCTGGCCCTGAGTGACGTCGAAGGTCACCTTCTGGCCTTCCTGCAGCTCGCGGAAGCCCTGGGTGGCGATGTTCGAGTAGTGGGCGAAGACGTCGGCGCCGCCGCCGTCCTGCGCGATGAAGCCGAAGCCCTTTTCCGCGTTGAACCACTTCACAGTACCGGTGGCCATATCAAAACTCCTAGGCAGTGCTGGAGGCCCGCACTGTGCGGGCCTTCTCATCCGCTGCGATGATCACCTGCCCGGAAAAACCGGTAACTCAAATGGCAACCACAACTGCAACTGACGTCGAGCCTAGCATGAATGCCGCCGAAGGCACGGGGGATAAATCACACGGAAGGCCGAAGACCTAATTGAGTCAATAAAACTTTTCCGGCGTCCGGTGAATATCTGTGCCGCCCGCATCAGATTTCCGGCATCGGGGAGGGCGTCGCGGACGGCCCCGTCGACTGCCCTGCGGGCGGCCCGGTGGGCCGCCCCGCGGAGGGCCGGTCGGACGGCCGGGTGGACGGTCCGGCGGACGGCTCGGCGGACGGCGCCTCCGTGGGTGACGACGGATCGGGAGTCGGCGACGGAGACGACGTGCTCGCGGGCGCCGGTGGCGTCGGCGGTGCCAGCGGGATCGTCGGGGAAGGGGGCCTCGCGGCGTCCGACAGCAGCGGTGGCAGCGCGATCAGCAGGGCCGCGGCGCAGGTCGCCGCCGCGCCGACGGCGGTGCGCAGCAGCCGGCGGCGGGAGGCGGCGCGGCGGATCGCCTCGTAGCGGCCGGGCGGGGGGCCGAGGTGACCGGGGTGGCCGGAATCCGCCCGCAGGAGCACTGTAAGCGGGTCGTCCTCGGAGGGGAGCCCGAAATCTCCGCAATCTCCGTCAAGACGTGTGGTCAAGGCTCCTCCTCAGATGGACGCGCAGCAGTTCGCGGGCCGCGTGCAGGTCGGCCTTGACGGTCCCCTCCTTGCGCCCGGTCAGCGCGGACACCTCCCGGATCGGCATGTCGGCGTAATAGTGCAGGAGGATCGGTACCCGGAGCCGTTCGGGGAGCGACTGCACCAGGAGCCGTACCGAGGGGTCGGCCGGTTCGGCGTGGGGGCGGACGGCGGCCTCGGAGGTGGCCCGGTGGACGGCCCGGCGCTCGCGTTCCAGCTTGCGCCAGTGGTCGCGCACCAGGTTGGCGGCGGTGACGTAGAGGAAGCCGCGGGGCTCTTCGACCTTCGTCCAGCGGGCCCACAGCCGGGTGAACGCCTCCGAGGCGATCTCGTGGGCCGTCTCGTCGTCGTCCACGAGGCGGCGGCACCAGCCGGCCAGGCGGGGGTAGAGGACGGCGAACAGTTCGGACGCCGCCCTGTCACGGGACCGTTTCACCGCTCTCCCGCCGCGGCGGCGAAGACGATCACGTTGTCCCGGTATCCGTCGCCGGTACGGGGCCCCGCGCAGGTGATGAGCCGCAGCTCGGGCCGGCGGGTGTCGCCGTAGACGGCGTCGGACGGGAAGTGCGCCCTGGCGACCGTGCGCACGGCGCGGACGGTGAACCGGGGGGCCGTGCCGTCGTCCAGGCCCGCCGTGATCCCGTCGCCGCGCCGCAGCCGGGCGAGGTGGCGGAAGACGCCGTCGCCGTGGCGGCCGACGGTGACGTGGCCGAGCAGAACGCAGGGACCGACGCGGCCGGGCGGCGGCGAGTGCCGGTACCAGCCCACCGGATCGTCGGCCGTGACCGGCGGCACCTCGACCGTCCCGTCCGGCGCCAGTCCGAGGGCGATGACGGGGGCGTCGACGCCGATGGCCGCGATGCGCAGCCGGACGGGCACGGGACGGGCGCCGGGGGTCGGGCGGTCGGGGCGGTCACCGGTGGCTGTCGGGGCTGCGGGGGCGGCGGGGTGTTCCCGTCGCCCGCCGCCCCCGCAGCCCGCGAGCAGCGAGGCCGTCGCCGCCGTGGCGAACGCGCGCCGGGACAGAAGGCTCATGCCCCGGTCGCCCGGCGGCGGCGCACGACGAGGAACGCGGCGCCGCCGGCCCCGGCCAGCGCGACGACGCCCCCGCCGAGCAGGTTTCCGCCGCCGCCGGAGGCGGGCGCCCCGGTGTCGGGGGCTCCCTCGGGCACGACGGACACCTGGCCGTCGTCGGTCGCGGGGGCCTCGGTGGGTTCGCCGCTCGGGGCCGGGCTGGGGGCCTCGGTGGGTTCGCCGCTCGGGGCGGCCGGGCTGGGCTCGGTGCTGGGCACGGCGCTCGGCCGAGCCGTGGGGGCCACCGTCGGGTCGTCGGCGAACGCGGGAGCGGCGCCGGTGAGCAGGGCGGCGGCGAGGGCCACGGCGGTGAGGACGGTGCGGCGCATGGGGTCGTTCTCCTTCGTTGGGGTGCGGTCGAGCGGAGAGACGAGGCAACGGGGCGCCGGGTTGTAAAAGAATGGCAAAGGCGAGGAGGGCGGGCATCCTCGGACCGGGGTCGCGAAGGGGAGGGAGCGGGATCGGTATGGGCGGACGACGTCATGTCGCTCGCGGTGCGCCCGGCGGCTACCGCATCCGCGACAACCGGCGCCGCGGCCGGTGGGGCGACTTCTACGAGGTCTGCCCGGACGACCTGCTCGCCGCCGAACGGCGCCGGGGACCGGGAGCGGATCACCGGGCTGATGAGGCGCTACCGGGCGCTGAAGCGCTGAGCGCGCGTCGAGTGGCCGCCCCGCACGGTCCGCACTTCACTGGGGGAAGGCGTACTCACGACTCCAGGGAGGCGACATGGCCGGACGGCGCAGGCGCTGGGCGGTCGGCGAGGCGGTGCCGGCGGTGGTGCTGGTACTGACGGTGACGGCGGGGGTCGCGGGGTGCTCCGGAGAGGACTCCCCGGGGAACGTCGCGAGCAGGGCCGCCTCGGCCGCGGAGTCGGCGGCGTCGCGCGGTCAGGACGCGCTCGCGTCGGCGACCGCGGAGGCGGGGCGCAGGTTCGAGGACGTCAAGGACGGTGTCGACGCCAAGAAGGACGTCACCCTGGGCAAGCCCGCCACCGACGGCGACGGCCGTACGACCGTCGAGGTCGGCGCCCGCAACACCACCGGGGACCGCAGGTCCTTCACCGTCCAGGTCGACTTCAAGAACGCGGACGGCGCGTTCCGTGACACGGTCGTCGTCACCGTCTCCGACGTCCCGCCCGGCGAGACCGGCCGGGCCACCGCACGCAGCACCCACGACCTGTCCGGCGAGGTGCGCGCGGAGGTGGCACGGGCGGTGCGCCACTGAGCCACCGCCCGGTCAGGGCGCGACCGGGCGGTCCCGGCCGTCCGGGTCAGCCCGTCAGGACGCGACCGGGCGGTCCCGGTCGTCCGAATCAGCCGGATCAGCCGGATCAGCCGGATCAGCGCCGGGGACCCGCCTCGTCCTCCGTGCGCACTGGGTCCTCCCCCCCCCCGGTGCACACCGCTCGTGCAGCGCCACGGCGGCCTCCGGTCGCTCCGCCATCCGGCGCTCGCCGCCCGGGGCCCGTGCCCGCGGCCTCCTCGCACCGGTGAGCTGCGACGATCCGGTCACACGGTCCGGGCAGCCCCGGGCGGCGGCAGGTCAGGGCCGGGCCGGCGAGTGGGTCACCGGCCCAGCCAGACGGTGGTGTCCGGCCCCAGCCGTCCGTCCTCGTCCAGCGGGGCGCTGCTCAGCAGGACCTCGCCGGAGGGCAGCGGCACGGAGGCGCCGGACAGGTTCGTCACGCACCGCCAGCCGGGCGAGCGGGTGAAGTGCAGCACGCCGGGCGGGGTGTCGCCGGGGTCGGCCCAGGCCAGCTCCTCCCCGTCGAGCAGCTTGCGCCGCAGCCGCAGGGCCGCGCGGTACAGCTCCAGGGTCGATCCCTCCACCCCGTCCTGCGCCTCGACGGCGTACGACGCGAACTCCGGCGGCTGCGGCAGCCACGCGCCGCCCGCGCCGAAGCCGTACGAGGGACCGGTCGTCGTCCACGGCAGCGGCACCCGGCAGCCGTCGCGGCCCTTGCGGGTGTGGCCGGTCTGTTCCCAGATCGGGTCCTGGAGCACCTGGGTGGGCAGGTCGGCGACCTCGGGCAGGCCCAGTTCCTCGCCCTGGTAGACGTACGACGAACCGGGCAGCGCCAGCATCAGCAGTGTGGCCGCGCGGGCCCGGCGCAGTCCCGCGGCGGTGTCGATCGCGGGGGCCCGGCCGCCGGTCAGCAGCCAGGCGTTGTCGTCGGTGCCGGGCGGGAGCATCAGCCGGGTGGCGTGGCGGACGACGTCGTGGTTGGACAGCACCCAGGTGGCGGAGGCGCCGGCGGCGCGCGCGTCGGCGAGGGAGGCGGTGATGACCCGGCGCAGTTCGCCGGCGTCCCAGCCGGTCTTGAGGTACTCGAAGTTGAATGCCTGGCCCAGTTCGTCCGGACGGGCGTACAGGGCGCGGCGGACGCCCGGGACCCAGGCCTCGGCGACGGCCATGCGGGGCGGTGAGTAGGCGTCGAGGATCTTGCGCCAGTCGCGGTAGATCTCGTGGACCTCGTCGCGGTCGTAGAAGGGGTGGCTGCCGGGCGGCAGGGTGGCGAGGGCGGCCTCGTCGCTCAGTTCGGGCGCGCCCAGGTCGCGCAGCGGCTCGCTCAGGTCCTTGGCGAGGGCGTGGGCGACGTCGACGCGGAAGCCGTCGACGCCGCGGTCGCACCAGAACCGGAGGGTGGTGCGGAAGTCGGCGCGGACCTCCTCGTTCTCCCAGTTGAGGTCGGGCTGCTGGGGGGCGAACAGATGGAGGTACCACTGCCCGTCCGGGACACGCCGCCAGGCGCTGCCGCCGAAGACGGACTGCCAGTCGGTGGGCGGCAGTTCGCCGCTCCCGCCGCGTCCGTCGCGGAAGACGTACCGGTCGCGGGCGGCCGAGCCGGGGCCGGCGCGCAGCGCCTCCTGGAACCAGACGTGCTGGTGGGAGGTGTGGTTGGGGACGACGTCGACGATGACCTTCAGACCGAGCCGGTGCGCCTCGGCGACCATCGCGTCGAAGTCGTCCAGGGTGCCCAGGCGCGGGTCGACGTCGCGGTAGTCGGCGACGTCGTAGCCGCCGTCGGCGAGTTCGGAGGGGTAGAAGGGGCTCAGCCACAGGGCGTCGACGCCGAGCGCGGCGAGATGGGTCAGCCGCCGTGTGACGCCCTTGAGGTCGCCGAGGCCGTCACCGTCGGCGTCGGCGAAACTGCGGGGGTAGACCTGGTAGATGACGGCCTGGCGCCACCAGTCGGGATTCTGCGGGGAGAGATCGGGCACGCGGTCTCCGTAACAGAGGGCGGACAGAACACAGAGAATCTGTCCACTTGGCCGGAAAAGCGAACATCGGGGGGCAGGCGCGCGGTCGCGGTGACGGCGGCGCGCCCCGGTGGCGGTCACGCGGCACGCCCCGGTGGCGGACCGGGCGGAAACAGACGCCGCGTCATAAAGTCCCCCCGTGGAGCGAATCCCCGTGATCATCGACTGTGACACCGGCGTGGACGACGCCCTGGCCCTGCTGTTCGCCGTGCGTCACCCGCGTCTGGATCTGCGGGCGGTGACCTGTGTCGCCGGGAACACGGATGTGACGGGCGTCGTCCGCAACACCCTCACCGTGCTGGAGCGGGCCGGCGCGCCCGGCGTCCCGGTGGCCCGGGGCGCCGAACGGCCGCTGATCGAGGCGCCGCGCTCGGCCCGGCACGTCCACGGCCACGACGGCATGGGAGACCTCGGTCTGCCCGCCCCGGCCCGCCGCCCGGCCGACGTGGACGCCGTCACCCTGCTGCGCCGCGAGATCCTCGCCTCCCCGCGCCCGGTCACCCTGATTCCCACGGCGCCGCTGACCAACATCGCCCTGCTGCTGCGGACCCACCCGGAGGTGGTGCGGGGCATCGAGCGGATCGTGTTCATGGGCGGTGCGGTGGCCACGGGGAACGCGACGGCGGTCGCCGAGTTCAACGTCTGGCACGACCCGGAGGCCGCCGCGATCCTGCTCACGGCCGGGGTGCCGACGACGATGTACGGGCTCGACGTGTTCCAGCGGGTCGTCGTGCCGTCGGCGGACGTGCGGCGGCTGCGCGCGAGCACCGAGCCGGGCGCCCGTCTGGCGGGCGACCTGCTCTCCCACCGCCCCGCCACGCCCGGCTCCGACCCGGAGGACGAGCCGGCGGGCGGTCTCGGCGACGCGGGCGCGGTCTGCGCGGTCGCCGACCCGGCCGGACTCACCACCGAACTCCTCCCGGTGGAGGTCTGCCTCGCGCCGGGCCCGGCCCGCGGCCAGACCGTCGTGGACCGCCGGCCCCGCCCCGGCGAGTCCGAGATCCACGAGGGCGTCCGTCCCCAGCCCCTCGTCGACGTGGCCCTGGACGTCGACGTACGGCGCTATGTCGACCTGTTCCTGACGACGGTGGAGGGACACCCGGCGCACGGGTGATCACCCGGACGGGCCGCCGCGCTGGCCGCCGACGGCGCGGGGTGATGCCGTGGACGTGACCCCGTCGGCACGTCCCCCTGGAGGCACCCTCGATGGAACGCGTTCCGGCCGCCCGCGCGATCGCCGCCGCTGTGCTGTCGGCGGGGATGCTGAGCGCCTGTTCCACGGGCGGGGAGCAGATCGCTCGGGAGGGACGGCCGGCGGCGCCCGTGTCGTCCGCGCCCGCCTCGCCGGCCTCCCCCAGCGCGCCGCCCAGCCTCACCGAGGCCCAGGCGAGGGCCGCCCTCATCACGGAGAAGGATCTCGGCGAGCCGTGGGCCCCGACCGAGGGCGCGGCGACCTGGCGGGACGGCTTCCTCAAGGCGGGCGTCCCGGCGAACCTGCCCGACTGCCGGCGGCTGCTCGACGTGCTGTACGCCGAGGAGTTGCTCGGCGCGCCCGCCCGCGCGGTCGTCGGGCTGGACGACGGCTGGGACGAGGCGCAGCTGCGCTACCAGGTCACCTCCCGGCCGCCCCGGGACGTGGACGACACCCTGGCCTGGCTGAGGACCCTCCCCCGGACCTGCGCGAAGTTCACGGCCACCACCGCGGGCGGCGCCCGGCGCGGGGTCGAGGTCGAGGAGGCCGACCTGCCGGAGGTGGGGGACGCCCGCCAGGGCCTGCGGGTCACCGTGCGGGCGCAGGACCAGCGCGGTTACGACGGCGAGCCCGTCACCCTCACCCTGGACGTCGTGGCGGTCCGCGTCGGGGAGGACGCGTTCGCCCTGACCAACGGCGGCCTGGGCGAGGTCTACGCCGAGGTGACCCGGGCGGCGGCGGAACTGGGCGCCGAGCGGCTGGCGCAGGTGCGCCGGCAGGGGCGGGTACAGGTGTGAGGGATGCGTCCGCCCTCGGCCTCGCCGGCCCGTCAGTCCCGCTCGAACCGATCCCTGCGGGTCACCACCTCGTGCGCCGCCACCAGCACCGTCCTGCCCTGCGCGAACGCGTGCCCGCGCAGGCGGGCCAGGGCCTCGTCCGCGTCGACGCCGAGCTGCGCCATGATCATGCCGACGGCCTGGTAGACCTCGTCGTGCTCGGTGGCCAGCTCGCTGAGCCAGGGCCGGTCGGGTGAGCGGTCCCCGCTCACCTCACCGAGCGGCAGCACCGTCAGCGCGTTCGTCATCACGCCCGCCATCAGGGTCGCCGTCCGCAGTTCCTCGGGGCTGAGCCCGCCGGGGGTGTCGCGGTAGAGGTCGAGGGTGCCGACGCAGCCGGCGTCGTCGTGCAGCGGCAGCGCGTACACCGCCCGGACGCCGACCTCGGTGGCCTGCTGGGCGAAGACCGGCCAGCGCCCGGCGTCCCGGCCGCCGGTCAGGTCGGCGGCGATCACCGGGCCGCCGGTCCGCGCGGCGTGCAGGCAGGGGCCCTCGCCGAGGGTGGCCTGGATCTCCATCAGGTACGCCGCCCGGTCGTCGCTGGCGCTCAGCGGCACGGGCATGCCGTCGTGGCACAACGACACGCTCGCGCAGCTCACGGGCAGGACGCGGACCGCGACACGGCACAGCCTCCTCGGGATGTCCTCGTGTTCGTCTCTGGGCCGCACGGTCACTCCCTCCACCGGCAGGCCGGAAACGAGGGCCGACTACCCGTGGCCCCCGCACCGAAACCGGCGGCCCCGAGTGGCCTGGACCTCTTCCGGGCGGGACCCGGGACCCCTAGCTTGGGGTGAGGCTCGATCCTTCGCACTCATGTCGCACTCGTACCGCAGTCACGTCGCAGTCATGATGAGGTTGCCGTGTTCGGACCCCCCACATCCGTCACCCGCCCCAGCCCGACCGCCCGTTACGCCCGTGCCGTCGCCGCCGCCGTCTTCGCCACGCTCGCCCTGGTCACCGCGGCCGGTGCGGGGCCCGGGCAGGCGCCGGGAACCGGTGGAGCGGGCGGGCGAGGGGCGCCGTACGGCCTCTCCCGCGGGCGGCGGCCCGTGACGGAAATCTCCGCGCATCCGGGACCGGGCACGGCCGCGGCCCCCTTAGCGTGGAGGGCATGTCTGCCCTGGCCAGGATCAGCAGCGCGTTCGCGCCCCGCTTCGCGGAGTTCGCCTTCGAACCCGGTTTCACGGCCGCCGTCGACCAGCACGTCGCCGAGGTCAGGGACCGCCTGTCGGCGAACGGCTCCGGCCTGGTCCCGCGTCCGCCGCACCGGGAGGACCTCGCCGACTACGCCCTCGGCTTCCTGGACGCCCTGGAGGAGCTGGACTGGCGCGAGCCGGTCGGCCACGACTACGCGGTGTGCCGGCTGACCGCCATCAGCTGGCTGGTCCACCGGCACGGCCTGCTCACCGAGGACGACTCCCCGGCACAGGGCCGGGGCCTGTCCTAGCCGGAACCGGGAGACCCCTCTCCGGCCCGGGAGGGCAGGCCCGCACACGGCCCCGGCGGCCGGCGGGTCACATGCCCGTCGACCCGGGCCGGTCCGTGCGGCCCGGCATGTCCGTGCGCTCCCGCGCCGGCTGGTTCGACATCGCGTCCTCACGCCCCGCCTGGTAGGCCGAGGCGCCGCCCCGCGCGCGGGCCGTCTCCTGCTCGGCGGTGTCCAGCCACCGCTCCCAGCGCTGCCGCATCGGCATGATCATGCCGCCGCCGACGCCGACGATCAGGATGCCCGCCGCCGCGGCCAGCGCCGCGTACAGCACCGGCTGCGTCACGGCGACCGCGATGCCCGCCTGGCCCAGGGCGGCGATCACGCCGAGGCCGACGATGCAGGCCCAGGCGATGGTCGCGACCGTGCGGCCGTACGACATCGAGGACAGCGCGCTCTGCACGATCCCGCGCACCGCGTTGGCGATGGCCATGGCCACCACGATCAGCACCACGGCCACGATGCCGCGCGGGATCCAGGAGACGATGCCGTCGATCATCCGGCTGACGGGGTTCGTGCCGAAGACGCCCAGCGCCAGCTGGAGGGTGATCAGCATCAGCGCGTAGTACACGATCTTGCAGACGATGCCGGTCAGGTCGTACTTGGACTCCCTCAACATCCGCGACGCGCCCGCCCGCTCCGACAGCCGCTCGGAGCCCACCTTGCGCAGGACCCGGTCCAGCACCCGGGCGATCATCTTGGACACGAACCAGCCGATGGCCAGGATCACCAGGAAACCGACGAGCTTCGGCACGAACGTGGCGATCCTCGACCAGGCGTCGTTGATTCCCGAGGTGAAGTCGATGGACAGACTCGTGGAGCTCGTGGAGAAAGTGGTGGCCATGCGCTGCACTTCCTTCGTCGGGTACGGACGACCCCTCCTTCGTGGATAGCAGCGCGCTCGGCGAGCGGCCCGGTGGACACCGCCGAACGGGTGGAACCGGTGCGCTCCCGGGGCCGTACGCCCGCGCGCCCTCCGCGGAAGCACACGCCCGCGCTCGGCTCGGTGATCGGCTCCGCGGGCGGCTGTCCGGTCAGCTCTGCGCCTGGAGCCCTTCCAACTGCCGCAGCTGGCCGCGCACATGCTCCAGCGCGCCCTCCCGCCGGCCCGGCACCCGGCCGCGCAGCTCCACCAGCGCCGTGCCCAGCTCCCGCGCGGCGGACCGGTCGCGGACCTCGCCCCACTGGTGGTGCGCCCGGTCGACGGCGGCCTCGACGGCGGGCGCGTCCGGCGCCTGCCCGGCGGCCAGCCGGACGGCGGCGACGTGGAGCCAGGTGCGGCAGCTGCGGACCGCGTCGCCGGCGAACATCGCCAGGTCGGCGCGGACCTCCGCCCAGTGCAGCGCCTCCTCGGAGGCCGGCCCGTGCGCCCGTACGGCGGCCTGCTCCCAGCGCGCGGCCAGCCCGTCGGCGTCGGCGTGCCGGCCGGCCTGCACGGCGGCGGTGATCGCGGCGTGCGGGTCGCTCACCGCGGGCGGCCGCGCGGCGAGCACCAGGCCGACGACGCTCTCCTCGCCGGCCAGCCGGGCCAGCGCCTGCTGGTGGAGCTGCTCGACGGGCGGGCGGTGACCGCTGCGCAGGATCGTGGCGACGGCCTTCATGTACGCCGGTCCGCCGACCGCCCGCCGGGAGGGCGGGGGCGCGACGCGTCCGTAGAGGGCGGCGTTGGTCCCGGCGTCCAGCGGGGCGCGGGCGAGCACCTCCCAGGCGTCGGCGTCGGCGTGCAGGTCGACGAAGAGGGTGGTCGTGCCGGGCGGGCGCAGCCGCAGCTCCTCCCGGAACCAGTGCCAGGGCAACGCCGTGTAGCGGACCGTGGCGGGCGTGGTGCGGGCCAGCGCGAGGTGGGGCAGGCTCTGGCGGCGGTCCAGCTGGACCTGGCCGGTGACGAACACGGTGAGCGGTCCGGGCGCGGTGGCGGCGGCGCGCAGCCGGGTCAGCACGGCCTGCGGCTCCAGCGGGTCGGCGAGCTCCACGACGTTGGCGGTCTCGGCGCCGGCCAGCACGCCCGGCGCGACCGCCGCGAGCACCGGAAGCACGCCCGCGGCGTCCACCAACCGGCCCTTGCCCACGGGCGAGGCGGCGAGCAGCAGCACGGTTCCGGGCATGGTTTCCCCTCCCCTGTCGATCACGTACCGCCACCGTAGCCGCTGACCGCGGGCGGCACCCACGCCCTGCGGGCAATGACGTTCACGCCCGCCGCACGGCGAACACCGTCGTGTCGTCCCGGAGGCGCCCGTCGCAGTGCCCCAGCACCCCGTCCCGGACGAAGGCGACCAGCTGCCGGGGTCCGGCCGGCCGCGGGTCCGCCGCGAACCGCCGGGTCACCTCGGCGACCAGCGGATAGAACCCGCCGTCGGCACCGCGCGCCTCCGTCACCCCGTCGGTGGTGAGCAGCAGCGTCTCCCCGGGGGCCAGCGGAAACCTCCGCACGGGCGGCACCGTCCGGCCCGCCGGGGCGAGTTCGCCGAATCCCAGCGGCAGCCCCTCACCGGCCGGCAGGGCCCGCACCCCCGCCTCCCCCACCACCAGCGGCGGCTCGTGTCCGAAATTGACGACGTCCACCGCGTCCCGCACGCCCGCCGGGAAGTCGATCAGCACGGCCGTGGCGAACCGGTCGCCGCCCTCGCGGCCCAGCGCGGCCATGTGCTCCCGGTGCCGCCGCAGCCGCACCTCCAGCCGCTCGGCGACGACCGACAACTCCGCCTCGTGGTACCCCGCCTCGCGGAACGTCCCCAGCAGCGCCGCCGCGGTCTCCACCGCGCCCAGCCCCTTTCCCTGCACGTCCCCGACCAGGACCCGGGTGCCGTGGGGGCCGGGCTGGATGTCGTAGAAGTCTCCGCCGACGCGCGCCTCGCTGTCCGCGGCGAGGTACACCTCCGCGTGGTCGAGGCCGCCCCACCCGTCGGGCAGCGGGCGCAGCACGGTTCCGCGGGTCGTCTCGGCGATGTCCCGCATGTGCACCATCCGCCGCTCCGCGCGCACCCGTACGGCGCACGCGGCGGTGGCCAGCAGTCCGCCGACGGCGACCAGGATGAAGTCGGGCAGCCCGGCCCGGTACTCGTTGGGCCAGGCGCCGTCCAGGGCGACGTAGGTGACGAGGCCGATCACCGCGAACGCGGCCGTGCCCCACACCCCGCAGATCGCGGAGGCGATGCCGGGGACGAGCACGATCCAGGAGACGATCCGGAAGTCGCCGGGGGTGTTGACGTCGATCAGGGCGATGGCGAGGCTCAGCAGCAGCGGCGGCACCCAGGCGACGCTGCGGCCGCGCACGCGCAGCACGGGCGGCCGGCGCACGAGGTCCCCGCGCCCGGTGACGGCATACCGCCCGCCCATGGAAGACCCGCCGCCGACGGAGTACCGGTCGGCCTGCCGAAGGCGGCCGGGCAGCCGCCGGCTCCCGCCTTCGCCGCGGCGCCCGGGCCTCATGCGTTCCAGTCCCGGCGAAACGGGCTTCATGCCGCCCAGGGAAGCACGCGCCCGCCGACCGCGCATCCCGTCCGGGACCGCGCCGGACACCACGGGCGGGGCGGACGCAACCGGCGGTCCGGGCTCCGCGCGCGGTCCGGGCTCCGCGCGCGGTCCGGGTGCCGCGGGCGGTCCGGGCGGCGCGCGCGGCACGGCAGGGGCCGACTTGCCGCCCGTGCGCCCGGGGTGTGCCCTGGAATGCGGGGGCGAGGAGAGAGAGGAGTGCTGTCCATGGCTCAAGCGCTACCGTCCTCCGGCCGCGGCCGTCACACCGGCCCCGCCCGCACCCGCCCGTCCGACCGCGCCCGCCCACCCGACGTCTTCGGCCCGCGCGTGCACCGGGCCGCCGCGTGGGCCTGGCCCGTGGCGCTCGGGCTGGTCTACGGGTACTGGGCGGCGGCCAACCGCCGAGAGGCGGGCCCGATCACCGGCTGGAACCTGTTGTTCGGCTTCGTCACGGCGCTCGTGTTCATCGTCGCCTACGTCGCCCTGCGGGCGCTCGTTCCGCGGTTGAGCGAGGGCCGGCACGCCGTGATGTGGGCGGCGTTCGCCGCGACCACGCTGGGCCTGCTGTTCAGCCTGTCCGGCATGTCGGTGCTGCGCTCGACGGTGCTGGCGCTGCTGGTGGGGGCGGGCGTCTTCGCGGCGCTGTACTACCGCTACACGACACGCCCGAACGTGGACGCGGACGCGGGGGCCGACGAGCGCCGTTCCCCACGTCACCGGCGACGTCCCTGAACCCGGCGCACCGGCCGTACCCGGCGACTCCGGTCATCCGGGGCGCCGGTCACCGGGGCTCCTGGGCTTTCGGACTTCCCGGCTCCCGGACTCCCGGACTCCCGGACTTCCGGGCTTCCCGGCTCCCGGACTCCCGGGCTTCCCCGGACCTCCGGACTTCCCGGCTCCCGGACTCCCGGACCTCCGGACTTCCCGGCTCCCGGACTCCCCCGGACCTCCGGACTTCCCCGGACCCCCGGACTTCCCGGCTCCCGGACTCCCCGGCTTCCCCGGACCTCCGGACTTCCCCGGACCCCCGGACTTCCCGGCTCCCGGACTCCCGGGCTTCCGGACATGCGTGGACCCCGGCGGGGTGGGCCGGGGTCCTTCGCTTTCCCTCATCCCTCCCCACCAGGAAACACCCGTTCGGGCGAACCCTCCACCGGAGGCGAGAACCCGCAGCTCGACGGCCCGAGCAGTCCTCGCGACTCGGACTCCCGAGCCGCCCCCGAGCGTGGCTGGGGACCTCCCGAGCCAGTCCCCCCTCACGGACCACCCGTTCGGCGGCGTCCCGCTCGCCGCCCCCGCCGCGGCGGCCTTCGCTGGAGGCGTGTCCTCCCGTCCCCCACGCCCCCGGCGCCGCCGCGACACCGTGTCGGCCACGCTGATCGCCCTGTGCTGTCTGCTCGCGCCGCTCGGCACGGTGGCGGCGTGGGCGGCGTACGGACTGACCGACACCGGGCGCTACGTCCGCGCCATGGCGCCGCTGGCCGGTGATCCGGCCGTCCGCGAGGAGGTCGCCCGGACCGTGGCCGCCGAGGTCCGGGGCACGCTGCCGATGCCGACGCCCCTGCGCTCCTTCGTGGACGACGCGATCCACTCGTTCACCCGTACGGAGGCGTTCCGCGCCGGCTGGGACGCGGCGAACCGGGTCACGCACGACGCCGTGCTGAGCGCCCTGCGCGACGACCACCGGGCGAGCGGCCCGGTGACGGTCGACCTCGCGCCCGTGACCGCGCAGATCAAACACCGGTTGTCCGCGGAGAACGTGCCGCTGGCGGACCGCATCCCCGTCGAGCGCACTGAGATCTCCGTGCTGCCGGAGCGGGACCTGGACCGGCTGAGGAAGGGTTTCCACATGCTCGAAGTCGCCGCGTTCTGGCTCCCGTCGGCGGCCGTCGCCTGCGCCGTCGCCGGCATCGCGCTGGCGACCCGGCGCCGCCGCGCGCTCACCGCGACCGCCCTCGGCACGGCCCTGGGCGGCGCGCTGCTCGCCCTCGCCGTCGCGGTCGGCCGCCGGCTGACCCTGTCCGACGTCCCCGCCGACGTCTCCCGCCCGGCCGCCGGCGCGGTCTACGACGCCCTGACCGCGAGCCTGCGCACGGCGTCCTGGCTGCTCCTCGCCCTCGGCCTCGCGGTGGCCGGCGCGGCCTGGCTCAGCGGCCGGTGCGCCCCGCTCGCGCAACGCCGGCAAGCGTCCGCAGCGCCCGCTCCAGCTCCGGAACCCCGGCCGACGCGAGCCCGAGCCTGACGGCATCCGGCGTGCGGTGCGGATCGACGGCGAAGGCGGTACCCGGCGTGACGGCGATGCCGTGCTCGGCCGCGGCGGCCGTGAAGGTGTCGGCGCGCCACGGTGCGGGCAGCTCCCACCAGGCGAAATAGGCGCGCGGGTCGGCCCGTACGGCGAACCCCTCCAGACAGGCGGCGACCAGCCGCTGCCGCCGCCGCGCGTCCTCCCGCTTGGCCGCCACCAGCGACTCCACGGTCCCGTCGGCGATCCACCGCACGGCCGCCTCCAGCGCGAACCGCCCCGCGCTCCACCCTCCGGAGCGCACCGCCGCCCCCACGGCCTCCACCCGCCGCGGCGGCACGACGGCGAAGCCGACCGTCAGCCCGGGCGCGACCCGCTTGGACAGCCCGTCGACCACGTGCGCCAGGTCGGGCGCGTGGGCGGCCACCGGCACGGCGTCGTCGTCGTGCAGGAAGGACCAGATCCGGTCCTCCACCACGGGCAGCGCCAACCGCACGACCATCTCGCCCAGTTCGCGGCACCGGTCCGGGGAGGTGCGCAGCGAGGTCGGGTTGTGCAGGGCGGGCTGGAGGTAGAGCGCGGAGAGCGGGGCGGTGCGGTGGGCGGCGGCGACGGCGTCCGGGCAGGGTCCCTCCGCGTCCGAGGGGAGCGGCACCAGCGTGATGCCGAGCCGGCCAGCGATCTCCTTGACCAGGGGATACGTCAGCTCCTCCACACCGACCCGGCCGCCGGGACGGACCAGGGAGGCCAGCACGGCGGCGATGGCCTGCCGGGCGTTGCCCGTGAAGACCACCTGCCCGGGACCGGGCCGCCAGCCGGGAAGCGCGAGCAGTCCGGCGACGGCGTCACGGGCGGACGGCGTGCCGGTGGCGGCGGCGGGCCGCAGCGCCTCGGCGAGCACGTCGGGTCGCAGCAGCGGCCCGAGGGCGGGGGCGAGCAGCTCCGACTGCCCCGGCGCGGAAGGGTAGTTCAGCTGCAGATTCACCGGGGCGTCACCGGTCCCGGCGGCTTCGCCGCCCGCCGGGACGGCACCGGTCCCTCCGGGCTCGGCATGCACCGGGGCGGCGTCGGCCCCGGCGGCCTCGACCAGCGCCCGTGCCTGCCCCGTGGCGACCGGCGAGGCCCGTACGAACGTGCCGCGTCCGACCTCGCCCACCACCAGCCCGCGCCGCACGAGTTCGCCGTAGACGCGCCCGGCGGTGGAGGCGGCGATGCCGTGCCGGCGCGCGAACCACCGCTGGGGCGGCAGTCGCTGCCCCGGCGCGAGCCGCCCGGAGGCGATGTCACCGGCGATCCGGTCGGCGATCCGCCGGAAGTCCCCGTCCGCCATGCCTCCCCGCCCTCACATTGCACCGAGGGCAAAGATCTTATTGCACCGAGAAGTTGGGCCGCCCTAGGGTCGCCTCCATGGCACCCTTCCTTGCATACGAGGACAAAGGCACCGATACCTCACGGCTTCCGCTCGTCCTCGTCCACGGCCACCCCTTCGACCGCACGATGTGGGCCCCGCAGACCGAGGCGTTCGCACCGAGCCGCCGGGTGATCGCTCCCGACCTGCGCGGGTACGGCATGTCCCCGGTCACCCCGGGCGTCACGCCGCTGTCCCGGTTCGCCGAGGACGTCGGCGGCCTGCTGGACGATCTCGGGGTGCGGCGGTTCGTCCTGGCCGGCCTGTCGATGGGCGGGCAGATCGCGATGGAGTGCTACCGCCAGTGGGGCCCCGAACGCATCGGGGGCCTGGTCCTCGCCGACACCTTCGCGGAGGCGGAGACGGAGCAGGGCAGGGAGGCCCGGCGGGCGGCGGCGGAGAGGCTGCTGCGGGAGGGCATGCGGGGCTATGCCGACGAGGTCCTGGAGAAGATGGTCGCCCCCTACGCCGACCCGGCCGTGAAGGCGCACGTCCACCGCATGATGACGGCCACCTCGCCGGAGGGCGCCGCGGCGGCCCTGCGCGGCCGGGCGGAGCGCCCCGACTACCGGGACCTGCTGACCCGCGTGACGGTTCCCGCGCTGGTGGTGGTCGGCGCGGACGACGAGTTCACGCCGGTGGACCAGGCCCGTTCCCTGCACGCCCTGCTGCCGGAGGCGGAGCTGCGGGTGATCGAGGGATGCGCGCACATGCCGAACCTGGAACGGCCGGAGGAGTTCAACGCGGTCCTGGGAGCGTTCCTGGCCGCGGTCGACACCGAGGACGAGGACGCGTAGCGGTCGCGGTACGACGAGGGGGCGCCCCCGGTGGGATGGGGGCGCCCCGGTTCGGTGTGCGGCACTCAGCCGCGAACCGCGGTCGGACGGTCGCCGGACGGACGCCGTACGCCGGCGGCCGAACGTCGGCGGACGCCGTAGGACGCCGCGGGACGGACGTCAGACGCCGACGTCGCAGCCGTCCTTGCGCCAGACGGCCACGACCGCCGGGCGGACCATCTTGCCGGGGCCGTCGGGCCAGGCGCTGGCGGGGTTGTCGACGGTGGCGCCGTTGATCTCGCCGGGGTGCTGCACGGCGACGACGACGCGGCGGTCCTGGATGATCGGGCCGCAGGTCTCGGCGCCGATCGGCACGGTCAGGAACTGCTTCAGCTCGCCGCGCCGCTCACCGCGGGTGGCCACGCCGAAGAGGCCGTCGTGCGAGCCGAGCTGGGCGCCGTCGGTGGAGATCCACAGGTTGCCGTACGGGTCGAAGGCGACGTTGTCCGGGCAGGAGATCGGGCTGACCTGGTCCTTCGGGAACCCGGCGAAGTAGGTGGCCGGGTCGTTCGGGTCGCCGGCCACGAGGAACAGGCTCCAGGCGAACCTGGTGCTGTCGGCGCGGTTCCAGCGCTCGGTCAGCTCCAGGACCTGGCCGTGCTTGTTGGCGTTGCGCGGGTTGGCCTCGTCCGCCTTGGGGTTCGCGCCGACGCCGCGGTTGGAGTTGTTGGTCAGGGCCAGGTACACCTTGCCCGTGTGCGGGTTGGGCTCGATGTCCTCGGGGCGGTCCATCTTCGTCGCGCCGACCTTGTCACCGGCGAGACGGGTGAAGACGAACACCTCCTCGGCGGTCATGCCCTCGACGTGGCTGACGGCGCCGTCGGCGGTCGCGGTGGCCAGCGGGATCCACTCGCCGCTGCCGTCGAACTCGCCGTCGGCCGGCAGCTTGCCGGTGCCGTCGATCTCGATGGCGGGGGAGTCGCCGGTGAGCTTGGCGACGTAGAGGGTGCCCTCGTCCAGCAGGGAGAGGTTGTGCTCGCGGGCGGCGCGGCTCGAGCCCTTCTTCATCCGCTTGCTGCCGACGAACTTGTAGAAGTAGTCGAAGCGCTCGTCGTCGCCCGAGTAGACGACCGGGCGGCCGTCGTCGGTGAGCCGCACGGTCGCGCCCTCGTGCTTGAAGCGGCCGAGCGCGGTGTGCTTGCGGGGGGTGGAGTCGGGGTCGTACGGGTCCAGCTCGACGACGTAGCCGAAGCGGTGGACCTCGTTGGGCTCCTGGGCGACGTCGAAGCGCTTGTCGAAACGCTCCCACTTGCGTTCGGTGGCGCCGGTGCCGATGCCGTACCGCTTGTCGGTCGGGCGGCTGCTGTTGGCGAAGTACTGGTTGAAGTTCTCCTCGCCGTGCAGCGTGGTGCCCCAGGGGGTGACGCCGCCGGCGCAGTTGTTCAGGGTGCCGAGGGCCTTGGTGCCGGTCGGGTCGGCGGAGGTCTTCAGCAGGTCGGAGCCGGCGGCGGGGCCGGTGATCCGGAACTCGGTGGTGGCGGTGATGCGCCGGTTGAGGGGGTGGCGCAGGACGGGGGTGAGCCGTCCGGTGCGGCGGTCGCCCTCGACGACGACGGCGGACAGGCCGTGGGCGGCCCAGGCGATCTCCACCTGCTCCTTGGTGGGGTTCGCGGCGTCGTAGTCGCGGAACATGAGGATCTCGTCGGTGTACTCGTGGTTCGCGACGAGGATCTGCCGGCCTCGCTCGCCGGGCAGGGGCAGCAGCGCCAGGAAGTCGCAGTTGTACCCGAACTGGCCGGCCTGGGCGGCGGCGGTCTGGTTCTCCGGGTCGAAGGCGGGGGCGCCGCGCAGGATCGGCTCGCCCCAGCGGATGACGACGTTCTGGCCGTAGCCCTCGGGGACGGTGACGGCGTCGGCGGTGTTCGGCGCGACGGGCGCGAAGCGCAGACCGCGGGCGCCCTTGGCGCTGCCGGCCCCGTGCCGGCCGGCGGCGGGCGCGGCCTCGGCCTGCGGGGCGGCGGCGACACCGGCGGTGCCGGCCGCGGCGGCCGCCGTGACGACGGCGGCGGCGCGCATGACGCTGCGACGGCTGAGGGCGCCGGCGATGACGTCGCCGACGTACGGGTTGGCGGTGGTGTTCGGCACCTCGTGGAAGCAGGCGTCACCACAGCGGAAACGGCAGGTCAGGGCGGATCGGCCACCCGGGTGTGAGCCATTCGAGGTTTTGATGATCGGCAGCGGTATGCGCACCTTTTACTCCCCTTGCTTCCCCTTGTATCCAGCGTGACGGACGGTAGGAGCACGTTTGTGCGGGAGCGGGGCGATCGAGTGAACGACAGGTGAAGTGGGGGTGGCCTTACGGCGATTGGCGTTCTGGCGCGATGCCGCCTTGACGGGACCCCGGGTCCCGCCCCCACCCGCCCCAAGATCGCCACCAGAGACCGCTAACCTTACGTGTCCGTCCTGGCCAGGGATTCACGGGCATCAACTCACGCGAAGGGTTGCGCACATGGGCATTCTCACTCTCCTGCGGAACGCATTCGGCCGGTCACGCAAGGGCCGGACGGCCGAGGCAGAGGGTGCCCCGGGGTCGCCCGAGCAGCCGGAGACCACCCCTCGGCTGCCCGAACAGCGCGAAGAGCGCGAGGAGCGCACGGAGGCCGAAGGGCGTGCGGAGCGCGAGGAGCGGGAGCGGCGCGAGGAGCACGAACTGGTCGCGGCGGCTTTCGACAAGGTGACGGTCCCGAAACAGCCGGAGCCGAGGACGGCCCCGGAGTCCGACGCCCCGACCGAGCCCCCGGCGCCGGCGGCAGCGGAGGAGCCGGCCCCGGCGGCGGCCGAGGCGCCCGTGGCCGCGACCACCGAGAAGCCGGAGCCCGAGGCGGCGGAGACGGCGGAGGAGAAGCCGACCCCTGCGGCGGCCGAGATCCTGGAGCCGGTCACCCCGGAGACCCCGGAGCCGGTGCCCGCCGAGGCCCTGAAGACCGAGCCGGAGCCGGAGCCCGCGAAGACCGGGGCCCCGGAGTCCGGGCCCGAGGCTTCCGCGGCGCCGGAACAGGAACCCGAGCCCGCGACGGTCGAGGCGCCGAAGCCGGCGGCGGAGCCGGAGACGCCGACGGCGGAGGAGGAGTCGGCGCCCGCCGCCGCCCCGGAGCCCGAGGCGACCGAGGAAGCCGCGCCCGCCGAGGAGCCGACCCCCGCGGCGGCGAAGGACGCCGAGTCCGCCGAGGAGCCCACGCCTACGCCCGCCGACGAGCCGACGCCCACCGAGAAGCCGGAGCCGACGACGGAGCAGCCGGAGGCTGAGACGGAGCCGACGCCTGAGCCGGAGGCTGCGGCTGAGACGGAGCCGGAGACGGAGACGGCGGCGGAGCCGACGCCTGAGCCGGAAGCTGCCGCTGAGCCGAAGACGGAGCCGGAGACGGCGGCGGAGCCGACGCCTGAGCCGGAAGCTGCCGCTGAGCCGAAGACGGAGCCGGAGACGGCGGCTGAGGCCGACCCGACGGCGGACGCCGAGCCGGAAGCCCAGCCCGCAACCGGGCCGGAAACCGGGCCCGAGCCCGCTTCCGCGCCGGAGGCCGGAGCCCCGACCACCCCGGAGCCCGCAGCCGCCGACGGCGAGTCCGCCCCGCAGGGGCCACCCGCACCCGACGACGCATCCCGCACGGGTGGTGCGGGTGGGAACGACACCGAGGCCGAAGGCGAAGCCGAGGCCGAGCCGCCCGCCCTCCCCCCCCCCCCCCCCACCCCCCCCGCCCCCCCCCCCCCCGCCCCGGGCCCCCCCCCCCCCCCCGCCGCCCGCCATCCCCCCCACCCTCACCACCGCCCACTCCGCCGCAGCCAGCGCCCTGGCCGCCCACGGCCTCACCGACACCACCGCCAAGGTCTACCTCGTCCTCGACCGCTCCGCCTCCATGCGCCCGTACTACAAGGACGGCTCCGCCCAGGCACTCGGCGAGCAGACCCTGGCCCTGGCCGCGCACCTCGACCCCGAGGCCGAGGTGCACGTCGTCTTCTTCTCCACGGAGCTGGACGGAACCGGCGAGCTGACCCTCGACGATCACGAGGACAAGGTCGACACCCTGCACGCGTCCCTCGGCCGGATGGGACGTACGAGCTACCACGTCGCCGTCGAGGAAGTCGTGGCCCACCACCGCAGGACGGCCCCCCGCACCCCCGCCCTCGTGGTCTTCCAGACCGACGGCGCGCCGGACGCCAAGACCCCGGCGACCCAGTCCCTCACGGACGCCGCGAAGAAGCACCCCAAGGTCTTCTTCTCGTTCGTCGCGTTCGGCGAGCACGACAACAAGGCCTTCGACTACCTCCGCAAGCTGAAGACGGGCAACACCGCCTTCTTCCACGCGGGCCCCACCCCGCGTGAACTCACCGACGCGGAGCTGTACGAGGGCATCCTGGCGAACTGGCGCCCGTAGGCCCCCAGCCCTCAGTCACCGGCCCCAGCCCTCGGCCCTGGTCATCAGCCCCCGGCCCCGGCCCCCACAAGAGAAGGCCGCCCCTTCCACCCCTCAAAACGGGAAGCGGGCGGCCCACCCATGTCGGCTACGATTCCAAGGTTCACAAAACGACCGACCTGGGAGCAGCCCCCGATGGCTCGACACCTCATCACCAGCGCCCTTCCGTACATCAACGGGATCAAGCACCTGGGCAACATGGTGGGGTCCATGCTCCCGGCGGACGTCTACTCCCGGTACCTGCGCCAGCGCGGCCACGACGTCCTCTACATCTGCGCCACCGACGAGCACGGCACGCCCGCCGAACTCGCCGCGAAGGAGCAGAACATCCCGGTCAGCGAGTTCTGCGCGCAGGCGCACGAGGCGCAGAAGGCGATCTACGGCGGCTTCGGCCTCGCCTTCGACTACTTCGGCCGCAGCAGCTCCCCGCAGAACCACGAGATCACCCAGGAGATCGCCCGCGAGCTGAAGGCGAACGGCTTCATCGAGGAGCGGGCGATCCGCCAGGTGTACTCGATCGCGGACGGCCGTTTCCTGCCCGACCGCTACATCATCGGCACCTGTCCCCACTGCGGCTACGACAAGGCCCGCGGCGACCAGTGCGAGAACTGCACCCGCGTCCTGGACCCCACCGACCTCATCGAGCCCCGCTCCGCGATCAGCGGCAGCAGCGAGCTGGAGGTCCGTGAGACCAAGCACCTCTTCCTGCTCCAGTCGGCCCTGGCCGGCGAGGTCGAGGCGTGGGTCGACGAGCGCGCCGACGACTGGCCGGTCCTGGCCTCCTCCATCGCCCGCAAGTGGCTGACCGAGGGCCTGCACGACCGCGCGATCACCCGCGACCTCGACTGGGGCGTGCCGGTGCCGGCGGACACCTGGCCCGAGCTGGCCGCCGAGGGCAAGGTGTTCTACGTGTGGTTCGACGCGCCGATCGAGTACATCGGCGCGACGAAGGAGTGGGCGGACCAGGACCCGGAGAACCGCGACTGGCGTTCGTGGTGGTGGGAGTCCGACGCGGACGTCCGCTACACGCAGTTCATGGGCAAGGACAACGTCCCCTTCCACAGCGTGATGTTCCCGGCGACCCTGCTGGGCACCCGGGCGCCGTGGAAGAAGGTCGACGTCATCAAGGCCTTCAACTGGCTGAACTACTACGGCGGCAAGTTCTCCACCTCGCAGCGCCGAGGCGTCTTCACCCACGACGCGCTGGACGTGCTGCCCGCCGACTACTGGCGCTACTTCATGATGGCCAACGCCCCCGAGTCGGACGACGCGTCGTTCACCTGGGAGCACTTCACGGCCACGGTGAACAAGGACCTCGCCGACACCCTCGGCAACTTCGTCAACCGCGTCCTGTCGTTCTCCAAGAAGCGCTTCGGCGAGGAGGTCCCGGCGGGCGCGGAGCCCGGCGAGGCGGAGGCACGGCTCGGCGAGGAGATCGCCCGTCTGCTCGCGGAGTACGAGGAGCAGATGGAGGCCATCCAGTTCCGCAAGGCGGCGGCGGCGCTGCGCGCCCTGTGGTCGGCGGGCAACTCCTACCTGGAGGAGAAGGCCCCCTGGCTGGAGATCAAGACCAACCCGGAGGGCGCGGCGCTGACGCTGCGTACGGCGATGAACCTGATCCACCTGTACGCGGTGGTCTCGGAGCCGTTCATCCCGACGACCGCGGCGGCGATGCGCCGGGTGTTCGCCCTCACCGACGACACGGCGACCTGGGTCACCGCGGACGAGGCGAAGACCCTGGCCTCCGTCCCCGCCGGCACCCGCTTCACGGTCCCGCCGGTCCTGTTCGCCAAGCTGACGGACGACGACCTGGAGGCGTACAAGGAGCGCTTCGGCGGCGCGTCGGAGTAGACCTCCGGCACGGCAGCCCAAGGGCCCGGTGACACCGCACGGCGTCACCGGGCCCGTTGCCGTGGCGCAGCTCCGAGCCTCGAGCGCCGCCGCGCGTAGGGCAGGTGCCGGCACCGTCACCGCTCAATCCGGGAACCGCCGACGTGCCTCGTGACGTGTTGGGACAGAGTCACACCGGTCCACCACATGTGAGTTCGTTCATGGCGCTCTTCGGCAACGCGCACGCCGTCGACCCGGCCCAGGCGCAGCAGGACTGCGCGCGGCTGCTGGGGCAGGGTGAGCGGGTGCACGCCGCGTATCTGCTGATCCGCGACACCCTCCTGTTCACCGACCGGCGGCTGATCCTGGTCGACAAGCAGGGCATCACGGGGAAGAAGACGGAGTACCACTCCATCCCGTACCGCAGCATCACGCACTTCTCGGTGGAGACGGCCGGCACGTTCGACCTCGACGCCGAGTTGAAGATCTGGCTGTCCGGCGCGGCGCTGCCGATCCAGAAGACCTTCACCAAGGGCGTCGACATCTACGAAGTGCAGGCGATCCTCACGCAGTTCGTGGCCCGCTAGACGGCCCAGGGGGCCCGTACCGGCGCTGGTAATATCCGCTCACTTGTGCGAGGGCGGAGATCCTCGCCGGGAGGGAACCTTCACGTGGGCAGACACGCCCTGAGACGGGGCGGTCTCGCCGCTGCCGTCTCCTCGCTCGCGGTCGCCGTCGCGGCCGCTTCCGCCGTCGTCGTGCTCCTGCCGGAGGGCGGCGGTACGGCCCAGGCGGCCCCCGCAGCCGGCACCGCGGAGATCACGCTGGCCGACCCGAGCTCGGCCACCGCGCGCACCGACCGGCCCTTCGTCGCCGGCACGAGCGGCTATCTGCACCGGCAGTCCGGCGTTCCGGGCCTGCTGTGGACGGACTACGCCTCCGGCACGTCCGTCACGGTCGAGAACGCGGACGGCGTGTACACGCCCGGTTCGGGCTGCACGTCGCTCGGCTCGGAGTGCCGTACGGCCTGGTACGGCTCGGAGAGCGACCTGGTCGCGCTGCCGTCATCGCTGAGCAGCCCGACGGTCACCCTGTGGGACCCGGCGACCCGGAACACCAGGACGATGACCTCGGCGAGCTCGTACGACAACTTCCGCGCGCTGGCCGGGGACACCGTCCTCACCCGCAACACCCTGATCGACTTCGTGGACGGGAAGCAGCGCGAGCGCACGATCACCGGCGAGTTCGCGGGCTTCCAGGACAAGGATGTCGTGGCCGCCGACGCGAAGGGCGTGCTGATCTCGCGTTACGCCGGTGGCGACATGACGTACGTCGACGTCGAGACAGCCGTGAACACGCCGGTCTTCGACAACTCCGGCTACGCCGACCACTTCCTGATGAGCGACGACCGGATCGGCTGGTTCGACTCCGGGACGGGTGAGGTGCGGCTCAAGTCCCGCGGCGATCTCGCTGCCCCGGCCCAGGTGTTCGACCTGCCCTCCCAGGGGGTTCCCGACGGTGACGCCGTCCTCATCGGCGACTGGCTCGTGATGCCCCTCTACACCGGTAGGGCGACCTCCGCCCTGACCGCGGTCTCCCTGACCGACGGCTCGACGCGGACCCTCCTCCACTCGGCCGACCCGTACCTGGCCCCCGGCCCCGGCGACACCGCGCTCGTCACCGGCGGGACCTCCGCCGGCGACTGGTGGACGCAGCGGCTGAGCCTCGCCGAAGACGGCACGCCGACGCTGGAGAAGCTGCACCGCGTCCCCGCGCCGGAGAACCCGAAGGCCGGTCTCGCCCTGGGCCGCGGCAGCCTCCGCGTCGTCGAGCGCACCGCCTCCGGGGCACTGACGACCTCCGTGCGCACGCTGACCACGAACGGCGGCACGACGCTGTCGGCGTCCGCCGCCACCGACAGCGTCACGATCAGCCCCAAGTGCCCGTACCCGGGGACCGTCTGCGCGCCGCTGTGGGCCAACCACGACGGGACCGAGCCCCTCGACGTGTACCTCGACACCTTCGACGACTCCGACGAGGGCGGCAGCGGCCTCGGCAACGCCGACCAGCTGATCAGCATCGGCTACAACCCGCTGCGGTTCGACACCGCGGGCGGCACGATCGTGGACGTCTCCGACGAGTACGCCGTCTACAACTCCGGCGGCTCGTCGCCGGCGCAGTACGTCGGCGAGTTCGGCTACGGGCAACTGCTGAAGCGCTCCGTGCGCGCCGCCGCCCTCAACGGCTCCACCCTCTGGAGCGCCACGTCCACGCCGGGCACCCTCACCCCGTACAGCCTCACCGCGAAGAAGACGCTGACCTCGGTGACCGTCCCGGGCCTCGGCTGCGTGCCGAGCGAGCTGCAGGCGGCGGGCCGCTGGGTGTACTGGGCGTGCGGTACCTCCTCGGCCGGCGTGTACGACACCAAGGCGGGCGTCTCCCGCGCGGTGACGCCGGGCGACGTCCTGCTCGGGGACGGCTTCACCGTCCGGCACGACCACGCCGGGCAGCGGCTCGTGCTCACCGAGGCGGCCACCGGCGCCACCCGCGTGCTCGCCTCCGAAGTCCCGGACACCGGCCTCGCCGCCGACCGCCGGATCCGCTGGACGCTCGACGAGTACACCGGCCTGGTGGCCTGGTTCGACGTCTACGAGCAGACGCACGTCGCCACCACCGGCATCGCCCCGTCCCCGGTCACCGTCTTCCGCGCGGAGGCCCCGGACTACGCCCAGCCGTCCACGTCGTACCCCTGGACCGCCCACTGGCAGCTGTCCCGTCCGGCCACCTCCTGGTCGCTGACCTTCACGTCGGTGCAGAGCGGCCCCAAGGGACGGGCGACCCGCACCCTCACCGGCGGCCCGACCACGTCGTACGTGTCGGCGCAGTGGACCGGCCGCACGTCGAGCGGCGACCCCTTCCCCAACGGCCACTTCACCTGGACGCTGAAGGCGACCGGCCTCGGCGCCTCCACCGCCTCCACGGCCGCCACCGGCAAGCGCTTCCTCCAGCGCGGCGCCCCCGTCCGCCGCGACTTCACCAGCGCCGACGGCCCCGACGGGCGCGGCGACCTGGTCACCCTGAACTCCTCGGGCGGCGTGACGTACCACTCCGGCACCGGCACCGGAAAGTTCGGCGAGAAGGTCTCCGCCGGCGGCTGGCCGGCCTCGGCGCGGGTCGTCCCCTTCGGCGACCTGAGCGGGGACCGGTACAACGACGTCCTGGTCCGCTTCAGCAGCGGCACCGTGCGGCTCTTCAAGCCGGGCCGCAACGCCCCGCTCAAGCCGTCGACGGCCTACACCACGATCGCGACGGGCTCCGGCTGGAACCAGTACGACGTCCTCACCTCGCCCGGTGACGTCACCAGGGAC